>JALHNK010000171.1 GCA_022843565.1 Phycisphaerales bacterium
CGGCACCCCCTGTCGCACCGCGATGGGCAAGCGACTTCTGCGAGACTGGCTCTGCCGCCCGCTCTGCGATGCCGGACGCATCGCCCTGCGGCAGGACGCGGTGGGTCTCCTTGTCAGCGATCGCGCACTGGGCACGAAAATCGCGGGCCTCCTCCACGGCGTGCAAGATGTCCACCGCATCGGCGCTCGTCTGAGCGTCGGGCGCGCCGGGCCGCGTGATCTTGGTGCGCTCGGGCAATCGATCACGCGTGCGCCGCGCCTGGCCGAGGCGCTGGCGGAACATCCGGCGCTGGCGCCCTGGCACGCGGAGCTCGCCGCCGCGGCCATCCGCCTGCGCCCGCTGGGCGAGCGGATCGTGGCGACGTGCGTCGATGAGCCCCCGGTCCACCTGCGCGAGGGCGGGCTCATCCGCGCCGGCATCGACGCGGCCCTCGACGAGGCTCGCCAGCTCCAGACCAACGCCGCGACGTGGCTCAGCGAATATCAGGCCCAGCTCATCGCGCGATACGAGCTGACCAATCTCAAGGTCGGCTACAACCGCGTGTTCGGCTACTTCATCGAGCTGCCCAAGGCTCAGGCGGCCCGCGCGCCCGACGAGTTCACCCGCCGCCAAACGCTCGCAAGCGCCGAGCGTTACATCACGCCGGAGCTGAAGAACTTCGAGGAGAAGGTCGGCACCGCCGAGGCCCGGGCGGTGGAGCGCGAGCAGGCGATCTTCGCCGAGCTGTGTACAGCCGCGGCGACAGAGATCCCGTCGCTGGCCCGATTCGCCGACGCGACGGCGGAGCTGGACGTCTTGCTCTGCTTCGCCGACAAAGCGGCCGCCCGCCGGTGGGTGCGCCCGGTCGTCGTCGATGAGCCGGTGCTCTCAATCACGCAGGGCCGCCACCCGGTGCTTGATGAATCACTGCGAGGCGACTTTGTGCCCAATGACCTGGCGTTGAACGTGGACGGCGCGTCGCTGGCGCTCATCACCGGCCCGAACATGGCCGGCAAGAGCACCTTCATTCGCCAGACGGCGCTGATCGTCCTGCTCGCGCATACGGGCTCGTTCGTCCCGGCGGAGCAGGCGACGATCGGCCTCTGCGATCGCATCTTCACGCGCGTCGGCGCTGACGATGCGCTCTTTGCCGGTCAGTCCACGTTCATGGTCGAGATGACCGAGACCGCGGGCATCTTACATCACGCCACCGAGCGCTCGCTCGTCATCCTTGACGAAATCGGCCGCGGCACCAGCACGCTCGACGGCCTCTCACTGGCCTGGGCCATCACCGAGCGGCTGGCATGTCCGCCCGCGGGACCAGTCGGCAATCGGCAATCGGCAATCGGCAACCGGGGAGCAGACGCGACCTTTGACGCGGGGCGTGATGCACCCATTGTGGATTCCGATGCGTCCCGAGCGGCGACGGCCCAGTCACCCCGCGGCCCGCGCACGCTCTTTGCCACGCACTACCACGAACTCACACGCCTCGAAGAACTCATGCCCGGCAAGGTCACCAACCTCCAGGTCGCGGTGCGCGAGTGGGAAGACCAGGTCGTCTTCCTCCACCGCATCCTGCCCGGGCGCGCCGATCGCTCCTACGGCATCCACGTCGCCAAACTCGCGGGCGTCCCCGCCGCGACGATCGAGCGGGCCAAGCAGGTGCTGGAGTCGCTGACAGTGGAGCACTCGGGGTTGCTCGGAGAGATCGACGCGACGCCCGCGACGACGCCGGGTGAGACGACGCCAGCCCGCAAGGGCGGGCGAGGCCGCGCGGCTCAACGCGAAACGCCCGCTCAGCTCTCGTTGTTCACCGAGTATGTCCAGCACCCGGCGCTCGCCGAGTTGCGAGCGCTCAAGCTCGACGCGATGACGCCGATGCAGGCGTTTGATGCACTGCGAGCCGTCCAAGAGCGGCTCTCGCGCGGCGAGTGAAAGCGGCGTGCGACCGCCAGCTCACAGGTGACCCGACCGGATCTCGAACACGCCTTCGGATCTCGCCCCAGGCGTGACCTGCCACAACATCCCGCCTAGCATCTCGGCCCTGAATCACCCCGCGGAGCCTCCCCATGAAGTCCAAGACCCATCCCAAGTACTACAACGACTGCAAGGTCTTCCACAACGGCGAGCTGGTCATGACCGTCGGCGCGACCGTGCCCGAGATCCACGTCGAAGTGTGGTCCGGCTCGCACCCGTTCTTCACCGGCAAGAACGTGCTGGTCGACTCCGCGGGTCGTATCGAGAAGTTCCAGAAGAAGTTCCAGGGCAACTACTTCGCCAAGAAGGAAGCCCCCAAGGCCGCGGCTCCTGCCGAGGCCTGAGCAGCGCCCGGTCGCGTGCGGATGTCGGGTGAATCGCGTGCCTTTGGACGCCGTGCCTGAGGCTCTGCGAAGGCACGGGCCCCCGGCTCGCTCTCGGACGACTCGCCGAACTTGCGGAGCACAGATCGGACGCGCCCATGGCCCTTTCCACGCCCGCCAGCGCGACGACCGAACGTACGAAACCTCGCAAGGCCCGACGAATCCGTCGGGCTTTGTTTGTTCTGGGGGCCGTCGTTCTCGTTGGAACCGTTGCGATCGAGGTCCTTCTGCGCACGATCGTGGGCATGGGCGATCCTCCGCTCTACGACACGAGCCCGACGTGGGAATACGCCGTGCGCCCGGGCGTGTACAAGCGTTTCGGCAACACGCTCAGCGTGAACCGCTGGCACATGCGCTCGCCGGACATCGAGCAACGAAAGACCGACCCGCGCGAACTCCGCATCCTGGTCATGGGCGATAGCGTCGTCAACGGCGGCTCACCCACCGACGATCGCGAACTCGCCACGGCGCTCATCGAAGCGTCGCTCACGAAGGAACTCGCGCGACCCGTCCGCGTCCTCAATATCTCCGCCGGCTCCTGGGGGCCAACCAACGTCCTGGAGTACCTCAAGGCCTACGGCACCTTCGACGCCGATATCGGCATCCTCGTGCTCAACTCCATCGACTACGGCGACGAGCCCACCTACGCCCCGCTCGGCGCCGAAATGCCCACGCAGCGCCCGTGGCTGGCGATCCAAGAAGGCCTGGCCAACTACGTCCCCCGCGCGATCCAGAAACTCACCGGCGGCGCACCGACGCAAGACACCGACACCAACCCACCCGCAGAACGCGGCGGCCGCACCCTCGCCTCCATCGGCGCGATCGTCACACGCCTGCGCACGGACTCCATCCGAGTCGTCGGCGTGCAGCACCTTCGGCGCGAGATGGAGATCAAGAAGTCACCCCTGATCGGGCACGCCAAAATCGGCGCGCAGCTCGGGGCCCTCAATGTGCCGGTCTTCCAGACGGATTCCTGGTTCCGCGCGCACGATGCCGACGCCCCCAGCGTCTGGCGTGACGATGTGCACCCGAGTGCCGCGGGCCAACGGGGGCTGGCGGTGGTGCTGAGCGAGGCGGTGAAGGCGGCCCTGGCGTTGCCGGTGCCGGATCGCGTGTTGCAGGCGCCGCCGCCGGCACCCGCACCGGCGAAGCCGTGAGGCCAGGCATAGCGGCGTTGGGCCGCGACCGTCTGCGTTGGCGGCGAGTTGGTGGCGGGCGAGTGGGGAGGCGGCGGGGAGTAGGCAAGCTCGGAACTTGGGAGGTTCTAGACCCTTCGCAGTGGCGATTTTCGACCGAGGAGTCTACTCTATCCATTGATCCGAATAAATGGATAGAGTTTTGGCAGGTTTCGACGGTCTGCGGTTCAGGCAACTCGCGAGGCGTCTCTGCCTTGACGCCCGGCGGTTCGCAACGGTTTGATGTGGGAGTTCGATGATGGCCAGTCAGTTTGCAAAGCACGCCGCGTCTCGAGTGCTGATGCTCGATGGCGGCATGGGCACGCAGATCTTCGCGCGGAATCTCTCGATCGATCAGGATTACTGCGGCTGCGAGAACTGCACGGACATCTTGGTCAAGTCGCGCCCGGACGTGATTCAGGAGATTCACGAGGCGTATCTGGCGGCGGGCGCGGACGCCGTGGAGACCGACAGCTTTGGTGCCAACAAGCTGGTGCTGGGCGAGTTTGATCTGACGCCCGAGACGTACGCGCTGAACAAGATGGCGGCGGAGGTGGCCCGCGCGGCCTGCGACAAGCACGCGAGCAAGGACAAGCCGCGCTTTGTGATCGGCAGCATGGGCCCGGGTACAAAGCTCATCACGCTGGGCAACACGCACTGGGACGAGATGCTCGACAGCTACCGGGAGCAGGCCCGGGGGCTGATCGATGGCGGCACCGATGCGTTCCTGCTGGAGACGTGCCAGGATGTGCTGCAGATCAAGTGCGGTATCAACGCGATCCTCGCGGCCCTTGCCGAGCGCAACAAGACGGTGGACGACATCCCGATCATGGTGAGCGTGACGATCGAGACCACCGGCACGATGCTGGTGGGCACGTCGATCGAAGCGGCGACGAGTGTGCTGAGCCAGTACCCGATCATGTCGCTGGGGCTGAACTGCGCCACCGGCCCGGCGGAGATGGCCGACCACATCCACTACCTCGGGAAGCACTGGGGCATCGGGCGCAGCGCCGGGCGATTGGTGAGTTGCCTGTCGAACGCGGGCCTGCCCGTGCTCGTCGAGGGACGCACCGAGTATCCGCTGCAGCCGCAGCCGTTTGTCGAGGCGATGATGAAGTTCGTCGAGCAGGATGGCGTCGGCATCGTCGGCGGCTGCTGCGGCACCACGCCAGCGCACATCAAGCTCCTGCACGAGGCGCTGGAGTCGCGACGCTCGCGGAGGTCCTCGCAAACGGGGACAACGCCAAAGACGCTCCCGACACCGGGCGTGACGAGCCTCTACCAGCCGCAGGACTACCGCCAGGACAACTCGATCCTGATCATCGGCGAGCGCATGAACGCCAGCGGCAGCAAGAAGTTCAAGCAGTTGCTGGAGGCCGAGGACTTCGACGGCATCGTCTCGCTGGCCCGCGAGCAGGTGCGCCACGACTCGGCGCACGTGCTGGACCTGAACGTGGACTACGCCGGGCGCGACAACGCCAGGGACATGGGCGAGGTCGTCAAGCGGGTGGTGCGCCAGGTGGACGTGCCGCTGATGCTCGATAGCACGCAGCTCAAGACGCTCGAAGCGGGCCTCAAGCACGCGCCGGGAAAGTGCATCATCAACTCGGGTAACTTCGAGGATGGCGAGCACAAGTTCGACGAGGTCTGCCGACTCGCGACGACGTACGGCGCTGCGCTTGTCATCGGCTCGATCGATGAGGACAAAGAGGCCAGCATGGCCCGCACCGCCGAGCGCAAGCTCGCGATCGCGCAGCGGGCCTTCGATCGCGCGACGGGTTTCCACGGCATGCAGCCCGAGGACCTGATGTTCGACCCGCTCGTCCTGCCGATCAGCACCGGCATGGCCAGCGACCGGCGCTCGGGCCTCGAAACCATTGAGGGCGTGCGGCGGATCTCGCAGGCGATGCCGCTGTGCCAAACCACCGTCGGCCTGAGCAACGTCAGCTTCGGCCTGCGCCCCGCCGCTCGCATCGTGCTCAACAGCGCGTTCCTCCATGAGTTGCAAGTCGCCGGCCTCACCAGCGCGATCCTGCACTTCAGCAAGATCCTGCCCAAGAACAAAATCCCGACCGAGCAGTGGGACGCGGCCCTTGACCTCATCTACGACCGGCGCGACGCGAGTCTGGGCGGCACGGGCCTTCCGTCCGGCATCACCGACACGACCTTCGACCCGCTGTCAAAGTTCATCGAGCTGTTCAAGGACGCCGAGAGCGCTGGGGCCGCGAAGAAGTCACAGAAGCTCCTCACCTTGGAAGAGCGCCTGCAGGCCCACATCATCGATGGCGAGAAAGAAGGCGTGCAAGTCACGCTCACCGAGGCGATGGCCAAGTACAAGCCGCTGGACATCATCAACGACCATTTGCTTGCAGGCATGAAGGTCGTCGGCGATCTCTTCGGCAGCGGGCAGATGCAGT
>JALHNK010000172.1 GCA_022843565.1 Phycisphaerales bacterium
TGGTTTGACCAAGTGTGCCGCGCTGGAAGTGGCCAAGCAGAAGATCCGCATCAACGCCGTGAGCCCCGCAGTGATCGAGACCGACATGTTCGATCGGTTTGTCGGCGGGAACAACGACGCGAAGAACTACATGGCGACGCTTCATCCGATTGGGCGTGTCGGCAGTTCCGCGGAGGTTGCGGCGGCGGTGCTCTTCTTGCTCTCGGATGACGCCTCGTTCATCACGGGCACGGATCTGCTCGTGGATGGCGGCTTCACGGTGCCGTGAGCTGTGGACGGTGGCAGGTTGCGCAGGATTGGCGGCTTGAGAGGCGGTTCTCGGACGCGAGGGCTCCGGTTTCAGGGAGCCCTCGGGTATTCGCCGGGTGCCGGGTGCCCGATAGTGGTACTATGACGATCTTCGCCTCGATCAGCCAGCTCTTTCGCAAGCCTGCGCGCGAGCAGAAGGCGCGGGCGCGGCGGTATCGGCCGCACGGCTTCGCCACGCCGTTTGGTGATGTCGTTGATCTCTCGTCGACGGGAATGAAGGTTGTGTCGCAGCGCAAGCCGCCGCTGGAGGTCGGGCAGAAGATCTCGATGCGGTTGAGCACGCAGTTTCAGCAGGTGATCGTCACCGCGAAGGTCGCGTGGATCGTTGCGGATAAGCAAGGCTGCTGGGCGGCGGGCTTCCAGTTTGCGGATCTCTCGCCGGAAGTGACGGCGGCGGTGGAGGCGCTTGCGCAGCACGGCTTCGCCGATGTCGGGCAGCAGCCGGGTCCGCGCCGGTCGGGCGCAAGCCAGAGTATGAAGGCCAAGGGCGAGACCGGCACGGGCGAATCGCGCTCCATCCTTGAGCAACGCCTGCTCTGCGAGGATCTTTACGAGCTCTTCGGTGTGAGTCCGAGCGTGACGACGGAGGAGCTGCAGGTCGCGTATCGCGCGATGGCGCAGAAGCTGCACCCGGACCATAACCCAGCACCGGACGCCGCGGAGAAGTTCTCGAAGCTCACGAAGGCGTACACGATGCTGAAGGACCCAAGCAAGCGCGAGCGATACGACCAGATGCGCACGAGCGGCGGGAAGCCGAGCGCTGGGGGTGGCGGCGAGAACAAGGCCGCGTGACGGGGAGCTCAGAGCTCGAAGCAGCAAAGCAGCAAAGCAGCAAAGCAGCAAAGCAGCAAAGCAGCAAAGCAGCAAAGCAGCAAAGCAGCAAAGCAGCAAAGCTCAGACGTTGGCGGTGCGCATCTTTGCCGCGGCGAGTTTCTTGCCCACCGCCCACATCGGGCCCGCGAGGCTGTGGCACGCGCCGACGGTGGCCTCGAACGCGCTGATGATCTTGTCGCAGTCCGCCTCGCTCAGCGTCAGCGGCGGGATGAGCTTGATCACATCGAGCCTGTGGCCAGCGACCTGCGCCAGCACGCGATGGTCCGTGAGCATCGGCATCAGGATCGCCTGACAGAACAGGCTCTCATCGAGCTTGTGAACCATGTCCCAGCCCAGCCGCAGCCCGAGACTCTGCGGACGCTGAAACTCGACGGCGACCATGAGGCCGTGGCCCCGGACTTCCTTGAACATCTCGAACTGCCGGAGCCGATCGCGCAGCCCGGCGACAAGGTAGTTGCCCACGCGCGCGACATGCTCGCAGGTCTTACGCTCCCGCATGTAGTGCAGCGTCGCGAGCCCAACGGTCATCGAGAGATCGTTCATTGAGAACGTGTTCTGCATCTTGCTGCAGTTGCCCATGGATGAGAACACGGCGCGATGGATCTCATCGCGCGCGATGACCGCCGACACCGGCACATAGCCGCCCGAGAGCGCCTTGGCGACGACGAAGATGTCCGGCTGCCAGGTGCCGCCCTGCTCAGGACGCCCGCAGCCGAAGTGCTCGCTGGCGAACCACTTGCCCGTGCGCCCGATGCCGACCTGGATCTCGTCGGCGATCAGCACCGTGCCGTGCTTCTTGCAGAGCATCGACGCCTCGCGCAGGTAGTTCTCGCTGGGCATGTTCACGCCCTTGCCCTGGATCGGCTCCACGATGAACGCGGCGTGCCGGCCCGTCGAGAGTTCCCGCTCCAGAGCGCTGAGGTCATTGAACGGGATCTCGACGGTCGAAGCGAGCAAGTCGCCGAAGCCCTCGCGGAACTCGGCGTTGCCGGTGACCGAGAGCGCGCCCATGGTCAGGCCGTGGTACCCGCGATGGCAATAGACCAGCCCTTGTCGGGCGGTGTAGATCCGCGCCATCTTGATCGCGGCGTCAACGGCCTCAGCGCCGCCGGTGGCGAAGAACACCTTGCCGAAGTTGCCCGGCGCGAGCTCGAGCAGGCGTTGGGCGAGGAGGCCCGCGAGCTTGAAGGGCCCGATGCCCGGCAGATTGGGCAGTTGCAGGTCCATCGCCTGCTTGATCGCGTCCTGAATCTCGGGGCTGTTGCGTCCGAGCGGGAAGACCGCGTAGCCGCCGAGGCAGTCGATGTACTGCTGCCCCTTGTCGTCGTAGAGATACGCGCCCTCGGCTCGGGCGTAGTTCACGTCAAAGCCGATCGTGCGAAGCACCTTGGCGTACTGCGGGTTGACGAAGTCGCTGTGGAGGTCCAGGACCCGGTTCGCAGAGGAGTCGATGAGTTCGCGAAGGTTGAACGAGGTTTGGCTGTTCATGCGTGCGTCTCGGGCCGTGCGACCGGAACGAATGTGGCTCGGTGAACGAAAACGGGGAAGGCCGCAGAGGCTTCGTCTGTCGATCGGCCTTGGATTGGAGTCTCGGTGCGGTCCCCGAATCTCGGTGGACCATCGTACACGTCACTCGACGTTTGCGGATTACCCGCACAGCCTCCGAATGTCGGATAGACTCTTGATCTGCGTGCCGGTCTTGCTGGCCGAAGCGGTCCCCGAGTGATGTGTTCTGCCGAGCGCGTCGCTCGGCGTCGGCCCGGCGAGGTTGCGCGTGCGGTGTTGACATTGGAGTGTGACGTATGAAGAAGCTGTTCTCGATCGTGGCGATGTGTGCGCTGGCGTGTCCGGTGGCGATGAGCTTTGCGGATGACAAGGGCAAGGCGCCCGCGGCACCGGCGCCGAAGCAGGGCGAGAAGCCGGCGAAGACCGAGAAGCCGGCGATGCCGGGGATGCCCACCGAGGCCGAGCAGAAGGCGATGGCTCAGAAGATGGAGGAGGCCGGCAAGCCCGGCCCGATGCACGAGTGGATGAAGCAGTTCGAGGGCGAGTGGACCACGACATCCAAGGAAATGGGCATGGACGGCCAGTGGAGCGAGTCCAAGGGCACCTGCGAGAACAAGCTCGTCCTTGGCGGCCGCTTCATGGAGGTCGACTTCAAGGGTCGGCACCAGGGTAAGTTCTTCTACGGCCGCGGGGCGATGGGTTACAACAACGTCGAGAAGCAGTTCGAGAGCGTCTGGTACGACTCGATGAGCAGCGCGATCATGGTCATGAAGGGCAACCCGGACAAGGACGGCAAGGTCCTCACGCTCAAGGGCAAGTTCAGCGACGCGACCGACGGCCAGCCCAAGGACTTCCGCGAGGTGATGACGATTGAGAGCAAGGACAAGCACCGCCAGGAGTTCTATCTGGGCATGCCCGGCCCCGATGGAAAGGTGATGGAGATGAAGATCATGGAGATCACCTACACCAAGGGCAAAGCTGCCGACGCGAAGGAAGAGAAGGGCGAGAAGACTGACAAGGGCGAGAAGAAGAAGGGCTGAGTTCGTCAGACTTCGTCAAGAGTAAAGTCACAAGCGACCCGGCGCGATGCGTCGGGTCGCTGTGTTTTTTCAGACTCGCTAGCGGCAGCCCGTGCCTCGAGCGAGCGTCGTGGAATCGCAGTGCGACAGATCGCTGCTGCTGCCGGTCGAACAAGGCCATTCTGACGATCTACAATGGAGTGTGGTGCAGAGCGCACTGCTGGCAAAATACTCCATTCCAGAGTCATCGCTGTAGGAATCATTTTATAATATGCTAGCATTCATAAATTTTAGTTGGTCCGAGCTTCTGCTTACCAATGCTCGTGAGCGTGCGTTGATCGGCTGGCTGAAGTCTTGCGCTCCGGATTGGTGCGCCGCGGTGTCGGTCTTCGGCCGAGAAGACAAGAAGATCCCGATCAACATCGGTCATCCGCGTTGGCTCTCGGAAGCGGCGGACCTCTCGATGACCGATTACATGCGTACTGAACGCGCCCGATTGTTCGGGAATCAAGCAAACGCCCCCGCTGCGGAGGGTTCCTACGAGTTGAACGGAGCGAACGGGCAGTTAATAATTATCGTAGATTCCGCTTTAAAAGGAATCTGGCGACGCGTTGATGGTTTGATTCAGTTTCACAATTGTGTGAGCGTGCAGATTCTGGCTCCACGCGTTGAGGGACGCCCGCTCGCCGACTGGGCGTACGACTGCTTTGTGGCGGGGTGCCGTGATGTCCATCCTGAGTACGCGTTTGCCGTGATGGATGACGAGTACGAAGCATTGAACATGGACCGCAGCGACGGCGTGGCCGCGATCGGTCGTGACTACTCGAAGTACCTGCCGGGGATTTACTGGCTGAACTACTTCGGCACGCACTTGACGGGCGTCCTCGATCGACAGAAGTTGCTCTCGGCGCCCGCGACCAAGGTTGAAGCTCTCGGCAATGGTGTGCTGCTGGTCCAGCGAGAGCGCCCCGATGATTGGAATCTGCCGGAGGTCGTTACGCGCAGGCGCGACATTCGGAAGCACATTGGGGCGGGCTACTTCTTCGATAGAGAAGACGCCGAGACACCACCCGCGGGGCTGGGCTACGACGCCCGTCCGTGATGACGGCTGCCGCGGCCCCAAGACCAGACCAAGCCTCACGCCTCCTCAAGGCCGCGGATTCTTCGCCCAGCCATACGGTCTCGGCGTCGCCGGCCAGGATGGGGCGTATTGGAACCAGCGGCCGGCTTTGCTGGCCCAGATGTCGTTGCCGGTGAAATCGCCGACGTCGTTCTGGGTCATGGGGTCGGGGCCGCGTGAGGGCTCGAAGGGCTCGACGTGCCCGCCCAGGAACAGGATGTTGCCCTTGCGGAAGTGTCGCGTGGCGATCTGGTCCCAGTTGCTGAAGAGGCCGTCGACGCTCTTGCCGTTCCACCACTCGGTGTCTTCTTCGAAGTAGATCGGGATCGAGGTGAAGTAGACCGCGGAGGTCGCGGTGGGCGCTTGACGCATCGCCTGCACCGTCAGCGTGCGAGCACGGTTGTCCCATGCGACGCGCGTCTGCGTGTACAGCGGCAGGCCGCTGGCGCCCGAGGCGATCGTGTAATCAAAGTTCAACGCACGCGACGACAGATACTCGTCCCACAGCACCCTCTGCACCGAGTTCTGCGGGTCGGCCCACTGCGGGTCGCTGGAGTTGCTGGTGGTCTTGGTCGCCGTCTGGCGCTTGTTCGTCGGGCATTCCAGCGGCTTGTCAGAGAGGTTCAAATACCGCAGCGCCGGCCCGAGCTGGATCGGGTTCGTCGCGCTGGCTGGCTGCAGTTGGTTCCGCGGCGCGGCGTACCAGAAGCGAAAGATCGGAGCGCCGCTTCCGGTCTCCCAACCCTGTTCCTTGTTGTCGTTGGCGTACGTGTTGAACGCGATGCCAACCTGGCGCAGGTTGGTCGTGCAGATCGTGGCCTTGGCGGTGTCGCGGGCCTTGCCCAGCGCCGGCAACAGGATGCCGATCAGCAGCGCGATGATGGCGATGACGACAAGCAACTCGATCAGCGTGAACGCACGGGCTTTGGACATCGGAATGCTCCCGGCGATCGCGATGCGACGCATCGTGATCACCAACGCTTCACACGAGCGCTGGCAGAACGCCATCGCGTTGGCCCGCGCGACGGACCGACCGCGCGGGAGAAGCTCCAGAAGCATACAGAGTTTGCCGCGCCGTGCATCCCCTGAGGCCGCGATCTCAACAA
>JALHNK010000173.1 GCA_022843565.1 Phycisphaerales bacterium
CGGGCTGATGGCGGCACGTCGCCGCCGTTCGTAACTCAATCAACTCACCGTGCCCCCGGCCACCGCCGGGGCTGCGGCTTTCGGGCACGGCCCAAGGCTGTACTTTGGGGGGCGTCGCACGGATCATCACGAGTTGTTGGCCTGTGCGACTGATCCGGCTCCTTGGGTGCGGATCCGTACCCGGCTCCACGGTCGTCGCGAAGGGCTTTGCGGTCGTTGTGAAGGGCTTCACGATCGTTGTGAAGGGGTTTACGATCGTCGTGAAGGGCTTCACGATCGTTGTGAAGGGCTTTACGATCGTTGCAAAGGGCTTCACGGTCGTTGTGAAGGGCTCCACGAGAGCTGTAGAGGGCCGTGCGGGCGGCGGACGGCGTCCGAACATCACGCGTGATGGCGTGAAAATCGCACCTCGTGCCGTCACAATGCACAATTCTGTTGAGTGTTCGGCGCGTTCGCTGAAGTCGGGCTGCGGACACGTCGAATCTCTCACCTTCACCGCCGGGCTCGGCTTCTCGTGTGAGTGGCGCGACACTCGGCATTGTCCTCTCGGCCAGCGGCCCCCGCCTCGCGGTGGGCTGCGTCCGCCAAGGAGTTTGTCATGAGTATCGTCCCGACGACCCGTCTCGGTAAGCTCGAGTTCTACGAATCGCACATCGACCCGTGGGAAGCGGGACCGACAAAAATCGGCCTCACTGCGGCACAAGTCACGGCCCTGGCGACGCTGACGGCGCAGGCCCGCGCGGCGTACAACGCCGCCGAGGCGGCGCGGCAGGCTTCGAAGGCTGCGACGCTGAGTTTTTATGAGCGCGTCCGCGCGATGCACAGCGGGCCGGGCGCTGGCAGCGACATGATCGAGCTGATCAAGAACTACGCCGAGACCACCGACAACGCGCAGGTGTATGTTGATGCGCAGATCCCCGCGCCCGCCACGCCGGGCGTCACGCCGCCGCCGGGCACGCCGTTTGAGTTTACGGTCGGGCTGCTGCAGAACGGCGCGGTGGAGCTGAAGTGGAAATGTAACAACCCCAGCGGCACCTCGGGCACGATCTATGAAGTGAAGCGCCGCATCGGCTCCGCGGCCAGCGCGCCCTTCACCTTCGTCGGCGCCACCGGCGTCCGCGCGTTCACCGACGAAACGATTCCCGGGGGCTCATCGCCCTGCACCTACCAAGTCACCGCCGTCCGCTCCACCGCCCGCGGCAACCCCGCGCAGTTCACCGTGAGCTTCGGCATCGGTGGCGGGGCAGGCGCGAGCGGCGCGGGGGGGAACTTCGCGATCACCGGCGTGAGCGGCGAGGATGGGACGCAGGTCAAGCTGGCGGCGTAAGCGGCAAGCCGCGGCGGCCAGCGGTCAGTTGTCAGTGATCAGTTGTCAGCAGACAGAAAACAAAGCAGGCCCCGGGCACGCCCGGGGCTTTTTCGTTCTTTTCATGTTCATGTTCGCGTTCATGTTGGCCTTTCCCCCCTCGGCCCTCGGCCCTCAAACCTCGGCCCTTCCCTCGCCCAAAAGCAAGACACGCCCCGAGCGTGTGCTCGGGGCGTGCGTGTGAGATTTGCGATGTGCGGTCAGGCGATCAGGCGCGACGGCGGCGCGTCGCCACCATGCCCGCGACGCCCAGGAGCGCCGCGGCGCCCGGGGTCGGGATCGTGTAGTTGACCGAGTAGTACGCCGTGACCGAGCGGGACTGGCCCGCGGCGATGGTGACGTCCCACGAGTAGCCCGAGGCGGCGTCGGCGGCGGCCGGGACGTTGATCGTGTTGTTGTGCAGGCCGCCGTTGCCGCTGTTGGCGGCGCCGCTGCTGGTGGTGTAGACGTTGGCCGGGGTCGCGCCGCGGTAGGTGCCGGGGTTGTCGGCGTAGTGGATGAGGTACATGCTGCTACCGCCGGAGGACTGATCCGAGCGGATGCCCACGAGGCTGCCGAAGCTCTGGAGCGTGGGGTCCAGCGCATCGCCGGCGCTGGTGCCCAGGAGCTGGTGGTCGACTGAGTTGAACAGACGCAGGCCCAGGGCGCTAGTCGTGCTGGGATTGGTGATGGTCAGCGTGATCTGGAGCAGGGCGCTGTTGGCCACCGGCTGGGTGAGGGCGAACTCAAAGCGGGCGTTGAACAGGCCGCCGGCGCTGCTGCCGATGCCGTTGCGAGTCCAGGTGCCGTTGCCGCCGGCGGCGGTCTCGGTCACGCCGTTGCCGAAGCCCTGGCTGGCGAAGGTGTTGACGTTGGACGAGAGGCCCTGGCCGGTGTAGCGGAAGCCCCAGGTGTCGTGGCGGATCGACGCGGTGGCCGAGGTGCGGCTGCTGGCGCCCGAGACCGTCAGCGCCGTGGCGGCCGACGACGAGGTCGTCGCCCAGCTGGCGTAGGGGTTGTTGAACGACGCGGTGGAGTACGTCGCGGTACCCGCGGTGAGGGTGAACCCGCTCTGGGCGGTGGCCGCGGCGGTGAGGCCGGCGACAGCGATCAATGCGATGACACTCTTCATGCTCTCTCTCCTGCAAAGTTGCGGTCGGGGTCCGGCGACATTCCTCGTCGCATCAGCACCAACCGTGGTGGCGAGGCCGCGGCCCGCGAACGTCTCGCGAAACAGCCCGAACTCGCCCATTTCAAAATAGAAGCAAAGTCGAGATCAGGCCATTGATTTCACCCCCGATAAGGTAAAAGCCGGGTTCGAGATGCGTTTTCGGGGGCGCGATGGTAGTGAAACCCCCAAGCGATCAGCGCCGGGAAGGGTTCGCCGGTCCGCCGACGGCACCCAATCGCGGGTCCAATCCGCCCCACCCCCGTCCCTCCCTGGCCCCTGGGTGTGGGGGGGGGCGGCAAGCCGCGGGTGTTCAGTTGTCAGTGGTCAGTTGTCAGCAGACAGAAAACAACGCAGGCCCCCGGGCGACCCCGGGGGCCTTTCTTGTTTTGTTTCACGTTCACGTTCACGTTTCCCCCCCCCTCCCTCCCCTCTCCTCCGTGTACCTCCGCGCCCCTCCGTCTGCTCCGTGTACACGTCCCCTGTCCCAACTCGCGCCTCGCGACTTGCGACTCAGATTTTTTCCAACACGCTGCAAGGTTCGGAGCGCTGGCGGCAAGTCTTCGTGTCGGGTGTCTCTGGGTTCGGTTCAAGGCCGCGACTCACCGCACCCGCCCACGCGTTCGCCCTCGTGTTCAAGTCCACGCCCGCGCAGTTCGCTCGGGCACCATCAAGGAGAGAGAGATGAAACTTCGCACCGCAGCGTCCCTGTTCGCCCTGGCCGCCCTGACATCAACGCTGGCCCCCAGCGCCAGCGCGTCGATCTACAACATCGACTGGCTGCAGATGTCGCCCCCGGCCTTCGGCAGCCCCGTTCCCAACGGCTCGATTTACAACCTCCCGGGCCTGGGCAACGTCACGGTGACGTACTCGATCCCGTCGGTCTTCTTCCACGCCCGCGGCAACAACCCGCTGCTGCCCACCGGCAGCGTGGTCGCCGGGCCCGACACGTACACCTGGAACAACTGGGAGCAGTTCGGCGCCGTGCTGCAGAGCGGCCCGGATCCGCTGGTGGGTGTGCCGTGGCGCGTGACGTTCAGCTGGTCCAACCCGGTCCCGGCCAACTCGATCTACGTCGGCGTCGCGGGCCTGGGCCGCACGACCAGCTTCGGCGGCGGCATGACCACCGCGACCGTCAACCAGAACGGCACGTTCCTGGGTGACTACACCGGCGGCGGCAACTACGGCCTCAACCAGTTCACCGGCGGGCCGGGCACCTGGACGCTCAACAACTCCGTCACCGGCGCCGGCGGCGCAGATCCGCACTGGAACACCGCTCTGGGCGTTGTTCAGATCAACGACGCGAACCTGACCTCGATCACCGTGAACTTCTCGCACATCCGCGGCGACGGCGCCGGAGCCAACATCGGCTTCGTCCCCGCGCCGGGCGCTGGCGCGATGCTCGCTCTGGCGGGCCTGGTCGCCGGTCGTCGCCGCCGCTGAGCACGACGGGCAGGGATCGACAGAACTCTTCATTCTCGCACACCACGCCGAGTCCCGGAGCAATCCGGGACTCGGTGTTTTTGCGTCACCGCAGATTCAAGCGCGAGCTTCGGGCCGACGCCCACCCGGTGGCGCACGGGCCGAGGCGGCCCATGCCCGGCGCAACGAGCGGGAAGAACGCTGATCTCAAGGCAGCGGCGCGGCGATCTGGTACTCGACGGTCACGCCGCGAATGCTGATCTCGGTTGAGTTCAAGATCGTGTTCCAGTTCACGCGGAGCGAGAACATGTCGGCGTCGTTGTCAACGGTCGCGGGGCTTGCGGTCGTGCTGAAGGTCCGCACGCCCGTCGACGCACCGGTCGACGAGACGGTGGCGCGTGTCGAGGTGGTCTCGGAGGTCTTCGCGGTTGCGATGATGACGGCGGTGGCGGCGCTGATCGTGCCGTTGTCCACGCAGTGCAGCCGCAGGGCGGTGATGGAGGCACCATCTGGCAGATTGAGCGGCGCGTGCAGAAAGAAGGTGCCGCTTGCGCTGGCACCAGACACGCCACCGTTGGCATTGAAGACCAGGCCAACGGTCGGATCCTGACGTGTGAAGGCGATCGCGGGGATCGAGAGGGTGCGCGTCGTGGGCGGGATGATGATCGAGCCGTTGGTGACGCGGAGATCGCCATCGACATGAAGGCGTGAGAGCGGGGCGGTGACGTTCACACCCACTTCACCGGTGGAGAGCATGGTCAGGCCAGCGGTGTTGAGGCCGCTGGCAGGCTTGATTCGAAGCTTGCCGGCGCCTTCGGTCGCGCCGGTGCCCGTCGCGCGGAACTGGAAGCGGCCGGCGCCGAACGTGCCGGTTTCGTTTTCAATCGCGAGGGTGACGTATCCGTTTGTTGCGCCGCCGGTGAGCGAAAAGAGCCGATCGGTCGAGAAGTTGGAGATCTGCAGCGGCAGCGAAGAGGCGAAGGAGCCCTCGGCGCGAAAGACGACGGAAAAGACCAGATCAGCGCCGGTCAGGAAGTTGGCATCGCCGCCGCTGTACGGGTTGGCGGTGCTGTATCGGACGCCCAGGGTGTTGGTGGTGTTGATGACAAGGCGGAGCACCGAGCCGCCGGAAACACTCGTGCCGGCCGGAAAGGTAAACGAGACAAAGTTGGTGCCCACCGGCGCGATGGCGGTGCTGCTGGCGATGATTGTACTCGAGCCTTGGCGGAGCTGGAGGGTGACGGGCTGCGAGGCCGCGGCGGTGTTGACCAGCCGGAGCTCGATCAAGTCCACTTCACCCGCTCGCGACGGTGTGACCACTTGGATCACCTCAGCGCTGATCTGAAACGTGTTGTTTTCGCTGAAGTTGAACTGGTCGGCAACGCTGGTGCCCGCGCGCCCCAGGCCCACGAGCCCCGCGGCCAGCGGCGCGGGAGTGATGACCTGCCGCGGCGTGAGCGCGGTGAAGGGGCCAGCACCGCCGGCGGGCGTGCGAACGGAGACTTCGACGCTCGCCTGCTGGAAGGTGGGTACGCCGTTGATGAACAAGTTCACGGCGGCGATGTCTTGGCCGAAGTCCAGCAGCACGGTGAAGAGGCCGCCGGTGACCTGAACGTTCGAGCGGTCGATGGGTGCGCCTTTGGCGTCGGCACCCTTGAAGAGTTGGAACCGCAGGTCCGCCGTGCCCGTGTAGGGCGTGCCGGAGAGATCAAGGCGGCCCTGGTACGTGAAGGCGGTGCCCGCGCTCTGGGCGAGCGCGATCGACGGCACCAACACGCAGGTGCCAAAAATGAGTGCGCAGGCGATCAAGAAGACTCGGAGGTGCGTCATGTCCAGAGACTACCGCACACGGCGCGAAATGCCAGCCACTTTGGCAGGAACTTGTTCGTACCCAGAAGTGCAGGAGGTTCGGCAATTCTGGTATGGAATGCTGACAAACCGAACGGTCAGCTCGCAG
>JALHNK010000174.1 GCA_022843565.1 Phycisphaerales bacterium
CTCGACATGATCGTTGACACCTCCCACGGCATGCTCAGCCTCCTTTGAAGCCGAACAGTCCGCGATCAAAGTGTCACCCATGTCCTGACGCGGTGTTACCTATGTCTCCGGTCTGTACAAGGAAACGGGGGAGGGTGGGTGTCTTCGCCCTCCCCCGGTCCTACCGGGGGAGGTGGCGAGTCTTCGAGCCGGAGGGGGCGCGGCTGCCGGCGCTGCCTGTGTCGCGAACACTCGCCGAAACTCACATGCGAGAAACTCGGGCGATCTGTCCGCGCCCAACTCGCCAGTTGCGGAGAACCCAACGCGCCATCGGCTCGAATGGATGATCATCGAGCGAGCCGCCCATGAGCATTCGATCCGGACCACCCCACGACATGATGAGTTTGCTGACGCTCGGGCTGGCCATCGGCGCGGTGTGGCGGTCCTCGGTGATTCACTCCTGGGTCCTCGTGCCGAAAGACCCGCCCGCCGGTCACGGCAAGTGCTTGCGATGCGAGTATGACCTTTCGGGCCTCATGCTCACGAACGGCGTTGGGACGTGTCCGGAGTGTGGTGGCAACTTCCGGTCGCCCGAGCTCCCGCCGCCGTGGCCCGACCCCGCGCGAGCCAATGAGCGGCTCACCACGCGCCTCATGCCGGTACGAGGGATTGCGGCGTTGCTTGTCGTGTGCGGCGCGATTGCGCTGCCGTGGGCGCTGACTGAAACGCTCGCTGGCGCGTTGACCGTGTTTGACGAAGCGGGTCTCGCGTTGAACCTGCGCCGCTCGTTCAGCATTGACACCGATCACCACCCGATCATGCGGAGCGGCGCCGCGTGTGCGATGTGCGCGGCAATGCTGCTGAGCTGGCGCGCACCAACGTTCACATGGCTCTCGCGAATCCTCTTGGGGCTGCTGATCTGGCTCGGCGTCTGCGCGTGGAATGTACCGTCGAGTCTCTGGGTACACGGCTCCCCCTGGCGACTCACCATTGATCGCGAAGCGGCACCACTCATCGGCGCCGCGGCCGGCGTCGCCAGCGTCGGTATCCAACTCGCGCTGTCGTTCGCGATCCGCGTCTTGACGCCAATGTGCCGCGGCGCAGTACAGACACTCACACCTCGCCGCGCGCCCAGGATCGCAACATGAGCAGACGAGGCAATCCTGAAGACCTGATGACGTGGCTCACGATCGCGCTAGTCGTCGCCGCGGTCCTCCGCTCGGCGTTCGTCCGCACCCGCCAGCTCGTCGCGGCACCCGTGGACCCGAAGATCTGCCAGGGCCTGTGCCTGCGATGCGGATATGACCTCTCCGGCCTGGCGCTCGAACACCGCTGCGGCACGTGTCCCGAATGCGGAAAAGACTTCTGGTGGCCGGAGGTGCATCAAAAGCGGTACACGACCGTCACTCAGCTCTTGCCAACCCGCGGCGGCACCGCGCTGGCGCTTGTCGTTTGCACAGTCGCTCTGCCGTGGGCATTGACCACGTCGCTGGCGGCGGTGCTTGAGGTCTTCAGTCAACCGACGCTCGCCGCGAACGTGCGCCGCTCTCTCTTGGCCGGTCACGAAAGTCCTGCGATCATGATCAGCGGCGCAGCGTGCGCGATCAGCACCGCGATGCTCCTGAGCTGGCGACTTTCGACACGTCCGTGGATCACGCGAATACTCCTGGCCCTCGCGATCTGGATCGCGATCTACGCGCGGCAACTCCCGTCGGGCTCGTGGACGCACGGCTCCCCTTGGAGCAGGACCTTTGAGCGAGAGACGACGCCATGGCTCGGCATCCTCGCCGGCCTCGCCAGTGTCGGCATCCACCTCGCGCTCTCGCACGCCTACCACGCCTTGATACGATGGCGTCATGCCCGCCGAGCAAGGCCCGATCAACCCGTCGCGCAAAGCACCCAAGAAGCCGACGCGTGACGCACTCGGCGCGTATCCCACCGGCTATCCCGCGCCGGTCGATCGCGTGATTGATGAGCTCGGCGCGCTGCCGGGCATCGGGCGGCGATCGGCGGAGCGGATGGCGCTGTACCTGCTGAAGTCACCGGCGGAGAAGGTTGATGCGCTGGCGCGTGCGATCGCGGATTTGAAGCGGACGGTGCGGAACTGCCGCGTGTGTTTCAATCTCACGGATACGGATCTCTGCGGCGTGTGCCGCGATGAATCGCGTGAGCGGCACTGTGTGATGGTGGTCGAGCAGCCGCGGGATGTGCTGGCGCTGGAGACCACCGGCGTCTACAAGGGCCTGTATCACGTCTTGCTCGGGCGGCTCTCGCCATTGGATGGCGTCGGCCCCGGCGACCTGACGATCCCCGCGTTCATCGATCGCCTGCGCGACAGCGCCAACAACGCCGGGGCGGTGCCGATCCGCGAAGTGATCCTCGGGCTGAACCCGACGCTGGAAGGCGACGGAACATCGATGTATCTGGCCGAGCAACTCAAACGCTTCAAATCCCTCAAACTCAACCGCCTGGCCCGCGGCCTTCCCACCGGCACGCAACTCGAACACGCCAACAAAGCCATCCTCGCCGACGCGATTCAGGGGCGGCGGGCGATGGAGTGACGCGTGTCTTTGGGTACCCCCTCTCTCCGAGAGGGGCGGTGCTCAAGTCTGTTCATCCCGCTCAGATACTGCCGACAATCCGTCCAACTACGCGCCCAAGCGACGGCGGCGCGCCGCGACAATGCCCATGACAACCACGCAGGCCGCGCTTGCGGGCGCGGGGATGACGAAGTTCGAGATGACAAAGGAGCGATAGACATCGAGGGCGGGGTAGTACGCGCTTCCGCTGATGCTCGTGAGGTCATCGCTGATCCCGGTAACTGAGTACAGACGCGATCCTGCCGGCAGTTGAAGCCCCTGCGACGAAAGCAAGTGCTGAAAGTCCGTCGCACCGGACTCGGGCGTCCAGATGAACGTGACCGGATCTGCGATCGGGCCGAATTCCGATATCGAGAAGCTCGTGCCAAAGAGAACCCGCCCGGAAGCGTCCATCAGGTTTGTTCCGATGTGCGTGTGACCGCCTAGAGGACTGATGGTCGTGAGTCCGCCGCTGGCATGCCACACCATCACGTTCGACGGCACCCCCAAGGTGTTCGGCAAGTTCGTCGTGCCGGCGATGACGCTTCCATCGCCGCTCATCAACCCCGGAAAGAACGCCGCGCCCAGAGACTCCTCGCCGCCGCCGGGCGTCCAGCGCGTCGCCGGGCCGCTCGCGCCCCCTTGCGCCGCCGCGATGATACCGCCGGCTTGATCGATTTGGAGGACGCTGGGCAGGCGCGTGCCAAACGGAGACGCAACCGTCTGCACGCCTGTCTGACGCGTCCAGCGAATCAGTTCGCTCTCACCGCGCTGCGCGACGATCACCGAGCCGTCGTCGTTCATATCACGCACGGCGACGAAACCCTCGCCGCTCGTGCTCATCGGCGTGTCGAGCACGCGTGTTCCCGCCGCCCGATCCCACACAAACCCGCCGGCGAAGAACGCGCTGTTATCGATGATCGCGCCGGCAATCGTCGATCCATCACGGCTCACGTGCGACGTGAAATGCAACAGGTCCTCCGGCATGGGAAACTGCGGAAGGGGTTGCAACCACTGCGACTCGGGCACCGAATCGAGCAACTCGTACCCTTCGGTCGCAGACCACCGCCAGGGGCGCCACACCGCCACGCCGCGCGAGTTGCGAACTTCCGCGTGCCCGATCACCACGCCGCCGTCGGCGCTCATTGCGGTAGCGAAGCTCCCGGTGCCGCTGGGCGTCGGCCCGAGCTCAACGAATTGCGGCGTCGCCATTGCCTGGACGCAAGCCACTGCAACAACGATCACAGCAACGCTCGCGACCCCGCGACGACCCGCCCCTACAACTATGTGCAGCATACACCCGCCTCCATAAAATGGTTCACTCCAAAGGACACTTCGGCAGTTCGCTCGCGCTCACTTGACCAATCCGTGTGAATGTCGCAAGCCCGCTCGTCTCACGCTCGTCTCACGCTCGATCCCGCCTCTGCTCGCCACCGCCCACCCCCCGCCCATCCCATACTCCCGCGCCCGGAGACCCCGAATGCTCATCACCACTTCGTTCACCCGTCACACCGTGGCCGCGGCCCTCCTCACCCTCTCCCTCGCCTCCCCCGCCCTCGCCATCGACGAGGCCCATCGCGCCAAGGGCGAGCAGGTCGCGGCCAAGGCCATCGAGTTCCTGCGCAGCAAGCAGGACAAAGACTCCGGCGGGTGGAATGTGCCCAAGGGTGAGCAGGGCAAGGGCCGCGCTCATTACCCGGCGATTACTTCGCTGGTGCTCAACGGCATGTTGATGAACCCGAACATCAAGCCCACCGACGACGCCATCACCCGCGGGGCGGCGTATGTCCTGCGCTTCCGCCAAGTCGATGGCGGCATCTACGACGGCGATCTCCCCTCATACAACACCGCCATCTCGCTCTCCATGCTCGCGCGGCTGGATACGCCCGAGGCCAAGGCCGCGATCACGCCGGCGCAGGATTTCCTTCGCAACAACCAATGGGGCGCGACGCAGCCCGCCGGCGGCAAAGAAGCACCCGCGCCCGCGATCACCAAAGACAACCCGGCGTTCGGCGGCTGGGGCTATGGCAACCGCGGCCGCCCGGACATCTCCAACACCGCCTTCGCCATTCAAGCCCTGCACGAAAGCGGCCTGCCGCCTGATGATCCTGCCTTCCAGCGCGCCATCGTCTTCCTGCAGCGCTTGCAGATGGTGGACAAGCTCAACGACATGCCGTACGCGGATAAGTCGAACCAGGGCGGCTTCATTTACGCGCCGGGCGAGACCGCCCAGACCATGGGCCAGGGCAACTCCTTCGCCGGCATGATCGAGGAGTCTGTTGATGACGGCACCAAGGTCTCGCGTCTGCGCTCGTATGGCAGCACGACGTACCTCGGCTTCAAGTCGTACATCTTCGCCGGGCTGAAGAAAGACGACGAGCGTGTGACCACCGCGCTCTCGTGGGCACGCGAGCACTACAACGTCCTCGAGAACCCCGGCATGGGCAGCGACGGCTTCTACTACTACATCCTCGCCATGGCCCGCGCGCTGGACGCGACGGGTTCGGCGACGATCGACATCACGGGCTTTGAGCCGCTGCGCGTCAGCCTGATGGTCGAGGACCTCGACACCACCATCACCGACGAGCAGATCAAGGCGTTCCTCAAGGATGCCGGCAAGGTCAACGCGATCGTCCGCTTCGGCGCGACGAAAGAGCGCCCGGCCAGCGCGCTCATCGTGATGGCCGGCGACAAGGAACGCCAGGCGGCGCTGGACGCGTTCAAGTCGAACACCGACGCCAAAGGCCTCGGCGGCAAGACCCGCGCCGCCAAACTCACCTCACCCCTCGAAGCCAAGCCCGGCCCGCGCGACTGGCAGAACGACATGATCAACGTCCTCGCCACGCTCCAAAACCCCGACGGCAGCTTCCGCCCCATGGGCGATCGCTGGATGGAGAACTCCCCCGAACTCATCGCGGCGTACTCGCTGCTGGCGATCGAGCACATTCTGAGGGAGTAAGCGTCTTTCGTTGAAAGGCAAGGGGTTTTCAGCGAAGGGAAGGAAGAGAGGGAAGGAAGGCGGGGAGGCACCGGGAATTGGGCATCGGGCACTGGGAGAGATCAAAGCTCGAAGCTCAAATGATCAACGCTCAAATCGAACAGCATTTCACGCGGCCGCGTCGTATGTGACCATGGCCACTCTGCAACTTCTCTGCATCGAACCCCCAGTGCCCATTGCCCAATCCCCAGTGCCCCTTCCATCTCTTCCCTCACTTCGTTGAAAGAACTTCCCCTTCGTTGACACTTCTCACTTCGTAGAGCGCCGATCATGCGAACGTCCGCCCACCGCAGCCGCCGTGTTCTTCCGCTCGCGATCGGGGCGTTGTG
>JALHNK010000175.1 GCA_022843565.1 Phycisphaerales bacterium
TGGACGGTCATGTTGCGTTCGACGTTCTCGACGACGACGATCGCGTCGTCCACGACGATGCCGATGGCCAGGACCAGGCCGAACATGGTCAGCATGTTGATGCTGAAGCCCAGCAGGGCCAGGAACATGAACGTTCCGATGAGCGAGACAGGGATGGTGATCGCGGGGATGATGGTCGTGCGGAAGCTCTGAAGGAAGACGAGCACGACGATGAAGACCAGTACAAACGCCTCGACGAGCGTGACGAGGACTTCCTCGAGCGAGGCCTTGATGAACATCGACGAGTCGTAGAAGAACTTGACCTGCACACCCTCGGGCAGGCGCGGGCGGAGCTCCTCGAGCTTCTGTTCCATGGCGCTGGTGAGCGAGACGAGGTTTGCACCCGGGAGCTGATAGACCGCCATGATGGCGTTGGGCCGGCCGTTGAAGCGGGCCGCGGTGGAGTAGTCGCGAGCGCCGAGCTCCGTGCGGGCGACATCCTTGATGCGGACGATGCGACCCTCGACGCTGCGGATGATGATGTTCTCGAACTGCGCCGGATCGGTGAGGCGGCCCAGCGTGGTCACGGTGAGCTCAAAGTCTGTCCCGCTTGGCGCCGGCTGCGAGCCGATGCGTCCCGCGGCGACCTGCACGTTCTGCTCGCGGATCGCGGTGATCACGTCGTTGACGGTGAGATTGCGGACCTTGAGCTTGGTCGGATCAAGCCAGATCCGCATGCCGTAGTCTTTGGCGGGGATGATGTTGATCGCGCCGACGCCGTAGACGCGGGAGAACTCGTCGCGCCAGTTGATGGTGAGGTAGTTGGAGAGGAACAGGTCATCGACGACGGGGGTGCCGTCGGCCCGGAGGTCTGACGAGAGGCTGATGACGCCGGCGAGGTTGGTGGATTGCTTGCGCGTCGTGACGCCCAATCGCCGGACCTCGTCCGGGAGTTTGGCCTGCGCGATGTTGACGCGATTCTGCACCAGGACCGCGGCCATGTCGATGTCCGTGCCGACTTCGAACGAGACATCCAGCGAATAGCGTCCGTCGGACGACGTGGACGACATCGCGATCATGCGGTCAACGCCGTTGACCTCCTGCTCGATCGGCGAGGCGACGGTGTCGGCGACGGTCTGCGCGTTGGCGCCGGGGTAGATGGCCTCGATGCGGACGACCGGGGGTGCGAGATCGGGGTATTGAGCGATGGGGAGCTGGAACGCCGCGACGGCGCCCAGGAGCATGATCAGGATCGAGATCACGCTGGAGAAGACCGGGCGGCGGATAAAGAAGGTGCTGAGCATGGGGCTCCGGCTGGAGGAGGGCAAAGGCACTGGGCATCAGGCACTGGGCACTGGGGGAGGCAGTGGGCATCAGGCATTGGGCACTGGGTACTGGGCGCTGGGCTTTGGTGCGCCGCAGTGGTGCCCGGCCATGCCGCTCTTTGACATTCAGCCTGGCGTCGGAGCCGCTGCTGGCGTGGGCGTTGCCGCGGGTGCGGGCGCACCGGCGACGCGGACTTCGATGCCCGGCCGGGCGCGTTGGATGCCCGCGACGATCACGCGAGCGGAGGGATCCAGCCCGCTTCGGATCACGCGCTGGCGATCGACGACATCGCCGACGATGACGTTGACGCGTTCGACCTTGTTCGCGGCGTTGACGGTGAGGACGAATCGCCCGCGCTGGTCAGCTTGCACGCTGGTGTCGGGCACGGTGAGGACGTCGCGCTCGCCGAGTTGTGGTTGGACGCGGACGAAGGAGCCGGGCAGGATCGTGCCGTCGGCATTGTCAAAGAGTGCTTCGACGCGCACGGTGCCGGTGAGCGCGTTCACGGTGTTGTCGGCGCGATCGAACTGGCCGACGTGCGGGAAGCCTTCTTCGTTCGCCAGCGCCAGACGCACGACGAGGTTGGGGCGCCCGCCCTCGCCGGGGCGGCGGTTCTGATTGATGCGGCGCTGCTCGAGGATGACGCGCTCTTCCATCTCGTAGGTCGCGTAGATCTTGCTGTCGTTGATGACGGTGCAGAGCAGCGTGGGGTCGGTCGCACCGACGAGGTCGCCCGGGTCAACGCCGACGAAGCCGACGCGCCCGTTGATCGGGGACTTCACTTTGGTGAACTCCAGGTCCAGCTCGGCGGTTCGCAGGCGTGCCTTGGCCAGCTCGACCTGGGCTTCGGCGCCGTCTTTCTGTGCCGCGACTCGGTCCAGCTCCTGGCGAGAGACCGCGTTGGCCTCGTTGGCGATGCGTGTGCGTTCGAGGGTGACGATCGCGAGCTTCAGCTCCGCGTCCTTGGCGGCCAGCTCGGCCTTGGCCTGCTGCACCGCGGCTTCGAACGTGCGCGGGTCGATGGTGAAGAGCAGGTCGCCCTGTTTGACGATGCGCCCGTCCTGAACGAGCTTGGTTTCGAGGAAGCCGCGGACGCGAGCGCGGACGTCCACAGACTCAAAGCCGCGGGTGACGCCGGTGAACTCGAGTGTGTCCGGCACGCGCCGTTGCACGGGCGTGGCGACCGAGACCTCGGGCGGTGGCGGGGGAACGAACGCGGCGGGTGGGCGTTTGCACCCGGCGAGTACGAGCAGGGCTGCGGTCAAGGCCACGCCGAGCGTCGGCGGCTGCGCGAAACGCCGCGCAAGTGAGGGTGAGAACAGATCGATCATGGCGGTCCTTTCGTCGAGCGACTCGGCGCAATATTCGTGAACGAAGTCTCGCCAGAGCATAGTGAGTCGCGCGACGCGCCGGGGCGCGTTCGCGACCGCTGCGCCGCCGCGGTCAGTTTCTAGATTGATTCTTCACATTGAAAACGGTCGCCGACGCGAGCTGCGCGGACCAATGCCATCAGCACGGGCCAATCACGGCAGCGGCTGTGTCCACTCCGCCGGCACGTCGCGGAAGCTGAGCGCCGAGCCGTCGAATCGCGCGACGTTGAACACCTGCTTGTCGGCGTGGAATCGCCCGATGCGCTCGCGCAGGTGAGTCTCGACGCGGAAATCGATGACGCTGGCGGTTCTGGTTGATGGTGGGGCGCCGGGCGCGGGCGTCGCGCGATCCGAGTCCAGCAGTAGCGCGACGGTGCTGGGCGATCGGACGAGGTCGCCGCGGATGTGGACCTGGCCGGTGTCGTAGTTGGTGCGGTCGGTCACGAGCGTCGGCGGTTGACCGCCTGCTGACGCTTGCGGGGCCGAGAGACCCGAGTGTCCGGTCGCGTTCATCGCGTAGGTGCGCGTCATTTCGGGGCCGAGGAGCGATCGAGCCGCGGGGCAGACGAGTACCGAGGCGGTCGAGTAGAGCTCTGCGCCGGTGCCGGTGCGCCCGGCGGCCTGTTGAACCACCAGAGCCCAGTTTGGGAGCGAGCCGTACGGCTGGCCGATCGCGGGGTACAGGCCCTTGTGATCGTCGGCGTACTGCTGACAGATGACGCTCATCTGCCGCAGGTTTGAGACGCAGGCCGCCGAGAAGCCGGCGCGCCGGGCCGAGGCGAGCGTCGGCAGCAGGATGGCCAGCAGCGTGCCGATGACGCCGACGACCACGAGGAGTTCGACGAGCGTGAACCCTGGGACGCGCTTGGATGAGGCGCGATGAACGGTTGTCGTACGCTGCGACGGGATCATGGAGTTTCTTTGGCGGGGGCGGTCGGCGCAACGGGCTCGATGCGGATCAACCGGCCTTTGGACTCATCGGTGAGGATGTACAGCAGGCCGTCAGGCCCCTGGCGAACATCGCGGACGCGCTGTCCGATTTTGAGCGTTTCCTGCGCCGTCGCGCGATCGCCGTCGAGCCGCACGAGCCGGACCTCTTCCGCGACCAGGCCCCCGGCGAAGAGGCAGCCCTTCCACTGCGGGAAACGATCGCCGGTGTAGAACGCCATGCCCGACGGCGCGATGCACGGCACCCACGTCACACGCGCATTCACGACGCCTTCCATCGAACGCTGATCGGTGATCTTGGCACCGGAATACTCACGCCCGAACGTGGCCTTGGGCCAGCCGTAGTTCTGACCTTTGATGATGAGGTTGAGTTCATCGCCGCCGAGCGGGCCGTGCTCGGTGGCCCAGACGTTGCCGGTGGCGGGGTCGATGGCCATGCCCTGGATGTTGCGATGGCCGTAGGTCCAGACTTGCTGGATGGCATCGGTCCGTGCGTTGTAGGGGTTGTCTTTCGCGGGCGTGCCGTCGTCCTTGATGCGCAGGACTTTGCCGAAGGAGTTGCCCAGGTCCTGAGCCTTGTCGCGCTGGCTGAAGCCATCGCCGACGCTGAAGAGCAGCGTGCCGTCGGGAAGGAACAGCAGTCGCGAGCCGAAGTGGAACCCGTCGGCTTTGGGATCGGCCTCATAGAGGACGGTGAGATCTTTGAGCGATGCGCCGTCGAAGGTCGCGCGTGCGACGCGGGTGGAGTTGCGGGCGCGTGTGCCGTGGGAGTAGGTGAGATAGATGAGCTTGTTCTCGGCGAACTTCGGATGGGCGACGACATCGAGCAGTCCGCCCTGGCGGAGGGCCAGGACCTCGGGCACGCCGTCAATGGGCTTCTCGACGAGTTTGCCGGCGCGCACGACGCGCAGCCGTCCCTCGCGCTCGGTGATGAGCATGGTGTCATCGGGCAGGAACGCGACGGCCCACGGGTGCTCGAGCCCCTCGATGACCGGGGTCTGTTTCCAGCCCTTGGCTTGCGGCGCGCTGGCGGTGGGCTTGACAACGGGGGCTGCGTCACTAGGCGCCGCAGCGGGCGCGGGCTTGCTGGCGGGCTCAGCTGCGGGTTGGGCGGCGCGGCAGAGGCCGGTGCTTCCGGCGGCCAGCAGTGCGAACGTCGTCACAAAGATCTTGATGTTCACGGGTCTTCCTTCCAAAGCCCACCGCTCGTGCTGAGAGGACGGAGGCAACGAGCGCTGTGGCGAGGGAGGATAGAGCGGTGATCGCGGCTCGTGGCGGCGGTCGGTGGCGGTGGTGGGGGTGGTGGCGTGCGCACGGAGCAAGGCCGAGGCGTCGCCCTGGCCCCGGGAAAGAAAACGACCCGGTGAGGGGTTGCCTCACCGGGTCGCGGAACATGTCCTGCGGGCTTGCCTGGCGCGATCGGCGTGTGACCGAGTTCACGATCACACCGCGTCGCGACGGGGGCTCCGTCGAGCCGCCTTTACAGGCGAAGCCCCTGATTCCAAGTAAGAGTCTGCACTGGATCACCTCCGTTCTGATGTTGAACATGCCAAGCCGACGGCCCGCTGAAATCATCGGGCCCGCCTGACGCTCATCCCCGGGCCGTCACCCGGGGCACATCGCCCGATCACTCTCGTCGATGCATCGGCGAGTCGCGGTCGGTCGTCACGCGGCTGGTTGTCGAGGACGGGTTCTGGTGTGGCCGTCTCGTCAAGTTCCGCGTGATGCCCTCAGTATGACACATACGTCGCTGGTTCGCAAGCGGTTTCATGCCGGTTTGTGGATACGCTTGCGGCCCCATGGCCACGGTTATCGTCCTGGATTCCGGCGGGCGGCTTGGCAACAAGCTCATCCACTTCGCGGCGGTCTACGCCTGGTGCTTGCATCGCGGGCATCGGCTCTTCAACCCCGCGTTCTACGCCTACGCGCCGCTGTTCCCAAACCTCGACGGCGATCTGCTCCTCAGCGGCACGCACCCGCTCCGACTGCGACTGCCGATGCGCCGCCGATTGCAGAAGTTCGCGCTGCGGCTCGGACGCACCGCCAGCGCCCGCGGCTGGATCGGCGGTGCCATCGAGGCCGAGAACCCCTCCGAACTCGTCGTGCTGCCGCCCACCGATTCGCTGGTCGGCGTCAGTTGCTTGGACGACTCGCGCGAGGGCCGTTTCTATCTCCAGGGCTGGTACATTCGCAATCCGCGCGGGCTCACGATGTACCGCCGCCAGATCGTCGAACTGCTGTCGCCGAGGCCGG
>JALHNK010000176.1 GCA_022843565.1 Phycisphaerales bacterium
CAGTGAAACGTCGTGAAGGACGACGCGCGAGCCGAACTCTTTTCGCAGCGATCGAGCGCGCAGCTCGGTGGCCCCGAGCGTGAGCGGGAAGAGCTCAACGGCGCGATGGCGGGAGGAGCCGAACATATCCAGAGCATAGGAAACGGCCCCGCCTCGATGAGTGGCGGGGCCGCGAATGTTGGCACAAGATGTTCGAGCGGGTGCGGCGATCAGGCCTGGCGACGACGGCGCGACGCCAGGAGGCCGCCGATGGCCACCAGCGCCAGTGACGCCGGCGTCGGCACGGGCATCACGTCCAGGCCGTCGACGTTGTCGCCGGCCAGCAGGCCGAGGCTTTCCGCAGCAGCATAGAGCTGGAACGTGCCGTCGAAGTCCGTAATGAAGATGTCCGCGGCGGAGAGGTTCCGCCCGAGGATGGCATCGAAGATGGCCAAAGCCGCGGAGCCCGGCGCGAGCGAGAAGAGCATGGTGTCGGCGTTGAAGCCGGCAAAGATGTCGATGCCACCCCAATCCTGCAGCAGGCCGCCGTAGGGCTGGAAGCTGTTGAGCCCGATGTAGCCGTTGGTGGCGAAGAAACTGGCATCCTGATTGGTGCCTGCCAAGAGCGGGAGGTTGGCCAGCAGGCCGACGCGCTGGAGCGCGACGCCGTCGATGGCGTTGTTGGCACCGAGGCCGATATCGGCGGCGCTGGCGAAGCGCCGCAGGCCCGGCCCGTTCGCCGCGGTGTTGTTGCGGAGGATGTCCGCGGCGGACCAGCCGTTGGCCGCGAGCGAGACCGAGCCAGTATCGAGGGTGATGAAGGTATTGAAGTTCTGGCCCAAAACGTCGGTGCGGGCGGCGACGCCCAGCGCGCTGCCGGGGTTGTGCGTATCGCCGGGCGTGCGGATGACCGGGTCAAGGTTGCGCATGGTGGTCGCGGCGCTGGCGGCGATCATGCCGTCGATCGAGCGGAGATCGAAGTCGCGCATGTTGTCCTCGTTGCCCCAGCCGGCGGCATTGGCCAGCGGGCCGGCGTTACCGGCGAGGCCCATGACGTCCTGGTTGTAGCGCAGCACGTTGGAGCCGAAGCCGTTGACGCCGAGCAGCGTCGTGTTGCCGTTGATGTCCGTCGACGCGATCGCCGTCGGGCGACGCGCGTTGTCGGCCTGGAAGATGTCCGCAGCGTGCTGATTGAGCGCACGCTGGCCCGCGACACCGCCGCCAAAGCCGATCGAGCCGGTCTGGATCGTCCCGAGACCCGGGACGAAGACCACCCCGGCGTTCTGCCCTTGAGACTGACGGTCAACGGAGAAGTAGACGGTGGAGCGCTGGGCGATCGTCTCGCCACCGACGCTGAGGGACGTGATGGCATCGCCGAGGTTCGCCAGCGTGGCGCCCTGCAGGCCAAGCGCCTCCGCGCCAGAGATGTAGCCGGCGTTGGACTGGGTCATGTGCGTGCGGAAGATGGTGGTGGCATTGAACGTGCCCGCGACCGCGGCGATGGGCGTGCCGTTGGCGTTCACGCTGCCGTCGGGGTTGCTGCCGCCGGCGGGGATGTTGATGGCGGGGCGACCGAACTGGGTGTACTGATTCACGCCGGTGCGATCAAGGCCCGAGGACAGGCGATCCACCGTAATGAGAGCGCCGGTGGACACCAGATCGCGGTCACCCTGGAGTCGCGGGCCGAAGAACAGGAGCGAGGGCTGGTTGTTGTTGCCGGGGTTCGCGGACATGTCCCAGAACTGTCCGAAACCATTGAAAAAATCAGTGCCAAGAAGGCCATCTGCGCCGCCGGCGGGCGCGTCGGTGCTCGGCGCGCCGGTATCGGCGACATAGCGTCCCGTCGGTACCAGTGAGTTGTTGGGAACCGTGTCGGGGAAGCCGGTCTGGCTGCGCCCGAGATTGATGCGATCCGCAGCGGTCAGATTGACCTGTGGGCGATAGCCCGCCGTCGCGCCGTCGACCGCGCGGGTGTAGCGCGTGAACGACGGCTGCGCCGCGCCGGCGCCGTCAACCGGCGTCATCGTGACGCTGAACAGAAAGTTCGGATTGAGATTCTGATTGATCGTCGGCACGCTGGTGTTTGGGACGTAGATGCTGCCACCAAGAGGCAGCAACAGGTCAAACCCCGGCGACATCACGGTCACGTTCGAGTAGGTGTTGTTGTAGATGTCGCCCGCTCCACCGGGCGTGCCGATGCCCGCCGGCGACGCCGCGTTCGTCGTGCCGAGATTGAACGGCGTGTAGCCCGCGTTCGCCGGGTCGACAAAGCCAACGGTCGGACGGGAGTTGGCGGTGCCGTTGTAGAAGCCGGCACCCATGATCCCGACGCTCACTCGACCGTTGTAATAGTTGGTCGCTGCGGCGACGTTCGGCTGCGAAAACGCCGCCGTGCGGTTCAGGTTGTTTGCGGCACCGAAAATCTGCGTGGGTTCGCCCGCGCCGGTGTTCACCTGCGGGCCGGCGAAGCTGCCGCCAAACATGCTGCCCACCGAAATCGTGTACGGATTCGTGACGCGCGAGTAGTTGTTGAACGGAGCACCGGCGGGCGCGGTGTACGCGGCGGGCAGGCCCCAGTGCGTCGTGGCCGGCGGGGGCACGAAGACGCCGAAGGCTCCCGTGTCATAGATCCCCATCAAGTTTCCGGCGAACGGTGCCAGCGGAATCGGCGGCTGGAGCGAAATGCTCACCATCGGACGCAGATCGCGCACGATGTTCGACCCCGTCTGTGAGAACGCCGACGACGACAACCCAGCGCACACAGCCAGCGCAGCGGCACCACGTACACGGATCTTGCGAATGCTCATCTCTCTCTCCTCGATTTTCTGGCCGCCGAGCTTTGTGGGGGCTGGCTCCGACCTTCACCTCAAGGTACCCGAGATCCGCGGCTGAGGCCAATAAGAACCCGTGAATTCGGGTGTCCCCGGTCTTCTAGAAGTAGCCTTGACTTGTGTTCTAAAAAGGTTCGGTGGGCTTTCTTGACCGGTGCGCAGGCGCGCCGGGCACCGCGGTGATTGCCGGCCGATGGCCCGAGCGTGGTGATGTTCTCCGAGTTCTCGCTGAACAGCACGCTTACGAGGGTTCAACCCGTCCCTTCGCCGAGCCTCAGGCACAGCGTCCAGAGGTGCGGATCTGAACGGTCATCCGCCTCACTTGTTCGGCCCCGCCCCGGCGACAAACGTCAGGTCGATCGCTCGCTCGGCGACCGCGGCGTTCGCCTCGTCGCGCAGGGTGACCTTGAGCGTGTACTTGCCCGGCGCGAGCGTCGCGGGCAGGTCAACACGCTGGGTCGTGAAGAAGTCGCGACGCCGGTTGCGCGATTCCTCCTTCAGCGACTGGCGGCGCGCGGTCCAGACCACGGTGCCCATCTCGGAGTACAGGGCGAGCTCCTGACTCAGCTCGACGGTGAAGCGCGCCGCCGCGCCGGTTTCCGTCGCAAGCGGCGGCGCGTTGGTGAAGCCGTCGACCTCGGTGTAGAGCAGCGCCGAAAACGCCTGGCCCGCGGGGAGTGTTGTCGTAGCGATCGGCGAGAAGCGGCCGTACGACTCGATTCGCGTACACAGTTGCACCGACGGGAGCGTCAGCGTGCCACTGGGGGCAACCGCGGCGGCGGCCTCGACGATCGCGGCCTTCACGCGCTCGCGATCACTCGCGACGCTGAGCTGGCGCAAGAGCGCGTCTGTCGCGTCGATCACGCGGGCGTCGGGCCCATCCAGCGATGGCCGAAGAGATGCGGCGCGGCTGGCGAACAATCGCGATGCGCTGACGCCGGCGCGATCCGGCTCGCCCTCGGCACTGCTGCGCCACAGCAACGCTCGCAGCGACTCGCCCATGGACTTGGCGGGCGTGGGCGCCGCGGCCGAGGTGTTCAACTCCGCGAGCTCGCCGAGCAGTCGCTCGCGGCGCTGCGTGGGGGTTTCCTTCGCCGGGGATGTCGCGACGCGAGCGGGCGCGATGGCCGAGGACGATCGCTTCGCGTCCGCGGCTTCGGTGCTCGACGACTGCGGGCTGAGCTGCTCGGTCGTTGAGTCGGGCGAGGTGCCCAAGTCTGCGGTCATCGCCCGCGGCGTGTCCGTGATCTCAGTGCCGGGCTCGCCCGGCGCGGCGAGCTGGGCGCTGAGTCGGTCGGTGATCGGCGTTTCGGACCCGGCGTTCGGCGCGGGCCGGGGGCTCGCCAGCACGCGGCGCTGGGTGCCGGGCACCGGGGCCGCGCTTGGAGCGGGGGTCACGGATCGTGCGCTGCTGCCAGCGGCCTGGTTGCCTTGGCGCGAGGCGTTGGGATCGGCGAGGAAGCTATCGAGCGATTGAGCCGCGGCGGCGAACTGCGATTCCGGCGTTGCGGGTGTGGCGTTCGGCGAGGTGCCGCCCTCGGCGGGCGCGCCCGAAGCCGCGGGCGCAGCGCTTCCTGCGCAGCCGGAAAGTGCGATCGCGCTGAGCGAGATGGTCGCGAGGAGTCGCGCGGCTCGATACCGGCGGATCGTCGTTGACGCGTGCTTCATTGTGCGGGCCTCCGAGGCGGCGAAACGGACGTGCGGCAGTCTGCTTATCGGCAGACGCGGCGCGCTGGCGTGAGCGGATGGTTTTGACTGCGAGATGTGAGGCCCGCCAATGGCAGCAGAGAGCGGCCACAGGGTCACGCAAGCCCGGGACGGGGGAAGAGGGATCGGCTTTGTTGTGGGCGAACGGGTGGGCTACGCCATCCCGAGGCGCGACTTGATGGCCTGCCACTCGTGCTGGACGCTATTACGCAAGACCCAGCCTTCGAGGTAGGAATAGTCCAGTTCGTCGCCGGAGACGCGGACAATGCCGGTGATGTCGCGCAAATGCTTGTCCGAGCCGCCATCGCGGAAGGCCTCGAGCTTCTTGAGGATGACGTCTTCGGGGGCCGCGAAGTACGCGCTGCCGCCGCCGGGAAGCTCCACGAGCCGACGCCGATGGAGGCGCGAGTCGTTGTACGGCGTGTCGCGGAAGATCATGATGTCGGCTTTGAGGCCGCTGGGGACGTGCACGATGTTGAACATGCGCGCTGTTTGAGCCGCCTCCATCGCCGCTTCGGAACTCACATACCACTCGGGCGGTGGGAACGCTTCGCAGAGTTTGCCGACGAGCCAAGACGGGAGCTCAACAACGAAGTCAACATCGAGCGTGGTGCGGTACTCGCCGTAGTACGTACTTGCCACAGAGCCAGTGACAAAGTACGGCAGCTTGAGCCGCTCGCAAACGTTCGCGACAGTTGTCGCGAGTTCAAGCGGACGCACGACGGATCCTCTTTGCAACCTCGGCCACGATCTCCTCGCGGGTCCATGACGGATGACGGGCGAGCACGTTTGCCTCCATCAACTGCCGGCCGGATTCTGACAACTCGTCGAGCATCCGCAGCCGCGCGATGCCGCCCATCGCGCGCAGCGACTTCACGACTTCGTCGTCGGGTACTTCAATCTGACGCGGGTCGATCGATCGGGACATGCGGAGAGTTTAGGGCATCGATCCGGACGCCAACATTGCCCTGCGATTCGACGCGACGTGCCGGCACTTCGGAGACTACGACGACTTCCTGACATGGGCGGTGCCGGGTGCTGGGCGGTGACCGACGCATCTGGCTCTTGGTCGGCTATCACTTTCGAAGACGTGCGCTAAAGAAAGCGCCCCGGCGATGAGCCGGGGTGCTGTTGGATCATTCGTCGTTTCGATCACACTCACGCGATCGTCACGCTCTTATCCAAATACACATCCTGCACCGCGTGCAGCAGTTTCACGCCGTCGGTCAGCGGCTTCTGGAACGCCTTGCGCCCCGAGATCAGGCCCATGCCGCCGGCTCGCTTGTTGATCACCGCGGTGCCCACGGCCTCCGCAAGGTCGCC
>JALHNK010000177.1 GCA_022843565.1 Phycisphaerales bacterium
CGCTCGCGTCGTCCCGCCGCCCAACCGCTCGATCAGGCCCGCGTCCGAACTCGGCAGCACCACAACCCCCGGCCGACCAGACTCGCGAACTACGTTCACACATCGCAGCAACGTCGCCCGCGGCGTCGCCGCCGACGCCACAATCAACGCCGCCCCCACGGCGCGAAGCGCCTCAGCGCTCCCCGCCCGCTCGATGACATCGTCCGTTGTACACGCCGTGATCCGTCCCGGCTGCTGATTGCACACGGGCCAGTGCCGCTCGAGCTCGGCCCACCAGCCTCGGGATTCGCCCGACGCCAGCAGCGACGGGCACACCGCCACCAGAACGCCCAGGCTCCCCGAGCCCTCAGCGCCCGTCGCGCGGCCCTGACCATCGCGAGTCACGTCGGCATTGGCAGATGGATGGCGCAGTTGACGGCCCCTGACCGTCCGGCGTGAACGGCACAGACTCCATCGACGAACCGCCCGACCCAGTTGATATCTCAAGCGCCCGCGGCGCCGCTAGCGACCGTCATCCGCGGCAGGCGACACCGGGCGTGACGCCTTGGCGAGCAGTTCGCCCAGCCGCTTGGACCGATAGCCGCCGTCGGCGATCCAACGCTCCGTGCTCGACGCCCACGCCTGTCGCGAAGACTCCGCATCGCCCGAGCTGACGATCACGGGGTTCACCTCAGCGCCCGCGCGCCCGTTCACCAACGTGCTCTGAACCCGCGTCGGCATCGGCAGGCTGCCATCGATCGGCTCGCTGATCACATCGCTCGACTCGCGCGCGTCGATCCGCTCCGGCGCTCCGCCACTGGCGATCGACGCTCCCACCGCAACGCGCATCGCATCGATCGGAATCCCGCCCACGAAGTACTGCGTCCCCGGCGGCACCCGATCAACCATCCCCTGCTTCGTCCGCCGGTACACCGACTGCGGGAACACCGCCCACACGCCCCCGGAGATCCGCACGAACCAGCCCGCGTACGGCGTCGGCGCGTCGGCCGGAATCTGATACACGCCACCAAAGTTGTTCGGAATCCGCAGGTCCGCGTCGCGCACGTCCATCTTCGCGTCCAACGGCGACACATCGCCGACCCCAGGCCTGACTCGCCGCAGATCGGCGATCCGAAGATGCGTCTGGCCCGCCGGGATCGCGCCGACCGCGCCGTGGGCCGATCTCGAGCTCGCGGCTTGCGCCACCAGCGGAACCGCCGGTGCAGCCGATCGAGGCGCCGTCGTCGGGGGCGGTGCGATCGGTCGCTCGCCGAACGGCGGGGACTCGGGGGACGGCATCGCTTCCGGTGTTGACTCAGCCTTTGGCACCGGTGTTCCTGTGGGAACGCTCGGCGGTGCGCCTCCCGGCGACGCCTCCGGCGGGCCAGCGGGCTCAACAGCCGCTGCGCACGTCGAGAGCACAGCCGCCGCGGCCATCGCCACGAACGCTCGCGTGCAACAGGATGTGGCGGAAGTACGCACAGGGATCACCGGACGCATCGGCAACGAACAAGCCCAGACCATGGTATCGGTCCAACGCGTGCGTTCGATACGATCCGGAAACGCGAAAGTTCGCGCCCGGGAGATCTTCCCGCAACGCGCCCCGGCGGATCTCCGGTGCGAAATGGGTCTTTCCGGCGTCACGCGGCGCTACCGAGAGATGACCGGATCTCCGTTTTCAGCTCGGGCGAGCCCGCGTGCCTCGCGGTTCGCGATCAGCGCCGCGCAGAATCCGATCAACCTGTCGCGGTTGATCGGCTTTGTCGTGTACTCATCACACCCCGCCTCCAAGCACTTCTGGCGATCACCCGCCATCGCGTGCGCCGTGAGCGCCAGGACCGGTAGCTGCCAACCGTCCAGGCGCAGCTTCACCGTCGCGTCATACCCGTCCATCTCCGGCATCTGCATGTCCATGACCACGAGGTCAAACCCCGGTGCCGACGGCGTTCCCGCCCGCTCGAGGCTTTGCAGCGCCGAGATGCCATTTACAGCCACGCAGACCGTCGCCCCGGCCTTGGTCAGATGAAACCTGATCAGCCGCTGGTTATCCGGGCCATCTTCGGCCAGCAAGATCCGCTTGCCCGCGAGCGGGGTCGTCACGCCGCCGGCGTGATGCTCCGCCTGCGCCGCCACGTCGCTCGCACCCGCCGCAACGCCGTTCGACACCGACGCATCTCCGGCGGCCGCGAGATCCTGACGCCAGGGCGACGCCCCTGAAACGTCGGCAAGTTCAGACTCACTCACCGGCAGCCGCAGCGTGAACTCGCTGCCCTTGCCGAGCGCCGACGTCACGGTGATATCACCACCCAGCAGCACCGCCAATCGCTTGCTGATCTGCAACCCCAGCCCCGTGCCGCCGAACCGACGGCTCATCGAGCTGTCGCCCTGCTGGAACGCGCTAAAGAGCGTCGGCAGCACCTTCGGATCGATCCCGATGCCCGTGTCTTTCACCGAGACACGCAGGAAGCTGATGCCGGTCGCTCCGCGATCGACCACCACGCTCACGCGCACCGAGCCGGCGCTGGTGAACTTCACCGCGTTCCCGACAAGATTGAGCAGGATCTGACGCAGCCGCAGCCCGTCGGTGCGGATCGCACGCGGGAGATCACCCTCTCGATCCAACGCCAGCTCGATCTTCTTGCTCCGAGCGCGGAAGCCCATGATCGCGCACACATCCTGAACGCACTTCTCCGGATCGATGCTCGTGAGCTCGATCGTCATCCTGCCCGCCTCGATCTTCGACAGGTCCAGGATGTCGTTGATCAGCGTGATCAGGTGCTCGCTGTTGCGCTTGATGGTCGCGATGTGCTCCGCACGCACCGTCGGGTCCGCGGTGTGATCGTCCAGCAGATCCACAAACCCCAGGATCGCCGTCATCGGCGTGCGAATCTCGTGGGACATGTTCGCCAGGAACTCACTCTTGGCCCTGCTCGCAGCGTCCGCGGCCTCGCGCGCCTGCGCCAGCTCTTCTTGACGCTGGCGAGATTCGGTCACGTCGGTGATGAACCCGTGCCACAGCGTCCCGCCATCGGCCTCGCGCTCTGGCACCGAGCTTCCGAGCATCCAGCGGTACTCGCCGTCGCCCCGCTTCACGCGGTACTCGTGCCTCCACGGCTCCAGCGTCAACGACGACTGAAGGATCGACGATCGCACTCCCGCCAGGTCATCCGGATGCACCGCGTCGAACAGGATCGATGCGTCCGCCGTCGCCTGCGCCGGCGTGCAGCCGTACGCGCTCTGGATGCCCGCGCTGACATACGGGAACGACATATCGCCAGCGGTGCTGAGGCGGAACTGGTACACAAAGCCCGGGATCTGCTGAGCGACCTTCTGAAGCCGGCGCGCGACCTCGCGCCGCTGATCGTCAGCGACGACTCGAGAGGTGATATCGATGTACACACCGACCATGCGGACCGCGCGCTGATGCGAATCACGAACCACCGTGGCGTAGGCCTGCACCCAGCGCGTCTCGCTGCCACGCCGGATCCGAAAGCTGTGCTCGAACCGCGAGCCGGACTCGATCGCCGCTTGCATGAGCGACTCGACCAGCAGGATGTCCTCATCGATCACACGCGAACGCCACAAGTCCGGCGTCACCGGCACGTCAGCCGAGATCCCGAAGATTTCGAAGACCTGATCGCTCCACTGGACCTGTTCGCCCAGCACGTCCCAATCCCACACGCCCGCGCCGGCGGAACGCACAGCGATGTGCAGCCTCGCGTTCTGTTCCTTGAGAGCGCTCTTGATCGCCCGGAGATTGGCGATCTCGCCCACCAGCAGCGACCGATCCTCGTCGCCGCTCAGTTCCGACCCGGAGATCGGCGGCATCGACGGCGCGGGTGCCGGCGCCGGACCACCACTCATCGCCATGATCGTCAGGCACGCCGACCAGAATGCAAGCCCAAGCAGACCGAACTCAAGCATCGTGAACGGCGTGGCCCGAAACGCCACGAACGCGGCACCGACCAACGGCACCGCCGCGAACACCGCCATCAGAACAAACTTGGCCCGCACAGACATGGTGTCGCCCTTCAAGCCCGGCAAATGCCGGATTCATGAAGGAACCATCGAAGCCATCGCGTCATAAGTTAAACACCCCACCCGCGATTGCGAAAAATCCACCCACGCAGGGATACGATCGCTCGCCGAAGTCGCTCTGTAACGACAACACGGGCTTCGCACGCTTCCCGTACCGAGAGACGGCTTCGCCCGCCGGCGCGCGGATCGCGATTATGGGGCCGCCTGATCCTTGTCCGCTTGCTTGCGAAGTCGCTGCAGCTCAGCATCGAGCTGGTCCAGCTTCGCCGTCCCGATCGTCATCTGCTGCACCAGTTCCTTCCGGATCGCGTCGGCGTCTGGCTCGTCGTCAATCGCACTCATCGCGCGCTTCAGATCCTTGATCAAGGCCGCCTGTGCCTCGCGCGCCATCGTCAGCGTGGCGATCTGCGTCTGGATCGCCTCCCGTCGGAGCTTCTCCGGCAGAACCCTCTGAGCGTCATTCGGGATCGCAAGGTCAATCTTCAAGTCTGGAAGCTGCACGGGCCGCGCGCCACCCGGTGCGTTTGGATCAAGAATCTGGATCTGCCATCGGCCCTGCATACCGCCCGGAATCTGAGCGAACCCCTGCGGCAGGCCGTTGCCGCCAAGGCGCGGATCACCGAACTCCCGCCCCATCCGCCCCGCTCGCGTTGCCAGATCAAATCTCGAATCATCGCCATTCGGACGACCGAACGACGCCTCACCGCCCGCCGCGACACGCGGCACCGACCGCTCCGGCAAGCTCAACACCTCCGCATCCTCGGTGATCATCAACTCCGCGCCCACCACCGCCTCCTCGGCGACAAGATCACCCTGCCGAATGACCCACGCCATCGCGAGCTGGACCGGCGAAATGAAATCCCCCTGCGGATTGTTCCGCAGCAGGCTGTCAAACTCGCCAAGCTCCACATCCAGCGTCAAAGTCTCTGTCGCCACCGGGCCAAGCGGACTGATGCCGCCCATCCCGCCACCACCGGCGCCACCCACCCCGCCGCCGACCTCGCCCACCGGGCGGGCAACCGTCACGCGCACCGTCGTGCCGGGATCGCGCGCGATCACATGCGGCCGCAACGCCCCCGTATCAGGACTAAACGTCGAGGTGTTCCGCACCGGCACCGAGTTGATCGCCAGGATCTCATCACCCACGCGCAGCGTCTTGCCGCTGGGAAAACCGGGAATCAGCCGCGAGATCGTCAGCCCGGAACTCATCCGCCCACCGCCAAACTGCACACCCAACGCACCCCGCGGCGTCCGCTGAAACACCTCGCGCGCCGCCGCCAGCAATCTCTCGCGCGCCTCGGCCTTCAGCCCCGGCGCTCTCAACAACTCGCCGATCACCGCCAGCGTCGTGTCCGTGCGACTCAACATCTCCAGCGACGCGCGATCACGCACCTGAAAATCCGCACTCCCCAGATCGGCAACCACCGCCGCAAGCGGACGACCCGCCAGCGGATGCTTCTCGAGCCCCGCGTCTTGTGCTGCATCCAACGCCGCCCCAGCCCGCGGCGGCAAATCCGCCACCGCAGGCGCACTCACAACCGCCATGCCTCCGAGCAGGGCAGCCGTCAGCCACGCCGACAACCACAGTTTGGTGGGCTTTTCGAGCATCGCTCAAGGTCCTCGCAGTCAGGCAAGTATACCGACAGAGCCTCCTCCGGCGGCAAAATCCACCAGTTCAATCGCGGGCAAAGGGCGTGTCGTACCCGCGCGGATGCTGCTGCATCCACCGCCAC
>JALHNK010000178.1 GCA_022843565.1 Phycisphaerales bacterium
CGGAGCGATCGAGTTGAAGCCACTTGACCCCTTTCAACCCGTGACGCTGGTGAGCGTGTCCTCGGAGTTCGCGGCCGAGACGATCGTGCGCGCGCTGGAAGGTGTAGGGATTCAGGCCAAGGTGCTGGGCGGCAACTTGGCGGGGATGCGTGCCGAGGCCCCGGCCCAGGCGGTAGTCGTTGTGCGCCGGATGGACCTTGAGCGAGCGAGAGAGGCGCTGGCTGACGTTCGTGCGCAGTCGGTGGACTTCGATCCTGACGAACTCGCGGCCGCCGCCGAGGCCGCCGGAAGCGAGCCGGACCCGACTGAGGTCTGTCTGTTCTGTGGCTATGACGTGCGGCATCTTCCCGCCAGTCGCGTGGACTGTCCGGAGTGCGGTGCGCTCCGTACGCGGGCGGCGGTGGAACTCGGGCCGACATTGGGCGCCACGAATCACGACGAGCCGGCGCGTTCACGGCTGCCCGGAGTTGCGGCGGCGATACTGGTCGGGATCGCAGCCGTGGTGTTGATGTTTGCCGTTCTCATCGCGCTCGACATACTCGGGATTTCGAGGATGAGAACCTGGTGGTGATGAGATCATGAGCTCTCTGCGCAACAACGCGATGTCGTCGGAACGCGGGCAGCGCTATGTGCTCGCGGTGTTCGCGATCGCACTGGTCCTGCTGCCGCTGACGCACTGGATCGACACGGGCGTCGTACACGCGCTGGATTCGCGGGCCAGCGGCATCGAGGGGCGCGACACGTACCGGTTGCTGCGTGTGCTCGGCTCGGCGTACTTCTGGGTGCTCGTGTTCGTCGTGTTCGTGGGCGAGGGTTTCGCGCGTCGGGATGATCCGGAGCGCGCCGTGGCGACCCGTGATCGCGCCGGGCTCTGGAGCCGCGGGCTGTTCGTGCTGTTCGGTGCGCTCGGTTCGGGGCTGCTTGCGGAGGTGGTGAAGCTGGTGGTGCGGCGCGGTCGGCCTGACGAGTTGCTGAATCGCGACGCGACGCTCTCGCTGACGGATCCGCGGACGTTCGACTACGTGTCGATGTGGCCGGGGACGACTCTGGGGAACTTCTGGGACGCGGGCGATCTGGGGATGGCGTCGTCGCACGCCGCGACGGCGTTCGGCGGCATGTTGGCGCTGGGGGTGATGTGGCCGCGCTGGCGGTGGGTGCTGCTGGTGCTCGCGGGCTTGAGCGCGTACACGCGGCTGCAATCGCGTGATCACTACGTGAGCGATCTGATCGGCGGGGTGATATGCGCCGGGGTGGTCGTGAGCGCGCTGGTGTGGTCTGGTCGGCGGCGATGACGCGGTCTGCGACAGGGCCAGATCGCAAATGGCCACATGGCCACATTCAAGGCAGAGTGAGTGGGAGCGATGGCGCGATTAGCAGCGCACGAAGGTGCCCAGGAGCCAGTGGCGGCCGGGGGCGTGCTCGGCGTCACCGCCGCGGAGATCGCAGACCTCGCAAATGTCGCCATGCGGGCAGAGGCCGGCGTTGGACATGAGCGCCAGGAGTTCGCCCTTGGTCAGCGGCCAGGGTGGCCCATCGCGCGGGTCGAGCTCTTCGGAGTCGGGCCGGCCGCGGGCGAGGGTCATGACGGCGCCGCGCGGCGCGACGAGGCGACCGATGCCCGAAGCGACGAGGCGCCGCAGCCCGGGGTGGACGGATTGAATCGTGGAGATCTCGACGACGAGATCGAAGCGTCCGACGAGTCGCGCCGGCAGGTCGAGCAGGTCGGCCTGCAGGAATCGGTCGCTCATCTGCGGGTGCCGGCGCGCTGCCCAGCGGATCGCGGTCGGCGAGACATCGAAGCCCATGGCGTCATAGCCGCGGCGCGTGAGCTCGACGAGATCATCGCCGAGGCCGCAGCCGACGACGACGGCCCGCGAGCCGGGGCGAACGAGGTGGCACGCTTCGCGGTTGAGCCACGCGAGCAAGACCGGGTTGGGCCGGCAGTCGGCCCAGGGGACACGCGTCGGATCGCCATCGGCGCACTCGTAGATGGACTCGAAGAACTGGCGCGCCGAACACGCGCTGTCGGCACACGGCTCGGCGGACTCTGGATCGATCGCCAGCGGGCGATGCACACCGGCGAAGTCGTGGGGCACATCAAACTTCGGGCTGATCGTGCGCGCGGCGTCGAGCGGATCGGCGATGGGTGAAACGAAACCGGGCGCGGCCGATTCCGAGGCGGTCGCGTCAATCTGCACGCGCGCCGGGGGGGCGCGATCGGCGACCGACGGGCTCGTGAGATCGCGCTGCTGCGACTCAGCTTTCGGAGGGAACGGGTCGTTTGTCATCGGGCACCTCATCGACATGTGTCGGAAGTTGAGGGGAGACGAATGGGGACGTACATCGCGACCGAGCGAGTGGAGTAGGGGAGAGACGTGTGTCGAAGAAGCGATGAATGGGGAGTAGGGAGCGGTCGCGCGTCCGGCGCCTCGTTCCATCTTCACTAAAATACCACATCTTCGCCGTTGCCGCAGCGCGATTGGGGACATTTCGTCAGGTTTTCTACGGAGCTTTGGTGGAAAGCGTGCAGTTTCGTATTTTGTTTGTTCGTTTTCTGAGATCCGCGCTGGAAGCGACTCCTCACTCTGCTCGGAGCGGTTCGAGTACGCTGTCGTGATGGACAAATCGTCCAAATCGATCAGCGATCCCGGCGAGGGGAAAGCACGTCGCGCGACGCTCCTCGGCCTCGGTGCCAGCGTGCTGCTGGCGCTCGGCAAGCTCGCGGCCGGGATCTTCGGGCATTCCACCGCACTGGTGGCCGATGCGATCGAGTCCTTCGCCGATACCGCCAGCTCGCTGATCGTCCTCCAAGGCCAGCGCATCGCGGAGCGCCCGCCTGATGAGGATCATCCCTACGGGCACGGCAAGGCTGAGGCGGTCAGCGCCGTGGTCGTCTGCGTCATGCTCGTGGTCGCGGCGGTGCTGATCGTGATCGAGGCGACCGGGCAGATGTTCAGGCCGCATGAGCCGCCGGAGGTCTGGACGCTGGCGGTACTCATCGGCGTGATCGTCATCAAGGAGGGGCTGTTCCGCGTGGTGGCGAAGGTGGCGCTCGAAACGCGCAGCACCGCAGGACACGCCGACGCGTGGCACCATCGCGCCGACGCGATCACGTCCGTCGCGGCGCTCATCGGCGTGACGATCGCGATCTGGGGGCCGGGGTGGTTTGGGTCGCCGCGCCTGGTGATTGCCGATGAGGTGGCGGCGCTGTGCGCCTCGGGTGTGATCGTGTACACCGCGATGCGACTCCTCCACGGCCCGCTGCACGAGCTCCTCGACGCGGCCCCGCCGGACTTCATCGAGCGGGTGCGAGCCGCGGCGGCGACGGTCGAGGGCGTGCGCCATGTTGAGAAGGTCTTCGCACGCAAGGGCGGCGCCCAGTACCACGTGGACATGCACGTTCACGTCGATCCGGGGCTGACGATCCGCGAGGCGCACATCATCAGCGGCAAGGTGCGCTCGCACCTGCGGGGCACGATCGCGGAGGTTCGCGATGTGCTGGTACACGTGGAGCCGGATGAGAAGGGGAGCGCATGAGCGTCGCGAACCCAAAGAACGGCGAGGGTGGCGTGCGTCTCTGGTGCGTCGCGGCCAGCGACGCGCCGATCGTCTGCGTGATCGCGAAACTGCGCACCGATCGGTCGTGGACGTGCATTCTGCGCTGGAACTGGGAGAAGCGGACGGTGGAGGAGGGGTCGTGGAGCACGTTGCGCGTTAACGCAAAGAGAACAGCGCTGTCGGCGAATGGCGAGTTCATGCTCTATCACGCGATGGCCGCGGGCAAGACCGGAGCGTTCACAGCCTGGACCAGCGGCGCGTTCGGGATCTCGCGATTGCCATGGCTGACGCTGCTGACAAACACGGACTCGTTCGGCCCCGGCGGCGGCCATGCGTCGAAGGAGCCACTTTCCGAGTTTGAGCAGGCTCGACTCTGGGAGATGTTCAGTTGGCACCCGAAGTACATTCGCGATGAGTTCTGGCCACTGCACTTTGGAAGGGCTTTCACGCCGTCAACGGCTGCAGAGCGATTGGCAGTGCACGGCGCACGGGACAATGAAGCAAACTTGGTGGCATCCGCGCCGCTCCATGAAACGGACCTGCGTTTGGTAGTCACCGCGCGACACAACGTGGATAAGCGTCCGGGGTACTGGTCAGTCGTGACGGACTCACGCTCGTTCGATATTCTCGATACACGAGCCGGGCGCGTGCTCATGCGTTTGCCGAAGGAGTATCGATGGGTCCATCCGGCATCAACGCGTTCGCGTCTGCTCGCGGCTACGAATGACGCAAAGCTGCAAACGCTCTGCGTTGTACCAGACGGCGACGGTGCACGACTTGAGATCGAGTGGGAGCATGACTTGTCCGGTCTCCAACCGCACCTCCGTCCCTCGCCCGCATGGGCTCGCGCGTCGTTGCGCGCCGAGTAGTCACCTCAGAACCTCGATCGAGTCACTTCCCCGGCACAATAAACGGAAGCACGATCGACACCACGAACAGCACGATGATGATCCACTCTAAGACTTCCATGCGGCGGTTACTCTGGTCGTCGTTGGCTTTCTGGTAGATCCCGTCGAGCGTCTGGATCTTGCGCAGGACGCTGGTGTCCCAATCCGGCAGGTGCATGCGCTGGGCCGCGAGGCGGTAGACGCGGGCGAGGTATTGGTCGCCGAGCAGCTTCAGCGCGTTGTTGATGTCCTCGAACATCAGTGCGCTGTCCATCTGCATCGCGGCGAGCCGGTGCAGATCCGAGCGACGCCCGAGGCGGGGCAGGAGCGAGAGTTTGACCTTCGCGGCTTCGGGCGTGGCCTTGGTCTGGGGGCGGTCGCCACGATCGGATTTGATGACCGCTTCGTACGACACTTCGAGCATCCCGTCGAGGCGGTCGTCCATGTGGCGAACCTCCAGGAGCTCGACGTTGGCGTATTCGAGGACCGCGATGACGTCGTCGCCGGGGTCGTTGATGAGGATGCTGGCGTTCCAGTCGATGATGAGCTGGTCGTTGCGGGTGTATGAGAGCGTGCAGGAGAGCGCGTCGTCGATCTGCTGGTCGCTGAGCGGTGCTCGCTCGGCGCGGAGGACGCGGGCCAGCAGATCGCGTTGGGCGGTCGTGATGGCCGCGGCGTCGTAGCCGCTGGCGCTGCGAAGGTGATAGACGATGTAGTCCTCGACGACGTCCGCGACGCGGGGCTGGCGGATGGCGGACTCAATGACGCCCAGCAGCGCGCCGGCGCGGGCCCGGGCGTCGGCCAGCAGCGCCCGATGCTCGTACAGCCCGATCGCCAGATCCAGCAGCGCCTCGGGCGCGGCGGCGAGGCGCACGCGATAGGTGATGCACGCGGCCCCGAAGTCAAAGAGCGTGATCCGCACATCGCCGGTGGTGCTGAACTCCGGTGTGATCACGACGGGTGAGGCGGTCTGGCTCACACGGAGCGGCGCAGGCCGGAACTCGAAGTACTCCGGCGTGCGGCGTGGGTCGGTGGCGGTCTGCAGTGTTTCGCGTTGCACGCGCTCGCCGGGGCGTGCCAGGAGCTTCTGCGCCAGGTCCAGGTCGATCGAGAGGCCGATGTCGACTGCGAACATCAGCAGGGCCTCGCCGTCGATGATGGTGAACGAGGGCGGCGCGTCGTCGGAGGCGAGGTGGAGCGCGGGACCAGCGGGAGGTGTGGGCGGGGGCGGGGGTGGTGGCGGCGGAGGGGGGGTGGGGGGGGGGTGGGTCCTGGCGTGGCG
>JALHNK010000179.1 GCA_022843565.1 Phycisphaerales bacterium
CCTGAGCACCGCCTTTGACCTGCCGACGCTGATGGGCCGCGATAGTGACGACGCGCTGAGCGTCGGCGAAGTCGGCAAGTGCGGCGTGGCGATCTGCACCATCGAAGACATGCACCGGCTCTACGCGGATATTCCGGTGGACAAGGTGACGGTGAGCCAGACGATCAACGGCCCCGCCGCGGTGATCTGGGCGATGTACCTCGCGCACGCGCTACAGCGCGGCATGAAGTGGGAGAACCTCGGCGGCACGCTGCAGAACGACATCCTCAAAGAGTTCCACGCGCAGAACGAGTTCATCTATCCGCCCGAGCCAAGCGTCAAGCTCGTCGTGGACACCATCGAGTTCCAGAGCCGCCACCTGCCCAAATGGAACAGCGTCAGCATCAGCGGCTACCACATCCGCGAGGCCGGCAGCACCGCGGTGCAGGAACTCGCGTTCACGCTCCGCGACGGCATGGAATATGTCGAAGCCTGCCTCGAACGCGGCATGCCCATCGACGAGTTCGCCCCGCGCCTCAGCTTCTTCTTCAACTCGCACAACGAGTTCTTCGAGGAGATCTGCAAGCTCCGCGCCGCCCGCCGCATCTGGGCCCGCATGATGAAGGATCGCTATCAGGCCAAGAGCGAGCGATCGCTCTACATGAAGACGCACGTGCAAACCGCCGGGTGCAGCCTGACCGAGCAGCAGCCGCTGAACAACATCGTGCGCGTGGCGTATCAGGCGATGGCGGCGGTGCTCGGCGGGTGCCAGAGCCTGCACACCGACAGCATGGACGAGACGCTGGGGCTGCCGACGGAGCAGGCCGTCACCGTCGCGCTGCGGACGCAGCAGATCCTCGCTCACGAAACGGGCGTGACACGCGTCGCCGATCCGCTGGGCGGCTCATGGTTCATCGAGCAGATGACCGACTCGGTCGAGAGCGGCGCGCTGGACTACATCAGCGAGATCGATGCCATGGGCAGTTATGAAATGGCCAAACTGTCAAATGGCCAAATGGCCAAATTGGAACCGGCGGAGCGGCGGGCGGGGGTTTATGCGCCGCGCACGACGTACGGGCGTGGCGTGGTGCATGGCATCAACAAGGGCTATTTCCGCCGCCAGATCGCCGAGGCCTCGTACCGCTATAGCGAGGAGTGCGAGGCGGGCGACCGCATCACCGTCGGCGTGAACGCGTACGTTGACAACGACGAGACACGCCCGATCGACATCCTGCAGATCCCCCACACCGTCGAGATCGAGCAGTGCGCCCGCCTCAGCGCGTTCAAGGCCCGGCGCGACGCGGACAAGGTCAAGCGGGCGCTGGACAACGTCCGGGCCGCGTGCCAGGGCAAGCCGATCACCAGCCAGTTCTCCGAGCTGCCCTGGGGCACCGGCGCCGCGCCGGGCGGCGCATCGCTGCACGCAACGAACGTGATGCCAGCGCTCATCGAGGGCGCACTGGCCAACTGCACGCTGGGCGAGATGGTGCAGGCCATGGCGGATATCTACGGGCGGTATAGCGGTGGACCCGAGTGGTGAGTGACGGCAATCGGGATTCGGCAATCGGGATTCGGCAATCGGCAATCGGCAATCGGCAATCGGCAATCGGCAATCGGCAATCGGCAATCGGCAATCGGCAATCGGCAATCGGCAATCGGCAATCGTGAAACGCGCTGGCGCGAGGGTGCGCTGCCGCTTTGCGATGTTGCCGACGAGCTGACCGTCGCCACTGTGTCGCTCAGATGATCAGGGCCGCGAGTCGCTTGCTGATCTCCCGCAGCCACGCCTCCTCCGGCACCGCATACGGCCGGAACTTCTCGACCGTGCCCTGCTCCTCGCTGTGAATGATCGCGCGGTTCTGCCCGATCAGGCCGACGCTCGCGCCCGGTGCATCGACCAGCACGCTCGCGTCCGCGGCGGACATCTGAAAGAGCACGCGAACGTCGAACTCACGGGCCGCGTTGCGCTCCAGCGTGCGTTGCAGCGTCGTCACGGTGTCGCACCAGCAAAGCGTGTGGATGCCGAAGTTCGGGCCTTCCTTGATGATCGCGGCGAGCTGCTTGTCGGGCTTCGGCGCTGCGCTGTCGGCGCTGGCCGAGAAATCAAACTCGTCCTCAACGCGACGGAGCGAGCGGAACCGTTGCAGGCCGTGGATGACGAGGTAGATCGCCGGTGCGTCGGCGATCTCGCCGGTCTGGCGGCGCTGCAGCTCGGTCGCGATCTCGGCGATCGCGTTCGGCACATCGCGATACGGCACCGCACGCCCCGGCGTCTTGGCCGGCAACGCCGCCGCCACCTGATCCAGATACCCCGCCGTTCGCGTATCAGCGGCAGAGCCATCAAGCAGTACGAAGCTCGCGATCGCGCCCCCACTGCCCGCGTGCCCCTTCGCAGCGGCCAGATGCTGCGCAGCGATGCCGACAACCGCGACGCTGAGCATCGCCAGCGCACTCTCCTCCTGCTGGCCGACGATCAGGATGTTCGAAGCAGACTGCCGGCGCAGCGTCGCGGAAACCGCGTCCTTGATCGCGACCGGATCACCAAGCCACGCCTGCACGCGCCCCGGCTGGCCGCCCGCGCCCGCGTTGATCGCAGCGCGCCCGTCGAGCAGCATGTTGAGCGACTGGTTCCGCTCCGCACGCGCCGGCACGTTGCCCTCAAAGATAATCGCCGGCACGAGCCGACGCTTCAGTTCCGGCGTGACCCGCGCGTTGATGCGATCCAGCGCGTCATCGCGATCACGATCGCTCAGCCAACTGATCTGGAAGAGCGAGTTGCCCTCCAGCGCGCCCGACGCATCGTTATAGATCGCCTCGCCGGGCCGGCTCAGCAATCTCGCCGCGGCGTTGTCCTCGCTGAGAATCAGGTAGCTATCGGCCTCAGAACACTGCAGCGCGATGCGCACGCCCATCTGCCCCATCGTCGCGCGAGCCAGCGAGTACGCACCGCCCAGCGTCTGCGAGCCCAGGATCACGTGCATGCCGAACGCACGCCCCTGTCGCACGAGCCGGTCCAGCAGCAGCCCCGCCTCCTGCGCCAGCTTGTCATCCTCAACGAACAGCTCCTGGAACTCGTCCACAATCAGCAGCACCCGCGGCATCACCTGCGCACCGGGCACCAGCCGATACGAACGAATGTCCTGCACGCTCGCATCGCGGAGCAGCTCGCCACGACGCTTGAGCTCGGCATCCAGCCGCCGCAGCACGCTCAGCCCGAACTCGCGCTCGGATTCGATCGCGATCACCCGCGCGTGCGGCAGGCCCGCCTGCGCATAGCACTTGAACTCAACACCCTTCTTGAAGTCCACGAGATACAGCTCGACCTCGTCGGGGCTGTGGCGCAGCGCGAGGTTCGTGATCATCACGTGCAGCAGCGTGCTCTTGCCCGAGCCGGTGCGCCCGGCCAAAAGCATGTGCTGGGCGGTGCCGCGCCCGAGCGTCATGGATTGCAACCGCGTCGCGCCGGCGCGCCCGAGCTCGATGCTCACGTCGTCGGACGTGCTCCGCGTCCACTCCTGACCCGGCGCCGGCGAGATCATCGCGAACGGCACCTGCACGCGCCCCGCCGCCTTTGACCGGCGGCCCACGAGCCGCACGAGGTCGTTGAAGCGGTCGTCCGCCGGCGGCTCGAACAACCGCAGCCCCCAGTTGGACAGCTCCGGGTCATCAACAACGAAGCGCCCCGGCTGATCCGGCGATGGCCTGCGCCACGCCAGCCGCACCGCGAGCTTGCGGAGGTCCGGCGTCGCGATGCCCTGCGGCAACTGCTGACGCGTGTCGTGCATGATGAACGTGTAGACGCCGCACTTGGGTCCGCTGGAGAGGATACTCGCCAGCCGCTTGGCGCTGTTCTCGGTAAACCCACCCGGGAAATCGGCGATCACCAGGAAGCGGTACGGCTCGGCGACTTCGCCCGCCTTGGCGTTGTATTCCTCGATCGATGCGAACTCATTCCGCAAGTACTTCTGGATCACCGTCTCCATGTGCTCGGTCAGGTCCGTCAACCGCGCCTCGATGTGGCGGGGCTCGGTCCAGATGCGATCGGTGATCAACTGCGGATCAGAGTCCGCAAGGTGCATGAACCCCGCGAAGTTCTGCCCCAGGCCGACCGGGTCGATCACCGTGAGGCGCGCTTTGGCCGGTGGAAAAGAAAGGATCGTGCGCAGCGTCGCGGCCCGGAGGGCGCCGAGGCCCGCGGCGCGAGCCTCGTTGATCGCCGCCCCAGCGCCGCCCACCTGAAGCAGCAGCGAGCACCGATCCGGCAGCTCCATCGCCAGCGGCAGCGGGAACGCCAGCGGCAGGTCCGTTGCCAATCGATGATCCGCCGAAACCGCGTCGGTGATTCGCGTGAGCGTGATGTCCAGCTCGCCCAGCGGGATGCACGCCGGCGCCGCGACGGACTCAGGCCACGCTTCCGCATCCGCGATCGCGTTCCAATCCGTCGTCGCCGTCGCGGCGCGAAGCTCCTGGCGCGTGCGTTGCACACGCTGCACGCCCTCGTGCCACAGGTGCGAGAGCGATTGCCATCCGGCGGCGTGCTCGGCCTCCGCTGCGGCTCGCTTGACCTCGTGGCCGGCCTTCGCGGTCGCGTTCACGGATCGGAATCGCTCGTCGGCCTGCGCCAGCCGCGTGCGTCGATCCACCTCCGCGATGCGGATCGCCTCGGCCCGCTGTTCTGCGAGGCGCACGAGGTCCTCGCGCAGCGTGATCTCAAGCTCGGCGCGTTTCTGCTGATAAGCCGCGTTGGCCGCGGTTGCGATCGCCTCGCTCTTCGCTCGGGCCTGCGTCACCTCGCGATCGCGTTGCGTACGGATCTCGTCTTCCTGCTGACGGCGGTCCTCGTCGGCCCGGCGCAACAGGCTCTCGCCGATGGCGCGGGTCGTCAGCACGCGCCGCACGAACGCCGCCCCCTGGGCCATCAGCCGGCGTCGCTGGCTGCGACGGATCAGCTCGCACGCCACGGTGACGGCGACGAGCGCCGCGCCGCCGCCTCCGATCGCCAGCGCATCAACCTCCATCCCACGCAAAGCAACGATCGCGCCGCTGGTGACCACACCGGCGATCACGCCGTAGACCGCCGGCAATGGCGAGACGAACGCCTTGGGCAGTCGCTGCGACAGCAGCACGCCGGCACTGGTGATCACCTCCTGTGCCGCAACGTTGAACCGCTCGGCCAGCTCGCGGGCGGTGGCGGGCTCGACGACATCGGGCGCGACGCCGCTGGCCCACGGGCGCGGGGCGCTTCGGCTCGCGCCCAGCAACACCGCCAGCTCGAGCTCGACCCGCGCCGCAAACGCATCGCTCTCCCGCTGACGCCGCTCGACCTCGGCCCGCAGCTTGGCCACCGCGGCGCCGGGCTTGTCGATGCTCGTGTCGTGGATCGTCTCGGCCATCCAAACCGCTTCGGTCATCGCCTTCTTCGCCGCCTGCACGTCGCTCTCGCCCCGCTCGCGGATCGCGCCCTTCTCGGCTTCGAACGTCCGCTTGGCCTGAGCAATCGCCTCGTCGCCCTTGACCTTGGCATCGTTCAGCGACTGATCTCCCTCACGCCGGATGGTGTTCAGCTCATTCTCAAGGGCGACGAGCGTCGCAGCGAGCGTCTCGGTGAGTTCCGCATCCGCCGCTGCCAGCGTCGTGTCCATCGTGCGCCGGGTGCTCGCTTCGCTGGCGGCTCGCTCGCCGGCCAGCCGTGCCAGGTCGCGCAGCACCGCGCGCGTCATGCC
>JALHNK010000180.1 GCA_022843565.1 Phycisphaerales bacterium
CCGTCGAGCACGCCGCGGACCAGAGCCGCAGCTTCTTCACGCCCGCCCGAGCCTCCAGCAGCTTCGGCAGCAGCGTCTTCTCCATCACGTCAAGCTGCGGCTCGTTGCGGAAGAAACTCGTCTCGTTGATCGTGATCTTGTTGAACATCTCCTGGAACTCATCGTCCTTGAACGGCCCGATGCTCAGGAACGACGCGTACTGGTCATAATCGTCGATCTCCAGCTCCTGAAGCCGGCGCCCGAGACGCGACTCCAGGACGTACTGCTTGTTCTTGGGAAAGTGGATGCCCGAGCGCTCGTAGATGATCTTGCTGAGGCGCTCGAACTGCGCCGGGGTCATTACTGCGTCTTTCGTGGCTGCACTCATCTTGAACCTTCCTTGATGCATTGCCCAGCTCAGCGATTGCCGCCGCGCCGGGCCGGATCAGACACTCACTCACACGCGCCCCGCCCGCGGCCATCGGTCAACACAAACCCGCCCAAACACACCCGGCCCCGGTTACGCCGCGGCCTGCGTCATCGCGTTCAGCTGCGCCGAGTTGAACAGGCGCGCCAGATCGAGCAGAATCAGCAGACGATCCTCGAGCTTGCCCACACCCTCAATGAAGTCCGAATCCACCGAGCAGACCATCGACGGCGCAGGCTCCACGATGCCGCGGCTGATGCGGAGCACCTCGCTCACGCGATCAACAACAAAGCCGATCACACGCCCGTGAACCTCCACCACGACGATGCGGCTCTGGGCGCTCCGCTCCGCAGGCGGAAGGCCGAATCGACGACGCAGGTCCACCACCGGGATGATCTTGCCGCGAAGGTTGATCACGCCCTCGACCTCCGGCGGGCTGCTGGGCACGCGCGTCAGCGCCATCATGCGGTTGATCTCCTGAACCTTCAGGATGTCAACCGCGAACTCCTCATCGCCCAGGCCAAAGGTCACCAGTTGCAACTGCGAACCCGCGTCGGTGTCGCTCGGGTCCGCGGTCGTGCGCGTCTTGACACTGCGAGTCGGCGCGGGTGTCGTGGCGACGGTGTCTTTGGTCAAGGCGCTCATGCAAGGCTCCTGTGCGATGAGGACGAGATCGCTACGTATATCGGTCACTATCGACCGGATACACAGCTCGCTTCACGATGCGTTCGATCCAATCGCGATGTCGCGGAGAATCCACCGGCGCCGGTGGCTCACGCCGCGAATCGCGACTGCTTCGCGCTCACCTGCGCGATCACCTTGGCCATCTCGTCGGGGTTCATGCTCGCCGCGGCGTACCCGCCCTGCGCCACCGACTTGGGCATCCCATAGACCACACAGCTCGGCATGTCCTGCGCGATCACCCGCGCCCCCACCGCCTGAAGGTCTCTCGAGCCGAGCATCCCGTCATCGCCCATGCCCGTGCAAACGAACCCGAGCGTTCGCGCCGCGCTCGCCTTTGCGGCGCTGCTGAACAGCTCATTCACCGACGGGCGGTACAGCGCCGTGGTCGGCTCCGGGCCGATGTCGAGTGTGAAGCGCCCGGCCCCGCCGCGCACGCGCGTGTGCAGACCGCCGGGTGCGATGTACACGGTGCCCGCGCTCATCTTCATGGCGTGCTCGGCGTGCAAAACCGGCACCTTGGCCGCGCTGTTCAGCCGCTCGGCGAGGCTCTTTGTGAACAGGACCGGCATGTGCTGCGCGATCACGACCGGAACGTGCAGCTCCGGCGTCAGCGCCGCCACGAGCGTTTCCAGCACCGGCGGCCCGCCCGTGCTGGCGCCAATCACCACCAGATCCAGCTCACGCGGATCGACCTTGAACGCAGAGGGACTCGCATGCGCCCGAACAGGGCGTGGCGTCGATCCGCGAAGCCGGCGCGTCATCGCGATCGCCTTGATCTTCGCCAGCAGATCGTCGCGCATCGCGTCGACGTTCAGCGAGAATGTCGAGCCCTCTTTGGCGATCACATCCGCCGCGCCGCTCCGCAGCGCCGCCAGAGCCTCGTGGCTGCCGGCCGATGTCAGGCTCGAACACATCAGCACCGCCGGCGCTGTCGGCACCTCGGCCATGATCTTCTTCAGCGCCGTCAGCCCGTCCATCACCGGCATCTCGACGTCGAGCGTCAGCACGTCCGGTTGAAGCTGACGGCACAGATCGAACGCTTCCTGCCCGTTCTTGCCGGTGCCGACGATCTTGAACACAGGATCGGCTTCGAGCATCCGCCGCAGCGCGTTCCGCATGAACGCCGAGTCGTCGGCGAGGACCACTCGGATACTGCCCGGCACGGTGTTCGGCGTTGATGCGATCGTCATTGGCGCTCCGGAGTCCCTCGAAGTCGGGTCATCGGTCCGGCAACTGCCCGTGTTGATCCGCACGCTCGATGACGCGACCGTGGGCGCGTTCTCGGACGCCGCGTGTGCGACAACCCCACCCCACCCCACCGACCCCGCGACCCCAGCCACGCCGCGCACCCCCGCAGAGGCATCCCGACTGTTTCGAGAGAAGTCTTTCGAAAGACTTCACCAGACCCGAACTCGGCCCGATGAATCCCCCATGTGTTCGTCCACGCCTCAGCTCTGCTGGATTCTCGACGACTGCCCCCTCAGCCGACGCTTGGTCGCCGCTCGCTTCACGCAGGCCGGCCATCGCGTCGAGGCCTTCAGTGACGCGCGCGATCTCCTGACCCACCTCAAACGCTCCACCGAGCACGCGGCCCTGCTCATCACCGATGAGCAGATGCCAGCATCGCGCGGGCAGGATCTGCTCGAAGCCGCCCGCGCCTTGGGATTCAAAGGTGTGCGAGCGCTGATGTCCGCCTCGCCGGAGCTCATCGCGCCGACACGATTCGCCGATTTCATCATCGCCAAGCCGATCACACCCGAAGTCGTGGCCACGCTCACCGCCCACGCGGCCTCGAAGAAGGCGGCGTAGCAACCCCACGCCCTGCCGAGCGCCCCCGCGCAAGGTGGTTTGAGATTTGAAATCTGAAACTTGCTGGTTTGAGCTTCGAGCTTCACTGCGCTGAGCCTCGCCATGCCCAGTGCCCAACGCCCAGTCCCCAGTGCCTTCCGATCTAGCCCACCGGGTTCATGAACAAACCCGTCGCCAGCTTCGGCACGAAGAACGTGCTCTTCTGCGGCATCAGCTCACCCGCCCGGCTCACCTCACGCACCGCCTGAAGCGGCGTCGGCCGCACGATCACCGCCAGCTGCGGCACAAACCCCTTGCCGCCCCCAGCGCCCGTCTCATCGCCCCGCGCAATCGCCTCAACCTCTGCGATCGAGTGCGGGAATGCCCACTTCACCGGCTGGCCGGCGTTGAGCTTCTGCTGGCAGATCTCCTCCACGATCGTGTACTGACACATCGCCACGTCCAGCGATCGCCAGGCCTTGACCTTCTGCGGGAACCGCGCCGCCAGATGATCTCGATTCGCCGGGATCACGATGCAACCCTTGGACGTTGCCACGTCCCACAGCCCCAAGCGCGGCGAGCCCATGCCATCCACCGTCAGAAGCGCCGACTCCAACTCCGCCAGCCCACCAGCGATCGACTCAAACCGCAGCGTCGACGCACTGGCCCGCATGAACTGATCCCACGAGTACCCGCTCATCCCCCCCAGCACGCGATGCGTCGGGCCGATCACCGTCCCAGGATCGCTCATGCTGATGAGCACAAACATGCAGCGCCGCGCCGGGTGATCCGGCGGCAGGCTCGCGGCCTTCTCCAGCTCGCGCAAGTAGTTCAGCGCCGTGGTGTAGCGGTGGTGACCATCGGCGATGAAGACATCCTCGCCGCGCAGGCACTCGCTGTATTTCTGCTGCACCAGCGGATCGCGCACGAGCCAGACCTCGTGGAGCGTGCCGTCGTCGGTGGTGGCCTGCATCTCCGGCGAGCGCGTCGAAGCGATATCGCGGAGCAGCTTCGCGCCCTTGCCAGTCTCGTCCTGATGGAGTCCGAAGATCGGCGAGAGCTGCGTCGCCGTGGCCTGCATGAGCGCCATGCGATCTTCCTTCGGCCCGCTGAACGTCTCCTCGTGCGGCAGGATTCCGCCGCCGGGGGCACTGCCGAACGGCTTGATATCCAACGTACACGCCATGCCTGTGCGTTTGTGCTTGACGCCGCCAAACGTGAACGTCTGGCGATACACAAACATCGCCGGCGCCTCAAGCCGGCACAGCACACGCTCAGCGATCAGTCGCTGCAGCGTCATCGCCGCCTGCTCATAGACCTCCGGCGAGCCCAGGCTCTTGGCCGGAATATGCGGCAGATCGATCGCGACAATGTTGTCCGCGTCCTTGTCCAGCAGCCGCTGCTTCCCCGGCACATCCAGCACGTCATACGGCGGCGCAACCACATCCGACAGGTCAACCGTCACGCCGGGGGAGAGGTGGTACGTCAGGGCCGCGAATGGGTAGACGGCAGGCATGGGAAAACGTAGGAGGGGAAAGAGCGCGCAGGCGACGCCGTGATCCTCTCGGTCAATCGGGCAGTCAGTCAGTAGTAAGCGCGCCAGCGGCGCACCAAGCCTCGTCCCAATCAGCGAGCGGCTCTGCCCAACCAAACTCATCGAACATCTGCGACTTCTCACGCGCAGCCATCAATCGAAGAAAGTCCTGCACGCAGCGCCGTTGCCGGGAGTTGAAGAGAACAAACTTCGCCTGGCACCAAGCATCGTGCTTTGGATCGCCGTGGCCAGCAAGTCGAAGCACCCAGCACACGCCCATCCCCATCATGCCTTGCCCATCGCCCGCGGTAACCTCCGCAGCCAAGCGATACATCGCGGGCGGCAGATAGTACCGAAGGCCGATCGGATCCAGAAATCCGAGACCGCCCGTGCCGTGAAACTCCCAGTTACCGTCATGCACAAGATCAACCCAGTTCACGACTGGATCGCTCTGTCGCGCGGCGTAGCGTTCCTCCCGGCTGCCGCGGTCATCGATCACATACGACTCCGACCACGACACCCCGCCCTCGCGCCTCACGCCCCGAAAGTCGTTCCGCAAGCGATCGAGCACCTTGTCACGCAGGCGTTCGAGTTCTTCTCGCTGCATTGCTCACTCCGACGTCCGCTCGCCCCACGGTCCGCGTGCTCGCGCCCGCGGCTCCGACTCAACCCACTCCACCCCGTGCTCGCGCACGTGGCTCCCTTCCGACTTGGCCATTTGGCAATTTGACCATTTGGCCATTTGCACCCCAGCTACCGCGCGCTCACCAGCTTCCCGAGAATCTCCACGACCCCCTCCGCCTCCGGCCTGCTCGCGATGTAGTGCGCATGCTCCTTGATCTCCGCCGCGGCGTTGCTCGGGCACGCGAAGAAACCCACGCGATCGGCGATGCACTTGTCCCCCCACGTATCGCCGATGCCCGCCAGCCGCGCGCGGTCGATCTTCATCTCCGCGAGCATGCGGTCCAGCCCCGTGCCCTTGCTCACGTGCTCAAGGTCGCAGTTGATGTACAGCCACGTCATGCTCACGCGCAGCGGCCAGCCGCGCTTGGCAAACTCTTCCTTGAGCAGCGGCTCCAGCGTGCGCAGGTACGCCGTGTCCGGGTGAAACAGCGTCACGCTCGCGTTCTTGCCCGGCTGCTGCGTCACGCCCTTTGTTCCGAACATCGCGCGGCACCACTCGCTCACCTCACGAACCGCTGTCAGGTGCGCCTCAGTAATCCGCGGGTCCAGCACGTACACGTTGTTGCTCGGGTAATACACCCAAGC
>JALHNK010000181.1 GCA_022843565.1 Phycisphaerales bacterium
GGTGGGCACGACGCCGCCGAGCGCCGCTCCAACGCCGACCACCCCCGGCGTGCCTCCGGCGGCCCCGGCGGCCCCTGCGGCTCCGAGTCTGCCGGCGCTGACCGGGCTTCGGGCGTTGCCGGCCGATGGTGGCGCCGTCGCGGCCCTGGGTGGCCTCGGGGCGGATGCGAAGGCCAACCCGTTCACGATGCAGGTGGACTTCGCGGCCGCGGGCGCGGGCCTGGAGCGAATCCAGCTCTCGCGTCATGTTGATGTGCTGGGCCCGAACGCTCGCAACGAGATCTTGCAGCAGCGCGAGATCTACACCTTCCGCGCGATGGACGGGTCGAATGTCGTGCGAGAGATTGTGCCGTTCGCGGCCATCGGCGTGCGGATTGACGGTGTGTTTGTGCCGCTGCTGGAGAGCGGCGTGTGGAAGGAGATTGCCCGCACGCAGACGCCAGCCGAAGCGAGCGTGACGCTCGAGGCGGTGGTGGCTGACGGGGCGTCGGCCCCGGTGGTGAAGGTGACGCGCGAGTTCCGGCTGAAGGCGGATCGCTACGACATCGAGCTGATCCAGTCGCTGGTGAACGTCAGCGGTCGAGCGCTGCGTGTGCAGTGGATGCAGCACGGGCCGGTGGACCTGCCGGTGGGCGTGATCCGCTACGGCGGGGACTCGCGTCGTTTGCGGCTTGGGCATCTGCCGGGCGTCACGGTGAATCCGGATCAGCAGTGGGTGAACCCCGATCGCTTCTCGCTCTACCACGCCGATGTGCTGGGCGAGCCGATGGACGCGATGGGCGGGGCGTGGAACGAGAAGAAGATCTGGCCGGTGCCGGGGTACGAGGCCAGCGGGCTGAACCTGTCGTGGGTCGCGCTGACGAACCGGTACTTCAGCGTCGCGGTCCACCCGCTGCCCGAGCGGCAGTCGGAGCTGGCGCCGGGCAAGCCGGACAAGCGGTTTGTGGATGTCGCGGACGTGGACCGCATCGTGCTTGGGCGCGGCGGCTCGGGCACTGGTGAACTGAAGAAGAACGCGATCGCCGGCGTGCGCCTCTTCGGGCCGGAGGTCGTGCTGGCGCCGGGGGCCAGCGAGGATCTCTCGATGGGGATCTACGCCGGGCCGCTGAGCGAGCGGTACCTGAGGGCCGATGCGCGGGCCAAGTCTCTGGGCATGGACGGGATGGTGATCTACAGCTTCGGCGGGCCTTGCGGTTTCTGCACGTTCCAGTGGCTGGCGCAGTTGCTCAAGAGCTTCCTGGGGGTTTTGCAGTCGTCGGTGGTCTTTGACTGGGGCCTGGCGATCGTGGTGCTGGTGATCTGCGTGCGCACGCTGCTGCACCCGGTGACGAAGTGGTCGCAGATGAGCATCCAGCGGTTCGGCAAGCAGATGAGCGCGCTTGCGCCGAAGCAGAAGAAGCTGCAGGAGAAGTACGGCGACGACAAGGTCAAGCTCCGCGAAGAGATGGCGAAGCTGATGAAGGAAGAGAACGTGAACTACGCGGGCATGCTGGGCTGCCTGCCGATGTTCCTGCAGACGCCGATCTGGATCGCGCTGAGCGCGATGATCTACTTCACGTTTGAGCTGCGGCACACGCCGGCGTTCTTCGGTGTGTTCCAGTCGATCGTGCCGGGGTGGTCGTTCCTGGCGGATCTTTCTGAGCCGGACAAGGTGGTGGCGTTCGGCACCGCGATCTATGTGCCGCTGATCAGCGGTCTGATGGGGCCGGTGGAGGGCTTGAACCTGCTGCCGCTGCTGATGGGCGTGCTCTTCTGGTTCCAGCAGAAGTACATGACCCCGCCGCCGACGACGGAACTGACGCCGGAGATGGAGACGCAGCAGAAGATCATGAAGGTCATGATCGTGTTCATGTTCCCGCTGCTGATGTACAACGCGCCGTCGGCGCTGGTGATCTACTTCCTGGCCAACAGCGCGCTGGGCATCGTCGAGAGCCAGCGCATCCGCAAGCAGGTGCTGAAGCTCGAGGCGATCGAGGACGAGCGGAAGAAGCTGATCAAAGAGGGCAAGCTCCCGGCGCCGGTGCGCAAGCCGGGCTTCTTTGCGCGATTGCAGGCGATGGCCGAGGCCAAGCAGCAGCAGATCGAGGCCAATCGCAAGGGCGCCGAGAAGGGCAAAAAGAAGGGCACGTGATGAGGCCCTGGGCACGGGCAGTGGGTGCTCGGGACGTGGAGGCTTGCGATGGCACCGTTTGATGTCGATTCGCGGGGCGTGGGCGATGGCGAGGCGCGTGGTCGCCCGCGGAACGCGCTGGGGCTTGTGGGCTTTTTGATCTCGTTGATCGGCGTGCTGGGCGGGTGCGTGGGGGCGGTGGTGGTTTCGCCGGTGGGGCTGGTGGTGTCGCTGGCGGGGTTGTTTCGCAGGCCGCGGGGCTTCGCGATGGCGGGCGTGGTGCTGGGGCTTCTGGGGACGCTGTGGCTGGTGCTCGCGCTGGTGCTGATGGGCGGGGTGGTGATGGTCTTCAGCGCCGCGATGGGCGCGGCGACCGAGGGGGCGGTGTTCAATGTCACCGAGCGCTGCGTGCGCGAGTTCAACAGCGAGCGTGGGAGGCCGCCGGCAGACGTTGATGAGCTGCTCAAGGGCGGGTTCCTGCGCGATGCGCCGACGCTGTATGGCGAGCCGGTGACGTTGCGCGTCGAGTCCCCGCTGCGGGTGGTGTTGCAATCGGCGGGGCCGGATCGGCTCATGGGGACACGCGATGATCGTGAGCGGGTGGTGCTGCTCCGCGAGGCGCCGCCGAAGCCCGCGGCTCCGGAGGGCCGAGCGCCAGCGCTTGAGCCGCAGTGACGCGCGGGGCGCCAGCGCCGTCTGAGACAGCGGGCCACACGGGTGATCGTTGACTGTCGTGACTTTGGACGCGGTGGTTTCGGATCTGCGAAGCCGCGGGTGGGAACCTGACGAGCGAACTCTTCGGCGTCAAACTGCATCGGTTCGATGAAGACCGGAGACACCATCGCGGCGATCGCCAGCGGCCCCACGGGTGGTGGTGGCCATGGCGCACGGCGAGCGCTGATCAGAATTTCGGGGCCCGTGGCGAGAGAGCTGGTCGAGGGTCGGCACGCGGTGTTCTCGCTTGACGCGATCGCGGCGACGGAGTCAACCAAATCGCGTGAAAGCACCGCACCGCCGGCGCGCGGTGTCGGTGCGGGCCAGGTGGTGATCGCGCCGGGCTTGCCGGGCGTTCGCGTGCTCGCGGCGTGGTTTGGGCGCGGCGCGTCGTACACCGGCGAGGCGACGCTCGAGTTGGTTGTGCCGGGCGGAGGAGTGACGCCGACAAGAGTGCTGGGTGCGTTGTGCGGCGTGGCGGGCGTGCGTCACGCGCTGGCCGGGGAGTTCACGGCCCGCGCGTACGAGCTTGGGCGATTGACGCTCGCCCAGGCCGAGGGCGTCGCGGCGGTGATCGCGTCTGAGACGAGCGAGCAGGTGGACGCGGCGCGGTCGGTGCTGAGCGGTGCGATGGGGCGTGTGTATGAGTCGTGGGCGGAGCGGATCACGCGGTTGCGGGCCCTTGTGGAGGCGGGGATTGACTTCGCGGAGGAGGAGGATGTGGTGGCGATCGAGCCGCGCGTTCTGCGGGAGAGGTGCGCCGAGCTGGTGGCGGAGATGGATGCGCGGTTGCAGCGGCGCGCCGGCGGCGAGCGTGTGAGCGGGGCGGCGCGGGTGGTGCTGGTGGGGCTTCCGAATGCCGGCAAGAGCACGCTCTTCAACGCGCTGCTGGGGCGGAGGCGAGCGATCACCTCGCCGATGGCCGGCACGACGCGCGATGCGCTGTGCGAGATGATGACGGTGCGGGGCAGCGCCGGGCGGAGTGTCGATGTCGAACTGGTGGACATCGCGGGGCTCGGTCACGTTGGGGGCGAGGGCGAGTCGAGCGCCGAGCCGCGCGAGGTGGGTGAGGTCGATCTCGCGATGCGTGAGGCGGCGGAGCGAGAGATCGGTCGCGCGAGCGTGATCCTGTGGTGTGACGAGCGCGGCGGCTTTGACGCTTCGAAACTCGGCGTGGCTCTGGACGTGTCGCGCGTCATCCGCGTGCGGACGAAGCGCGACCGGCCCGGCGGCGGCGTGGGTGATGTGGGCGTGAGCGCGATCGGCACCGAGAGCGACGGGCTCGGGTCGGTGCGCGGTGCGGTGTTTGAGGCGGTGTGGAGATCGCGCGCGGTGGTGACGGGGATGGACCTGCTGCCGCGACACGCCGGAGCGCTGGTGCGCTGCCGCGATGCGCTGAGCGAGGTGGTGCGGCTGATCGAGGGCGCGGGCGGGTCACTGCGTGACGAGACGCTGGCGGAAGAGCTGGCGAGCGCCGGCGAGGCGATCGGCGAGATGACCGGGCGCGTCGAGCGCGATGATGTGCTGGGGCTGATCTTTTCGACGTTCTGCATCGGCAAGTGATGGTCGAGTCCGCCCTGGCGCTCGGTGTGCGTGGTTCAGTTCGTCGGGGCCCAGCCGTCTTGGAGGGATGGGGCCCACGATGCACTGGCTCGACCGCTGGCCGGTTTATGATGGACGATGCACGACGAGCGATGTGAGGGCAATGACTACTTCAAGTGCGACTTCTGTCTCCAGTCCTGGAGCGAGGATCGCCCGATGATCGAGGGGCACAAGGGGAGCCTTGTGTGCTGCAAGTGCCTGACGGCGGCGTACGCGGATGTGGTATACGCCGGGCAGGGTGTCATGGGCGTGGAGGGGCCGCTGAAGGAAATGATGGGTCACGGGCCGGGGTGCACGATGTGCCTTGAGCGGCGGGCGGAGTTGTATTGGCAGAGCCCGGTGGTGGACGATGCGCTGATCTGCCGTCGGTGTCTGCGGCAGGCGGTGACGGCGCTGGAGAGCGATCCGGACTTCGGGTACACGCGGCCGCCGGCACCGGCGGGGATGGCGGTGCCGGTGGATCCGACGGACGCGGACGATGACGACGCGGACTGATCGCGGCGTGGCGGAGGCTCTGCGAAGCCACGGGTCGAGCGGTTTGAAGCGCACGGGTCAATACGCCAGCGAGCTAGTGATGCGCGTCGGCGGGCTTTCCCTTGGCCGCCGGCTTCGGCTTTGCCGCGGGCTTGGCATGAGGATCCTTCTTGGCACCGTGACTGTCGCCCTTGGCTTTGGCGGCGGGCTTCGCGTGAGCATCCTTCGGCGCGCCGTGTGAGTCCTTCGCGGCGCCGTGCGAGTCTTTGGCGCCGTGCGCGTCCGGGGCGGCGTGAGCGCTGGCGGCTTTGGTCGCGTGCTCGTGGGCGATGGCGGCGGCGACCTTCGCGGCCTGTTCGTCAGAGACGATCAAACGCGGGTCGGCTTCGGACGGCTCACCATCGCCGCCGGGGGTCTTCAGCAGGACATACGCCCACACGATCACGGCGTGAAAGAGCGTCAGCAGCGAGATCCAGCCGATGGTCTGGCGTGCCGGCTGCGAGAGCCCGCCGAGCTTGATCGCCAGCGGTTCGACCAGCGAGCTGAACTTCAGAAACACGGGCGAGAAGAGCTTGCCGATCTTCGCGCTGAGCTTGACCTTTGGCGTCGTTGGCGCGGGCGTCACGTCGGGCGCGGCTGTCGGTGCAGCGACTGCGGGAGCCCCGGCGGGAGCGGGCGTGACGGGCGCGGGAGCAGCGGTGGCAGCAAGA
>JALHNK010000182.1 GCA_022843565.1 Phycisphaerales bacterium
GCCGGGCGACTACTCCGGTGAAGATGGCGTCGTCGTTGGCGATGTCTACCCCGACACCTCGGCCGCCGAAGCCGGTCTGAAGGAAGGCGACCGGATGACGCGCTGGAACGACAAGCCGTTGAAGTCCGTCGAGGACTGGATGCCGCTGTTGCTCACGCACAAGCCGGGCGACAAGGTCCGGATCACGTATGTCCGCGCCGGGAAAGACATGGAGACGACCGCGACGCTGAAGGGCCGCCAGGCGACTCGCAACGAGTAAGTTGAACGGGTCTTCGTGCCGCGTGGTGCGGATCGCGACTCTGCGAACTCCAGGCGGTCGGATCGCGCGCCTTGAACACGCGGCGGCTAGCGCACCCAGACGAACTTCCACGCCCCGGCGCGCTGCTCCAGCCACAGCTCCGTGAACTTCAGGCCCTTGGTCGCCGCCCCGGTAATGCGGATGCGGTATTGGCCGCCGTTGAACCGATCGAAGGCGACGTTGGGCGAGAGTTCAGCCGCGGGCATCCTGGCAAAGAGGATCATGATGTCGTCGTAGTTGGTTTGCAGAAAGTCGATGATGTCCTGCTCGGTCTTGCCCTCACCGACGAACTGCTGCTTGGTGATGTCGCTGACGATCTGATCCAGAAAGAGCTGCTCTTTCCCATCGTTCAGTCGCATGGCCAGGTGGACCATGACGTGGCGCGGGCGCTTGCAGACGAGGATGTCCTTGCCGCCCTGCGTGGTGAGCAGGTCCTTGATCGACGCGTCGCCCTGTGCGGTGGGCAATGCGAGCGGGTCGCTCTGGCTGGTGAAGTCCTCGCCGCCGCGCTTGGCGCCGGGCAGGCCTTCAAACATGGAGCGTTGTCGCTTGATGACCGTGCGTCCGTCGGGTGATTCGCCGCCGCCCGCTGAGCACGCCGCGAGCCCGAACGTCAGCACGATCGTCGCGACGAGCGAGCACGCGATGACGCTCCAGCGACCGCCCGCGCCGCGAGGGTGTGTCAACGCTTTGATTGCAAACCTCGCGCTGCGCACGCCGCACCTCCGTTCGCTTGTCACCACCGAATCAGCCCCGCGTCCCCGGCGCGGCGCCAGTCTGCACCTTCCGTGTTGTGGGCGAGACATGCCCGCGCCGCCAGACATCGTGTACGCGGAAGTCCTCACGCGTGCCCGGATGGTCCTCGCGCCAGTGGCACCCGCGAGACTCCTCCCGCCACAGCGCCGAGCGGGCCATCAGCCAGCCGGTGGTGAGCATGTTCTGAAGCTGCCAGCCGGCGACATCATCAAAGATCTTGTCCAGCGTGTAGCGGCCCCAGAAATCGATCATGTGGTTCAGATCAGCTAGCTTTGTGCCCTTGCGCTCGATGCCGCAGTTGCGCCACATTGCTGAGCGCAGCGAGCTGAGCACGTCGGTCAGGTCCAGCTCGGCGGATTCCGGCGGGCGGATGTCCGAGACGATCGGCACCGGTGCCGGGCGCGCCGGCGCGCCCCACTCGGGCGTCGGCAGCGGCAGCTCAACTCCGCCACCCCCGTTGAACGTGGCCATCATCTCGCTCAGCGCCCCGTTGCCCTTGGCCCGAGCGCTGGCCGCTTTGCCCGCGAGCTCACCCAGCACCAGCCCCTCCAGCAGCGAGTTGCTCGCCAGCCGGTTGGCCCCGTGCAGCCCGCTGCACGCGCACTCACCAACGCTATAAAGCCCCGGCACGTCCGTCCGCCCGAGTTCATCGCTGAGCACGCCGCCGATCGTGTAGTGCGCCGCCGGATGCACTGGAATCAGATCGGTCGCGGGGTTGAGGTCAAACCGCGTCAGCAGTTGCACGATGCCCGGAAACTTTTCGCCGAAGCGTTCGATATGGCGGCAATCCAGGAACACCGAGTCGCCGCCGCGTGCGGTGAGTCGTCGCACGATCCCGCGCGTGACGACATCTCGCGGCGCCAGCTCGCCCATGGCGTGCTCGGTCTGCATGAACCGCACGCCGTCAGAGTCCACCAGATGCGCCCCCGCCCCGCGCACCGCCTCGGTGATCAGCCATCGCGCCGCGCCGGCGACATACAGGCACGTCGGGTGAAACTGCACGAACGCCATGTCCGCGATCGATGCGCCGGCCCGATACGCCAGCGCCACGCCGTCGCCGGTGGCGACCTTCGGGTTCGTCGTCTCGCGATAGATCATGCCCGCGCCGCCGCTGGCCAGGATCGTGGACTTGGCCCAGATCATCTGCAGGCCAAACTTCGGGTGGTGCGTGATCGCGCCCATCACCGGCGAGCCGGGCTCGTTTCCTTGCGTGATCAGGTCCAGCGCGAAGCACTTGGTGAACACGCGCACGCTCGGCGTGTGCGTCAGCCGCGCCCAAAGGCACCGCATCAGCTCGCGCCCGGTGGCGTCGCCCTGGCTGTGCAGGATGCGTGAGAAGTTGTGCCCGCCCTCGCGCCCGAGCATCGGCACGCCCGCACCATCAAGATCAAACCGCATGCCCCAGTCGATGATCTCGCGGATGCGCGCCGGGCCGTCGCGCACCACGCGCCGCACGACGCCGTCGTCGCACAACCCCGCGCCGGCGGTCATCGTGTCCTGAATGTGTCCGTCAAAGGTGTCCGACGAGTCAAAGACCGCCGCGATCCCGCCCTGGGCCCACGAGGTGTTGTTTGCGCCGGCTGGCGGAGCTTCGTCCTTGGCCAGGACGATGACATCGCCCAGTTCCGCCGCCGCGATCGCCGCCCGGGCACCGGCCACGCCCGAACCGATCACCAGTGTGTCGCAAAAGATCTGCGGCAGCAAGCTCGAACGGAACGGGATGAGGTAACGCCGGGAATCAAAGAACTGGCTTGACACGCACGAGGGTAGCGACGCCCGTCGCGGCTGGAAGCCCTGAGCTCCCGCAGGCCTGGGAGCCAAAGACGGCTTGTGTTCGTACGAATCGGTTGGACACGTTTCAGCGAAAGCGATTACACTCAGTGTGCTGGCACCGCTTTCGGCGAACTCTCGCCGCGTGCTTGCGGCGCTGGTCACGGGCTCGACCCCGTCTCATTCGCCCGTCCCCCTTTCCCCAAACGGAGTTGCACATGAATCGTTCCCCGCTCAGCTTCGTCCACGCCGCTGGTCTTCTCGTCGGCCTCGCCACCTTCGCGCCGTCCATCCTCGCGCAGGAATCCAACGCCCCCGCGCCCACGCCGCCGGCCCCCGCTCAGGCTTCGACCGATCCCGTCCAGGCAATGATCGACGCCTTCAAGGCCAAGCGCGAGGCGCTCTCCAAGGACGGCGCTCAGCCGTCCCGCGCCGCCGTCTCAAAGGCCGCCGATGAGGTCTTCCAAGCCGCGGCCCTGGACACCAAGACGCTCACGGCGTCGCAGATCAAGCTCATCAATGAAGCTGGCATCATCAACGCCCTGAGCGCAAAGTACCGTCCCGGCTTCGTCCTTCGCCTGCACGAACTCGGCAAGGCGACCGATGTCGCCGGCGCTCAGGCGGCGATGATGGCGATGGGTCTCGCGGGCGCTGTCCCCCCGCCGAAGCAGGGCGAGATCCTCTCCACGGCGCTCGGGCACCCGTCACTGAAGGACGTGATCGGCGAGAGCGAGTCGATCCGTGCGCTCGCCGCGGTCTCTCGCCTTGACGATGAAGCCGTGATGGCCAGCCGCGAGAAGCTCCTGGGCATCGGCTCCATCCTGCCGGACTCGATCGGCGGACAGGAGGCCGCGATGCTCGGCAGCCTGGTCATGGCCCTGGCCAACGACACGACCCCGAGCGAGCGCGAACCGCTGCGAGCGAAGGTCTTGGCGCTGGTGACCAAGGCGCGCGACGCCGCGAGCGAGACCGATCGCTTCCGCCCGCGCCTCGTCGATATGGCCAAGAGTCTCGACGGCGCGTTCGTCCGTACCGGCCTCGTCGGCGAGCAGGCCCCCGACCTCGACTTCACCTGGGCCAGCGGCAAGTTCGGCTCAATGGGCAGCACCGCCCCCAAGAAGCTCAGCGACCTGAAGGGCAATGTCGTGGTTCTGGACTTCTGGGCCACATGGTGCGGCCCGTGCATCGCCAGCTTCCCGCGCATCCGCGATCTGCAGAAGCACTACGAGGGCTACCCGGTGGTCATCCTCGGCGTCACATCCGTCCAGGGCTTTCACATCGACACCAAGGCCAGCGACCCGAAGGCACGGCGCGTCGATACCAAGGGCGATGCGGCGCGTGAGATGGAGCTCATGAAGAGCTTCATCGCCGCGGAGAACATGACCTGGTCCGTCGTCTTCAGCACCCAGCCCGTCTTCAACCCCGAGTACGGCGTGCAGGGAATCCCCCACGTCGCGATCCTCGACGCCAAGGGCATCGTGCGCAAGCGCGGCCTGCACCCCATGAGCGGCACGCTCCAGGACAAGATCGCCGAGATCGACGGGCTCCTCAAGGAAGCCGGTCTCCCCACGCCCCCGGCCGCGAAGCCGTGAGCGTGATCGAGATCGCGCGCGTGCGCTCGTGACTTCGTATACGCTCGTCGCATGATCTCAGGTGAGGCGACGAGCTCAAATCACGAGCCAGTGGGCGCAGCGGGCGCGGGCCAGAGCCCGCTCCCCGGCGCTCGCGTTGCGCTCATCCTGCTCCTGTCCATCAATCTCTGGAACTACATCGATCGCTACATCCTCGCGGCTGTCCAGCCCCTGATCCAGAAAGAACTCTTCGACCCCGCGGACACCACCGCCAAGACCAAGATCGGCCTCCTGGCCACCGCCTTTCTGATCTCGTACATGGTCATGGCGCCCATCTTCGGCTGGCTCGCCGATCGCGCGCCGCGCTGGACACTCGTCGGCCTCGGCGTCCTGCTCTGGTCCGCGGCGTCCGCCGGCTCCGGCCTCGCCACCGGCTACACGTTCCTGCTCATCATGCGAGTGCTCGTCGGCGTGGGCGAAGCCGCGTACGGCCCCACGGCACCGACACTCATCGCCGATCTCTACCCCGTCAGCCGTCGCGGCACCGTGCTGTCGTGGTTCTACATCGCCATCCCCGTCGGCAGCGCGCTGGGCTACATCCTCGGCGGCACCGTTGCCAACTTGTCTTCGTGGCACTGGGCGTTCCTGATCACCCTCCCGCCCGGAATCGTCCTCGCGGTGTGCTGCTGGTTTATGAAGGAGCCGGCCCGCGGGCAAGCGGATCTCACCCGCGCCCGCCCCCCCTCCGCCCCGGCCGCGCGTCGCTCGACGCTCATCGAGTACAAGACGATCCTCCGCACGCCGTCGTACCTGCTCTGCACGCTCGGCATGACCGCCATGACCTTCGCAGTGGGGGGGATCTCGTTCTGGATGCCGGAGTACGTTCACGTCTATCGAATGGGCGGCAGCCCAGAAGACGGATCGGGGCTTGCGCAGGTCAACCTGATCTTCGGCGGGCTCACGGTGGTCACCGGCATCGTCGCGACGCTCTTCGGCGGCTGGCTCGCAGATCGGCTGCGCACAAAGATCCGCGGCGCGTACCTCGTCGTCTCGGGTCTGGCGATGCTCGTGTGTTTCCCGCTGCTGGTCGCGACACTCTACATCCCGTTCCCGTACGCGTGGGGAACGCTGGCGCTGGCCATG
>JALHNK010000183.1 GCA_022843565.1 Phycisphaerales bacterium
CTGCCGGCCCGGCGGGCGGCGGATCTGTCGCGGCGGGATCCGGCGGCAAGGGCGGCGGTGGTGGCGGGGGGGACAAGGGCGGTGGGGGTGGCGGAGAGGGCGAGAAGAGCATGTTCGGCGGGTTCAACGGTCGACCGACGCTGGATCCGGAGGAGATGAGCACGCAGCCGCGGATCAACCTGCTGGGTGATGGCGGGATGGAGATCCTGGTCGCTGAGCCGCCGCTGGCGATTCCCGGCGGGATGGAAAGCGGCTTGCAGTTTGCGATGACGCGCGGCGCGTTTGTGATTCGGCCGCGCGAGCTGAGCGCGGAGGATGTGGCTCGCGCCGCAGCGCGGCCGGACCCATCGGGCGGGCGCGTGGGCGAGGGGACGGGCCCGGACCTGGTGTGGGAGGTGTATCCGCTGGGGGACAAGCCGGACGGGCCGGACGCTGGCGATCGTGCGATCGGGCGGGTGACGCTGTGCCGGAACGTGTCGTCGATGAAGACGCAGTTTTATCGAACGAATCAAGAGACGCAGAAGCTCGAAGCGGTGTCGATCGTGACCGTGACGGAGAAGCGTGAGTTGCCTGCGTACGCGGAGGTGCAGTTGACGCTGGAGGGCGGGCGGCAGGTGCGTTGGCTGTTTGAGATTGGTTGGACGACGGGTGTTGAGCCGCGCTCGAGCACGACGCGGTTTGCGGGGTTGGAGGAGGAACTGCCGGCGGGTGAGGGCGCGGCTGGCGCTTCGGGGGCCGCGGGTGAGCGTGGGCGGACGTCATCGGGATTCTCGTCGGGATCGAGCCGCGCAACGCGGGCGGGGGTTGACAAGGAAGCAAATCGCGATCAGCTTCGCGGACGCGGAACACAGTCGCCCGCGCCGAGTGGTGGCGGTGGGGGTGGGGGGACGCGGCCGTGATGCGCTGTGGGCGAAAGAGGGCGTTTGCGCTGCCGCTGGTGATGCTGGTGGGGCTCGTGGGCGCGATGATCATCGTGCTGCTCTTGGAGCGATCGTCATCGCTGCGTCTTGCGCTGAAGCGGCAGACGAACGAGTACGCGATGCACCACACGCAGGCGGGGTTGACGGAGTTTTTGAAGTGGTGGGGCAGTGCGTTCCGGCTGCCGCAGGCGGGGGTGTATGAGCAGGGCGGAGTGCTGGGCTTTGACATGGAGTCTGACGCGGGCGGGCGGCTGGAGGTTCGGCTGTACGACGAGCAGGGGCGGCTGCGGCGGCGAACGGCGCAGGAGGCGGTGCGCGACGTGTCGGTGGCGGAGATCTTCAATCGAGCCGCGATGACGATCGAGAAGGACGCGAAGCTGTCGGCACAGGGGCAGTTGATCCGCGATCGCGGGCCTTCGCGTGTGCATATCAACAGCGCGCCGCGCGAGGTGCTGGTGGCGATCGCGCAGGCAGTGAGCCCGGACGCTGACGGGCCGGCGTTCGCCGATGCGGTGTTCGATACGCGCGAGAAGGGGCCGATCAACAGCGTCGAGAAGCTGATCGCGGTGACGGGCGTCTCGGGCTTGAAGTCCCCGGAGCGCGACCGGTTGGACGCGTGCTTCTCGCTGACGTGCGAGTACTGGCGGGTGGAGGCCCGGGCGTACTCGTCGGCGGGCGAGGAGGTTACGGGTACCGGCGGGCAGCAGGGCGGATACGCGATCGGCGTGATCGCGGCGCTGGACCCGATGCGCACGGCGATCAGCAAGGACTGGCAGATCGTGTGGTGGGGCCCGCTGGCGGATCTGCCGGCGCGGGCGGTGATAGAGCAGCGGTAGGAGCCGCCAGACTTCAGCTTTCAGCCGTCAGCGGGAAGAGCCGCGGCGGAACATACAAGCGAACATGAACATGAAACGAGCCGCGATTCCCCATCGCGGGTGACGGTACGTCTCACGCCGTTCTGCTGAAAGCTGGCGGCTGAAGGCTGAAGGCTGAAGGCTGAAGGCTGAAGGCTCCTACCGCTCCTCGAACTTCCGTCCGAGTCCTTGCAGCTTTTCGCTCTTTTGTGCCGCGAGGAGCACGCGGAGGCGTTCGCGGTCGGCGGGCGAGAGCGTCGCGAGGGTTTTGCGGCGCGAGGCGATGTCGCTCATGATCTGCTGGGTCTGCTGGCGGGTGACGCCGGGATCGATCGCGGCTTGGCGGATGGGGCTCTGCGGGGGCGAGAGTTGAACGGTGGGCAGGAGAATCGTGGAGCCCAGCGGGCCGGGCGCGGCTTGAACGCCGACGACGGGCTCGCCGTTGGAGTGGCAGCCGGTTGCGAAAGCGCTGAGCGCGAGCAGTGAGATGAACGCGAGCGGGCGGGTGAGCGCAGCGGCGCTGCGGGCGCGGGGGGTGGGGGCGGGGGCGGGGGCGGGATGGATCGGTGGGCGGAAGTTCACGACGGATCATACCGCCCAACCGGAGTTTGGTGGTACACTTTGGGAAGACCCTTAGGGGTGCCCTAGGCCTTCCGGAGGATTGCCCGATGCGCAGCGACATCAACTACAACAACATCATCGACTCGGACGAGGCCCGGATCGCGCAAGCCGCGGCGGACAAGGCTCCGGAGCTGCATCACGATGAGATTGATGCCGATCGGTTCTACATCTCGCAGAACTACGCGCGGTACACGCCGGAGGACCACGACGTGTGGCGCGACATGTACGACCGGCGCTGGACGATGCTGGAGCAGCAGGTGTCGCGCCAGTTCATCGACGGGATGAAGGTGCTGCGGCTGACGCGCGACCACATCCCGCTGCTGGACAGCCTGGTGCTGGAGAAGGATCTGACGATCGCCGGGGGCAAGGTGCTCAAGGCCGGAACGAAGATGGACGGGATCAACAAGTTCCTGGGCGAGGTTTCGAACTGGGCGTCGTACGCGGTGCCGGGGTATCTGCCGGCGAAGGCGTTTTTCGCGTGCCTGGCGCAGCGCGAGTTTCCGACGACGGTGCTGATCCGCCCTCGCGAGGTGATGGATTACCTGCCCGAGCCGGACATATTCCATGATGTCTTCGGGCATGTGCCGCTGCACACGCTGAAGGTGTTCGCGGATTTCCTGCAGACCTACGGCAAGGCGGCGATGGTGTGCGACGATCCGGAGCACGTGGAGCGGCTGGGTCGGCTGTTCTGGTTCACGGTGGAGTTCGGGCTGATCCGCGAGAATGGTCAGGTGAAGGTCTACGGCAGCGGGCTGGTGTCAAGCCACGCCGAGAGTGCCTACTCGCTCAAGGGCCAGTGGGAGAAGAGTGTGGATGGGCCGGAGAGCGCGATCGCGTGCTCGACGCGCGAGGTGCCGGAGTGGCGGCCGTTTGACCTGGAGCGGGTGTGCTCGACGCCGTTTGATATCGACCATTACCAGCCGATTTATTACGTGCTGGAGAGCTTCGAGCAGCTTCGCGACGCGATGAACGAGTACGCCGAGCGGGTGGTGGGCAAGCGGGTGATGGCGTCGGTGGGGGTGTGAGTGTTGGGGCGGCGGAATGATGCCGGTGCTGCATCGAGATGCGACGCGTGAGGGAGACTCCTGAGAAGCGCGAAGATTCCCGCGTGATCTTGATCGCCGGTGGCTGACCGACCAACCGGTTGGTATAGTGGGGGATGGCTGGGCGTCGGGAGCTTGACAAGCAGGGCGGGCAGTTGAACGCGATCCTGGACGCCGCGGAGGCGGTGGTGCTGCGCGATGGGATGGGGCGGCTGACGCTGGAGGCGGTGGCCAAGCGGGCGGGGCTCAGCAAGGCGGGGCTGCTGCATCACGTGCCGAGCAAGGACGCGATGATCACGGCGTTGGTCGAGCGGCAGGTGGGCCAGTGGCAGGAGGAGTTTCATCGCACGTACGCGGAGCAGCTCGCAACGGGGACGCGCTGCCCGGCGGTGAGCTCGATGATGTCCACCTGCATGGCGGGCACCGAAAAATGGACCGAGAGCGAGCGGGCGCGGAACCGCGTGCTGGTCGCGGCGCTTGTTCACGATGAGCGGCAGGTCGAGCCCATGCGCAAGGTGCATCGCGAGATGGAGAGGCTGCTCAAACGCGACGAGCTGGAGCCGGGCGTCGGCGACACGATTCATCTAGCGATTCATGGGCTGTGGTTCCAGTGGATCTTTGGGATGGGGGATGTTTCGCCGGCGCGGCTGAAGGCGATTCGGAACGTGCTGCGTGCGCTGGGGGATCTGGAACGCGAGGCGGCGGGGGCCGCGGGCGCGGCGCGAAAGCGCGGCGCGCTGGCGGCGAGCGCGAAGGCGGGTGCGAAGGCCAAGAGCAAGAAGACGGCCGCGCTGGCCCGGGGCAAGGCGGCTGTCAACGCGAAGTCCGGTGGCGGCGCGAGGGTCGGGTCAAGAGGCTCTGCAACACGAGGTGGACAGTGAGAACTTTGCCGTTGGTGGTTGGCGTTTCGATCTTCGTGCTGCTGGCGGGCGTCGCCGGCGGGCTCTATGTGTTGAAGCGCGGGCAGATCGCGGCCCAGAGCGCCCAGCCATCGTTTGAGCCGCCGGAGGCGGTGACGATTGCCAGCGTGAAGACGGCGCAGTGGCGGCCGACGAGCGATCTGGTGGGGACGGTGTTCGCGCTACGGAGCGTGACGGTGCAGAACGAGCTGCCGGGCGTGGTGCGGATGGTCGGGTTCAAGTCCGGCGACGTCGTCGAGGCGGGGCAGGTGCTGGTGAAGCTGGACGATCAGACGGATCAATCGCAGTTGCGATCGGCGGAGGCGGCCCTGCGCGTGGCGGAGGCGGACGTGGCGGTGGTCGATGCGCGGATCAGGCTGGCCGAGGCGGAGTTCAAGCGGCAGCAGGCGGCGGTGGCGGCGCGGGCGACGCCGGAGGTTGAGGTGGATCGGGCGAGAGCGGAGCTGGAGAAAGCCGCGGCGGAGAAACTGCGGGCGCAGGCGATGGTGGATGAGGAGCGGTCAAAGGTCGACGAGGTGCGGACGCGGATCCAGAAGCTGACGATCACGTCGCCGTTCCGGGCGCGGGTCGGGCTTCGGACGATCCACGAGGGGCAGTTCCTGGCGCAGCAGATGGGGATGGAGAGCGCGCCGATCGCGACGCTGCAGGAGATGGCCGACACGATCTATATCGACTTCGCGGTGCCGCAGGAGTATCTGGGGCGGGTCCGTGTGGGCACGGTGGTGTCGGGAACGCGCGATACGGGGGGCACGGGCGGGAGCAGCGGGGGGAGTGTTGAACTGAAGGTTGTTGCGATTGACTCCAGCGCCAGCCTGACGACCCGAAACGTGCGGGTGCGGGCCGAGGTTGACAATCGAGATGACGCGCTGCGGCCGGGGATGTTCGTGAAGATCCGCGTGCCGGTCGAGGAGAGCCGGACGTACGTCGTCGTGCCCGTCACGGCGGTGCGGCGTGCGTCTTACGCCGACCAGGTGTTCGTGATCAAGGACACGCAGGAGCCCGGGCCAGACGGCAAGCTCGCGCCGGCGATGCGGGCGAGCCAGCGCTTCGTGAAGCTCGGGCCGACGATCGGCGATGATGTGATCGTGCTGGAGGGGCTGAGC
>JALHNK010000184.1 GCA_022843565.1 Phycisphaerales bacterium
CCATTTTCCGCCGCCGCCGGCCCCGCCGCCGCCCGCCGCCCCGCCGCCCCGCCCGCTCAGATACACTGCACCTCGGAACCAAGCTATGAGCGATCAAGGCTGGAACACCCCGGACGACCCCTCCTCGCAGAACGATCCATCCGGCGGGGGTGAGAACTTCTGGGCCAAGGCTGAGAAGAAGTCCAAGGCCTCCAAGAAATCCAAGCCCTCCGCCGATGCCGACGCTGATTCCGGCTGGGGCACAACCGTCGATCCGCGCCAAGCGCGCCGCAAACGCATCCGCCGCGTCCTGCTCATCTCGCTGGCGGTGCTGCTGGTCGGCGGGATCATCCTCACGATCCTGCTCCCCACCATTGCCTCGGGCTTCGTCCCCGGAATCGTCAAACGCGCCGCCGCCGACCAGATCCAAGGTACCGTCGAAGTCTCCGGCGTCAGCCTCTCCTGGTCCGGCCCGCAAGTCATCGAAAAACTCACGCTCTCAGAGGGCGTCTCCCCCGTCCTTGAGGCCCGCGTCAGCGTCCCGGTCAGCCTCTGGTCGCTCATCGCCGGCCACTACCAACTCGGCCAGGTCGATCTCTCCTTCGACGCAACCCTCGCCCGCAGCAAAGCCGGCACCACCAACCTCGACCGCGCGCTGGCCCCCTCCAAGAACGCCCCGCCTCCGTCGCGCAGCAAAGACCCCGCTCGCGTCCCGCCCAGCCTCGCTGCCACCATCGTCATCGCCGACAGCTCGCTCACCATCACCGACGAGAACGCCCCCAATCAGCGCACCCGCCTCCGAAAGCTCGCCGGCCAGATCGATCTCGAAGTCGCCAAGACACTCAAGGCCGCGCTCAAGGGCGTCATCGAGGGCACCACCAAAGACCCCTTCGGCACATTCGAGCTGGACGCCCGGGCCGCTAAGTGGTCAGACGACACCGGCGCCATCACGCCCCAGAAGCTCACCGTCGACCTGGCAGTGAAGGCCGACCAAATCCCCACGCCCGCACTCGATCTGCTCGCCTCGATGAAGGGCCGCCTGACGCGCGCCGTCGGCGATCGCGTCGATATCACCAGCGTCGTCTCCTACACGCCCACCGCCTCAACCGCGACGCTCCAGCTCTCGTCAACCCACGCCAACGGCAAGCTCACCGCAACGTCCGACGGCACGCGCGTCGCCCTCTCCTCCGATTCGCCCATCCGCCTCAGCGACACCTTCATCCGCGAGATGGGCGCCGATGTCCAAGCCGCGCTCGCACGCTCGGGCGTCATCGAGCTTGAGCGCTGGCCGGGCGTCGTCATCACGCTGACCAAGGCCTCGATGCCCGTGCCCTCGGGCCCAGACCTGGAACTCGGCGAAGCCCAGATCGACGCCACCGTCGAGCTCGACAGCGCCGCCGGTCGCATCAAACTTGACCCCGCCGCCGCGTGGAAGCCCCTGGAAACCCGCCCAGTCCGCATCGAACTCAAAGCTGATCGCCTCATGCGCGATCTCGCCATCAAAGCCACCGCCGCCGCGCGCGTGGACAACACCGACGCCGGCACACTCGCGATCGACCTGACCATCGCCAGCGCCATCGACAAGTACGCCAAGCCCACGCTCGATCGCATGGCCCTCAAGGGCACCGCGAACCTGCGCTCGGTCGCCACCGCCCTTCTGGAGCCCTTCGTCCTGGACACCGGCCTCCGCCTGGCCACCGACATCGGCCCAACGCTCGACATCGCCATCGAGGGCTCCCAAACCGACGGCGTCCCCTCCGCTCTCATCAGCATCACCAGCGCCAAGCTCAACGCCGCCGCACGCGCGATCCTCACGCCCGATGAGATCCGACTCGTCGGCACCGATTCGACCCTCACATGGTCCGCCGCCGGAGAGTTCCTCGCCCGCTCACTGGACCCGCAAAGCGGCTGGCGCTTCGAGCCCGGCGGCGTCGCCACGCTCAAGATCCCCAAAGCGATCTACGCCACACCCGCCGCCAAGGGCAAGCTCGGCCCCGCCGCGCTGGCCAGCGCCCTGGAAACCGACGCCACCCTCTCCCTCTCGGGCCTGCGACTCACCCGCATCGCAACCCCCGCCACAGCCACCGACGCCGCCGCACCCGCAACCGCTGTAGACATCCGCGATGTCACGCTCCAAATCGTCCACACCCCCGAGCGCCCCTTCACGCTCACCTGCCGCGCAAACGCCGCTTCGGGCGGTGCCCCGTTCCAGCTCAACGCCGACGCCCGCATCAACCGCCCGCTGGAACTCCTCGGCTCGCGACCGCTCGAACCACGCATCCTGGCCAGCGGCCTGACCGCCGAGGTCCGCCTCACCGACACCCCCGCCTCCCTCGCGGCACTCCTCACCCCAAGCGTCGGCGCTCTCGTCGCCGATCTCAGCGACGCCCTCGGCTCACGCGTCAACGCCACCGCCGCCATCAAAGAAGACGCCGGCCTCATCGCCCTCCGCGCCGATGCCACGCTCGACCGCGCCACGCTCGCCATCCGCGCCGATCTGGGCAAGGGCAACGCCAAGGTCTCGACACTCACCCTCAGCTCCAACCTCGATCGTGCCTCGCTGGATCGCCTGCTAAAGGCCCTCAACAGCACCGGCGGCACCGGCGACCTGCAACTCCAGAGCCCGCTGCCGCTGGTCCTCTCGCTGAACCCCGTCACCATCCCCATCACGCCGGACCTGGTGCCGCAGCCGCAGTCTGATCAAGTCCTCACCGCCTCGCTCTCCATCGCTTCGCCCACCAACTGGTCCATCGCGCAGCGCCCCGGCATGAGCAACGTTTCCAGCGCACTGGGCGACCGCATCACCGTCGAGCCGATCTCGCTCGAGATCACCGCCGCTCCCGCCACGCTCATCGGCACCGGCGGCGTCGTCCGCGCCTCGCTCACCGGCGGCGCTCGCTCCGCCGGCGGCTCCCGCCTTGGCGATCTCTCCGCAACCGCGACCCTCACGCTCGCCAAGGGCCAGCCCGACGGCCCCTTCCAGCTCCAGTTCGCCGCCCGCGCCATCGATTGCGGCCTCCTGGGCGCCATCATGTCCGACCCCATGCTCCCGGTCGCGATCATCGGCCCCACCGCCGACGCATCCCTCGATGTCGACGCCCGCCTCGTCCCCGCCGCCGGCACCACGCGCCTGGACCGCCTCACCGCCACCGCCTCGATCACCGGCGCACGCACCCGCACCGAGACGCCCCTGAAAATGCGTCTCTCGCCAAGCGGTCGCGTCGAGCTCGAAGCCCCGCTCAAGATCGTCTGCACTCCCGATACGCAGTGGCTCAACCAGACGCTGACGCAAGCCCAAGCCACGCCGCGCGCCTCGGCGACCTCAGCAGGCACGCCCGCCGCCAACACACCCCCGCGCACGCCGATCACCTTCGCCAACATCTCCCCCATCTCAATCACCCTCGACAAGCTCAACCTCCCCGGAAACCTCGCCCCGGGCCAGACCCCCATCCCCGAAGAGCTCGACCTTCTCATCGAGACATCGCAATCCGCCATCGCCGGCATCGAGCGCGGCCCCCTCCGTCTCTCCGGCTTCAAGCTCCGCACCCGCTGGACCGACCCCCGCCGCGCCGAAATCTCCCTCGACGTCGCCTCCGCACAGCTCGCCGAACAACCCGCCACCGGCGCAATGAAACTCACCGCCACCGTCCGCGATGCGCTCAGTCCCGCCGGAATCACGCCCCAGAACGCCAAGTACACCGCCGAGGCACGCCTCCCACTGATCCCCACCGCGCTCGTGGACGCCCTGACCGCCCAAGGCGGAATGCTCAACGAGCTGCTCGGGTCCACCTCGAGCGTCACCATCAAATCCGCCGACTACGACGCCGCCACCCGCCGCGGCTCCGCCGTCATCGACGCCTCGTCGCCCCGTGCCACCGCCTCCATCGCCGGCACGATCGATGACGCCGCGTTCCGCTCCTCCGGCCCGCTCGAAATCACCATCACCGAAGTCTCGCCCGGCCTCAGCGGCATCCTGGCCACCAAGCAGCCCGTCTTCGGCGTGATCGAGAAACGCGCCGGCGATCAGCCCGCTCGCTTCACCTCGCGCGCGATCAATGTCCCCCTCGCCGGCGACATGTCCATCCTCGATGGCGACATGCTCATCGACCTGGGCGAGGCCCGCGTCGCGCTGGCCCCCTCAATCGCCAAGCTCCTCAAGCCGCTCACCGCCACCGACGCCGGCGCCAAGCTCCTGCGCTACGACCCGCTCAGCGTCGCCGCCCGAAAGGGTGTTCTCCAGATCGCACGCTGGACATTCCCGCTGGACACCTTCACCTTCCAGACCCAGGGCTCGATCGACCTGGTCAAACGCGAAGTCGATCTCACCACCTGGGTCCCCGCCGGTGCCCTCACCAGCGAGACCCTCGGAGCCGTCAGTCAGCAGTTCGGCGCTCTCACCGGCAAGCAGTTGGCCACCATCGACGACAAAGTTCTCATCCCCCTCCGCACCCGAGGGAGCCTCTCCAACCCCACCACCGCCCCCGAGTTCAGCGCCGAAACCCTCGACGAGTTCAAGAAACTCGCCGGCCGCCTCATCGAAGACCAGATCAAGTCCAAGGGCGAAGAACTCATCAAAGAACGCATCCCCGGCCTCGGCACGCCCAAGACACCCACCACGCCAGGCGTCACCCCGCCCAAGCCCTGACCCATGCCACGATTCCTCGTTCACACCCGCGCCACCGACGGCCCCGCCGCGAACGCCCCTCCGCCGCTCTACATCGACGCCGATCAAGAAGCCAGCGTCGCCGTCTTCATGCTCTCGCGCGGCTTGCCCTACGCCGATCTCGAACTCATCGACGATGACGCCCCGCTCCCGCCCGGCGCACGCCTCCAACGCGTCCCCGATCCCATCCAGCCGCCAACTCCCGCGCGCCGCCGCGTCAAGCTCATGGCCACCGGCGTCGGCCTGGCGCTCTTCATCATCGCCGGCTACTTCTTCGTCATGAAAGCCAAAGAACACCTCACCCGCGCCCCCGCCAACCAACCCGCGCCATCATGGCAACGCTGAATTGATCGGGCACCAACTCTCGCCGAGAGGTTCGCACGCTCCGAATCATCGCGCCATGAGCCAGTGCCCAGCGCCCAGCGCCCGATCCCCAGTGCCTGCCTCGTTTACTTTCCCGGCACCGGCAGCCCGAGCTTCACCAGCGCGCTGCGCAGGTCTGACCACACCTTCGTCCGATTCTCCGGCGTGTACTGCCGCAGCAGAAACGCCGGGTGAAACGTCGGCATCACCGGGATACTCACGCCCTGCGCCTTGCTCGCATCCGGGTGTTGCCACTCGCTCCAGCGCCCGCGCAGCTCGCCCATGCTCTTGTCACTCTTGAGCACCAGCCGCGTCGCCGGTAGCCCGAGCGTCACGATCGCCTCCGGCCGCACCGCCATGATCTGATCAAAGAGATACGGGCTGCAACGCGCCGCCTCCTCCGGCGTCGGCGTCGCGTTGTTCGGCGGGCGAGTCTTGAGCACGTT
>JALHNK010000185.1 GCA_022843565.1 Phycisphaerales bacterium
GGGTAGGGACCGGGGGAGGGTGAACGCGAGTGAGTGCGCGTGTGTTACGTCGCCGCGCGCGGCGTGGGCCTTTGCTCATGCCCGCACTCGGGGCACGACGCCGCACTCGCAAGCCCGCGTCGGTCATAGCCGCACTCACCGCAGCGCGCGCGTCGGGCTCGATGGCCGCGCAGCCACCGTGCGTATGCCGCGGGCAACAGCAGCGCCACGACTGCCCATAGCGATGCGTAGAGAGCCGTGTTCGCGATGAAACCGAACCAGATGGGGCGATACGGGAGCAAGTTGCCGTTCGTGCCGAGCCACGCGGCCGGTACGCGTAGCGGGTTCAACTCGTCGGCGAAATCGGGCCGGCGCGGCAGCGGCGAAAGCCCTCGGCTCGCCGCGCGGGCGTTGATGTCATGCCAGTCAACGTACAGGGCAGGCCAAGGCCAACCCGCGGCGTGGAACTCGCCGTACATGGATTCGCCGGTGTTGCCGGCTCGCTCAATGCTCTCGATCACCGATGCGCCGGCCAACGCTCGCACGGACCCTGGCGCGCCGGGCGCCGCGTCGATCGGTTCCTTATCCCAGCCGAGCTGGGGCCAAATGAAAGCCTCATAACCTGGCCACTGCAACCAAAGCACTTTCCCGGGCAGCCCAGCCGGAGCAATGGCCGTGACAACGCCGCCGCCAGTCGCCCTGCCGCGTGAATGAACGCACCACCACGCCACCCCAACATTCGTCACCACCCCCATCACCAGAACAAAGACCACCGCCGCCACCCACCGCCGAGGCCCCCACCCGCTCAATCCGAATTTGCCATTTGCCACTTTGCGATTTGCCATTGTCGACTACGCCCCCTTCCCACACTCCGGACAAACCGCCGCGCTCGCGAGCCCGCTTCGGTCATACCCGCACCGGCGACATTGGCCGCGACGTGCGCGTAGGACGCGCCGCATCCCCGTAGTTCCGGCGAAGAGCACGACGAGCACGCTGGCCCACGCGACGAAGTAGACCAGCGTGTTGGCGATGAAGCCAGGCCAGAGGGGGCGGTAGGGAAATATCACACGGCGTGGCGAGGTCGTCGGATCGATTCCGATGGCCCACTCGCCGACGATGGGCTCAAGGTCAGCATGCAACCAATCGCACCACCACCCGCCGCGATCAACGAACTGCGGGCCAGCCGGTGAACCAGTCAAGAATGAAACGCTGCATACGGAAAGCCACGGCCATCCCGCCGCTCGAAACTCTCCCTGGAGGAAGATTGGTGTGTTTTGAACGCCCACCGGCGCGTCTGCGGAAGACCGAATCTCTCTAAACGCGGCCGTCGCCGGTGCCAGAACATACTCGGGCGTTGACCGTTTGGATTCCTTAGCCCACACCGAGGTTTCTTCAATGTAGAGTGCCTCAAGCCGTTCGTAACCAAACCACCGCAGATGAGGCAGCCCGCGTCCGGCTGACACGTACATCGGAGCTGGCGCGGAGTAACCCCAAATCGAAACGCTCCGGAACACGCACCACCAAGCCACCCCAACATTCGTCACCACGCCCAGCGCCAAGATCAGAGTCGCGAGCCCCACCCACAGCCAGACCCTCCTCCCGCTCTCCCCGAATTTGCCATTTGCCATTTTGCGATTTGCCATGTGCGACTACGCCCCCTTTCCACACTCCGGACAAACCGCCGCGCTCGCGAGCCCGCGTCGGTCATACCCGCACTCACCGCACCGCCCCCGACGGGCACGCCTCACCTTCGCTCGCCACGAGATCACTGCGATCGTCGCCCACAACGCCGCGGCCCACGATGCGCCGTAGAGCAGCGTGTTTGCGATCAGGCCGGGCCAGAGCGGGCGATACGGAAACATGACTCGCTCGTAGGTAAATGCGAGAGCGACCCCCCGGAGCGGAGTCATCGACTCATGAACCCAACCGCCGCGAATGCGCTCGGTCCCGACGAGCCCACCACTTCGAGTAGACGTAATACTCCGATCGCACACCAGCGCGAGCCACGGCCAACCAGCCGCGAGCAACTCGCGTTCAACAGACGTCGGTTCGGACGCCATGCCGCCCGATGCCGCAAGGCATTGATGAAGTTCTCGACGAACGCTCACCGGCATCCTGGGGTCCGCGACAAAGAAGGTTAGATTGCTGTGCGGGAACCCGTCCTTCTCCGTCCACTCGAAGGTACTCGCCCCGATCCAAGTCATCCTCCTAACAGAGGCGGGCTGACGGTCATCAGAGATCTCGATCATCAACTGACCGCTGTCGATTGGAGCGGTGCTGGTGGCCCTATACACACACCACCAAGCCACCCCAACATTCGTCACCACACCCATCGCCAAAACAAAAACCACCGCCCACACCCACCACCCTCGCCCCCTCCCACCCTGCGTCATATTGCCATTTGCCATTTGCACATGTGCCATTTGCCCCTACCCCTCCCCCCCATCCACCCGCAACACCTGCCCCGTCACATACGCCGCCTCCAGCGCCAGGAACCGCACCGCCACCGCCGCGTCTTGTGGCGTGCCTGATCTGCCGAGCGACACGCGCGAGAGATACCGCGCCTGCATCGCCTCATCCGCCTCCGGCCCACTCTCCGGAAACGCCACCACACCCGGCGCGACCACATTCACCCGCACGCGGGGAGCCAGCTCGCGGCTCAGCACCAGCGCAAGCTCCGTCATCGCGCACTTGCTCATCGAGTACGTCACAAATCCCCGCCGCGGACGGCCCGTCACGCCCATGGCGTGAACATCGCCCATCATCACGATCGAGCCGCCACCGGGCATGGCCGATTCCGCGAGCCGCGGGGCCATCGCCTGGCAGATCATCGCCGGCGCGATCGCGTTCACCTGATAGTCCGCGATGGCTCGCGCCGCGGTGAACGCCGCGAGCGAACACGGCTTGTAGCTCGACGCGCACACCACCAGCACATCCCACGACGCGCGGCCCGCGACGATCGCGTCAATCTGCGCCGCCAGCCGCTGGGGCTCGTGCATCTCGAGCCGCTCTTTGGTGGCAACGACCCGCCCACGAGCCCCGTTCAACTCCGCCTCCAGCTCCTCCGCCTCGCGCTCACTCGTGTGGTACGTGAACACGACATCGCACCCTGAATCAGCCAGCTCCCGACAGATCGCCGCGCCGACTCGCCGCGCGCCGCCGATCACCAGCGCCGTCGGACGCAGGCCCGTCGCGCCGCCCCCGTCGTTCGAGCCGCTCGCGCTCCTCATCGTTCACCCCGGGGCGAATCGCCCCACATCGGCCGATCAGGGTTGTCCTCATCGTCGTTGTCATCAAACATCCCACCCCCGCCCGGCTCGCGCGGCGTTTCCTCATCCCGAGGCATCCCCGCCCGTCGCCCCGCCTCCTCCCACGCGCTGACCTGCTCGCCCCGCTTGCGACGCCCCGGCGGCTTTACGAGAGGTGTGTCAGCCATCTGCCGCGCGGAGCGCAGCATCCACACGATCATCATCAAACCCGCCAGCAGCACGCCGATGAACAGAATCATCCACAGTGAGCCCGAGCCGCCGAGCCCCGCGCTGTGCCCGAAGCCGTCGAGGCTCTCGTCGTATCGATCGACGGGCGGGAGCGCGATGGTGCCTGTGTCTCGCTGGCCGACGGGCACCCACTGGCCGTCGGGCACGCTCGCGTCGCCCGGCGCGGGCTCGATCGTGTTGGGCACGTTGGTCATCACGACCAGAGATTACCACAACTGTCCGCCGAATCGATCGAGTCGTGGCGTTTTCTTTGCGAACATCCCCACCTACCATCTCGCTATGAACTACGACGCACACGCTCCCGTCATCGCGCAGCTTGAGGCGCGGATCTCAACGATCCGCGACTCGCTTTAACTACGCCCACAAGGCCAGCCAGCTCCGCGAACTCAAAGCCCAGATGGAATCGCCCGACTTCTGGACCGATCAGGCCAAGGCCAATCGGATCGTCGGCGATATGAAGCACCTCGGGGCCCAGATCGAGCCGCTCGAAGGTGCCATCCGCCAGCTCGAAGACGCCAAGGTCGCCTTTGACATGGCTCGCGAGGCCGGCACCAGCGGCCAGCCGGACAAAGAGATGCTCGCCGAGGCCGACACGCTCCTGTTCGATCTCAACCAGCGCATGGACAAGATCGAGCTCCGCTCGCTTATGAGCGGCAAGCACGACTACCGCAACTGCTTCGTCACCATCTCCGCCGGCGATGGCGGCACCGAGGCCAACGACTGGGCCGAGATGCTCTTCCGCATGTACCTCAACTACCTCGAAAAAGCCGGCTTCGGCATCGAGGAAGTCGAGCGCGGCTTCGGCTCCGAAGTCGGCATCGACTCCGTCACGCTCCACGTCAAAGGCCCCTACGCCTTCGGCTACCTCAAGTGCGAGCGCGGCACCCATCGCCTCGCCCGCGTCTCACCCTTCAACGCCCAGGGCAAGCGCCAGACCTCGTTCGCCAGCGTCGAAGTCACGCCCGAACTTGCCGACGTCAAGGTCGATATCCCCGATCGCGACCTCGATGTCGTGCCGTTCGTTCGCGCCAGCGGCCCCGGCGGCCAGAACGTCAACAAGGTCGCCACCGCCATCCGCATGACCCACAAGCCCACAGGGATCATGGTCGTCGCCAACACCTTCCGCGATCAGCCGCAGAACCGCGCGCAGTGCCTGAGCATCATTCAAGCCAAACTCGAGCAGATGGCCGAGGAGAAGCGCGAGAAGGAAATCAACGCGGCCAAGGGTGGCGCGATGGAGTCCGGCTGGGGCACGCAGATCCGCTCCTACGTCGTCTACGACTCACGCGTGAAGGACCACCGCACCGGCGAGGAATCCGGCGACGTGGACAAGGTGCTCGCGGGCCACATCCAGCCGTTCATCGACGCGGAGCTCAAACGCCGGCGTAAGGAACAGGCACTAGCCGCGGCGAAGCAGGCGTAAAGCAAAGTCGCGAGTCGCGAGTCGCGAGTTTCGAGTCGCGAGGGCAAATCAGATGCGCGTGCGAGTCCAGTTCACCGGTCGCGTGCAGGGCGTCGGCTTTCGGGCGACCGCGAGGCACGTCGCATCCTCACACGCGATCAGCGGCTTCGTTCGCAACGATCACGACGGCGGCGTCACGCTCGAAGCGCAGGGCGAACCGAATGCGGTCAACGCGTACCTGGCCGAACTCCGTGCGACCATGGCGCGATTCATCCAGACCGACACGAGCGCCTCGCTTGCGGACATCGCGAGCGAATCAGGCTTCGTCATCACGCGCTGACCGGCCTGGGTCTCACGTCTCAGGCCCCCCACTCGCGATTCGCGACTTTTACTTCGCCGCGTCGCCCTCGGCCTTCGCCACGTCTACGAGCGCCTTGTCCTTCTCTTCGTCGCTCAGCGCATCCCACGCGTCGGGGCAATCCGAGCAGCAGAAGCCGATGAGCTTGCCCT
>JALHNK010000186.1 GCA_022843565.1 Phycisphaerales bacterium
CCGCCCCCACGAATCTTCGCCGCCTCCTCGATGCTCCGCAGCGCCTCGCCGACGCGTTTGCCAGCCGCGATCGCCACATCGCGGATCGACGTGCGCGTCAGCTCGCTCTGGACCTTGATCGTCGTGCCGACGTCGCCGGTCGTGTCGCGGGCCGATTGCAGCGCAAACTCGGTCCAGCCGGCGGTTTCCACGCAGCGCTGGAGCGAATGTCTCGCGACCTTGATGCGTTCGCACAGGGCCGGGTTGTTGAGGTGGAACCGCGCGACATCCTCCATCACGCGCAGACCCTCGCGGGCCCGATTCAGGTTGGCGTCAATGATTCGTAAATCGCTGTCCACGCCCGAGCGTAGCCGCCGAATCCTGCCGCTCCGCACGCGCAAATGCCGATAGACTGCCCCCATATGACTCACGCGAACCACCCAGCGATCGAACCCTGCGTGCTCATCATCTTCGGCGCCAGCGGCGATCTCACCAAGCGCAAGCTCATCCCCGCGCTGTACGACCTTGATCGCCAGGGCCGCCTGCCGGAGCAACTGTGCATCTTGGGCGTCTCGCGCACCCCGCTCTCTGACGATGCCTTCCGCGACAAGATGAAGGAATCGGTCAAGGAGTTCGCCAGCGTCTTTGACGACGCGGTCTGGGCCCGCTTCGCCCCGCGCCTGCGATACCTCGCCGGCGACGGCGCCTCGCCCGAGTCGTTCCCCGCGCTCTCGAAGAAGATCGTCGATCTCGGCGGCGAGTACAAGATCCTGCGCGAGGGCGGCTCGCCCAACGTCCTGTTTTACCTCTCGGTCTCTCCGTCGGTGTACGAACCCATCATCGACAACATCGGCGCCGCCGGCCTGGTCACCGAGGGCCACCGCTGGTGCTCGCTGAACGCCGCGTCGATGCCCTGGCAGCGCATCATCATCGAGAAACCCTTCGGCACCGATCTGCCCACGACCGTCTCGCTGAACCAGTGCCTCGGGCGCGTCTTTGAGGAGGACGCGATCTTCCGCATCGATCACTACCTGGGCAAGGAGCTCGTCCAGAACATCCTGGTCATGCGCTTTGCCAACACCTTTTTCGAGCCCATGTGGAACCGCACGTACATCGACCACGTGCAGATCACCGCCGCCGAGACCGTCGGCGTCGGCTCGCGCGCCGCGAACTTCTACGACACCGCCGGCGCCCTGCGCGACATGATCCAGAGCCACCTTATCCAGGTCCTCTGCCTCGTGGCGATCGAGCCGCCGAGCGTCTATGACGCCAGCGCCATCATGCGTGAGAAAATCAAGCTGATCAACAGCTGCCCGACGCTCACCGACGAGCAGGCCCAGACCAGCGCTGTCTTCGGACGCTACACCAAGGGCAGCAAGCCCGAGGACAAGGCGTATGTCGACGAGCCGGGCGTTGATCCCAAGCGTGCCACCGAGACCTACGCCGCGATCCGCCTGGGCTTTGACAACTGGCGCTGGGCCGGCGTGCCCTTCTTCCTCCGCTCGGGCAAGCGCATGGCCGCCAAACGCACCGAGGTCATGGTCCAGTTCCGCAAGCCGCCGACCAACCTCTTCCGCCACCTGGACCCGGCCCTGGCCGATCGCCCGCCCAACCGCCTGCTGATCACCATCGCCCCGCGCGAGGGCATCTCCCTCCGCATGGAGGGCAAGGTCCCCGGCTCGGGCATCAAGCTCGCCTCCGCCAATCTCGACCTGGACTACCTCAACTCCTTCGGCGGCGAAGTCATCGAGGCCTACGGCCCGCTCATCCTCGACGCCATCCGCGGCGACCGCACCCTCTACAAGCACCGCGACGAAGTCGAAGGCGGCTGGCGCGTCTGCGACCCGTTCCTCAAATCCGCCAAACTCCGCGCAGAGATCCAGGACTACGCCCCCGGCACCTGGGGGCCAAAGGCCGCCGACGCCATCATCGGTGCCGGCAGCACCCCGGGGCTCGAACGCCGCTGGCACAACCTGGACTCGACCAGCGACGCCACCCGCACGCCTTGATCCGCGCTTGGTGCCGCGAGCAGGATATATCATCGCCGGATGTCTGACGATCTCATCCCGCTTGACCTGCCCGCCATCGCCCCGCGCCTGCCCGGCAAGGTGATGCTCCGCGCCACCGCCGATGACGCCATCGACGCCCTGGCCGCGGACATCCTGCTCCAGGCGATGCAGTGCGTCCGCTCGTTTTCGGATTTCCACATCGCCCTCTCGGGCGGCAGCACGCCGCTGCCGCTGTACCGCCGGCTGATGTACGACCCGGCCTACCGCCAGCTCCCGTGGGATCGAGCGCACATGTGGGTCGTTGACGAGCGGCGTGTGCCGTTCGATGACGAACGCTCAAACTTTCGCCAGCTTGACGACCTCATCGCCCAGCACTCGGGCATCCCCGAGGCCAACGTCCACCCGATAATGGCCTTGCAGGACGACGCCGATCGCCACTACGAGGCCGAGCTGCTCCGCGTGCTGGGGCGTCGTGACAAGGGCCACGACCGGCTCGATTTCGTCGTCCTGGGCATGGGTGGCGATGCGCACACCGCCTCGCTCTTCCCGCACTCGCCAGCGCTCTTCAGCGCGCCAGACGCCGCGACACAGCTCGTCCGCATCAACGCCGGCCCGCGCGTCACACCGCCAGACCGCGTGACGATGACCTTTGATCTGCTGAACGCCGCGCGATTCGTCGCCATCCTCGTCACCGGCCGCGGCAAGCGCGACACCATCGCCCGCGTATCCGCCGCGTACACCGAGAACGCCTCCAGCGGCAACTTCCCCGTCGAAGAACTCCCCATTCTGGGCATCCGCCCGCACGCCGGCGAACTCCGCTGGTACCTCGATCACGACGCCTGCCCGGTTTGAGAAGTGGCAAAGTGGCAAAGTGGCAAAGTGGCGTGGGAAGGGCCTGTGGGGCAGGCGTCCTCGCCTGCCTCCGCAGACTACCGGCGGCGAAGCCCGACAAAGCTCAAAGCAGCAATGCAGCAAATTGAAGCGGCCCTCACCCCCCACCCCCATACGCTCTCAACGCCCAATCACTCTGCCACTTCGCCACTCTGCCACTTCCCTCCACCATGTCCTCCCACTCCGTCCAACCTTCCGAACGCATCACCTTCTCCCTCGAATACCAGGACGAGGATCTCATCGTCGTCAACAAACGCAGCGGCCTGGCCACCCAGCCCGGCCTCGGCCATGAAGACGACACCCTCCTCAACGGCCTCTTCGCCCGCTACGGCCATCAACTCCAAAACCTCGGAGCCGCCCGCGACTTCGGACTTCTCCACCGCCTGGACAAAGCCACCAGCGGCCTGCTGATCATCGCCCTCCGCAACCGCGCATACGACGATCTCCGCCGCCAGTTTGAGCAACGCCTGATCGGCAAGTTCTACTGGGCCATCTGCTCAAAGGCCCCCAAGCACCCCGTCGGCGTCGTCAACAAGCCCCTGCTCGAAGTCGAGCCCCGCCCCGGCAAGTTCGGCGAAAAGAAAACCTCCATCGTCTCCAGCCGCGGCAAGCCCTCCGCCACCGCCTACCGCACCCTCAGCAGCAGCATCCACGGCGCGCTGCTGGAAGCCCGCCCGCTCACCGGCCGCCTCCACCAAGTCCGCGTCCACTTCGAGGCCATCGGCTCCCCCATCCTCGGCGACACCATGTACGCCCCCGAAGGCGTCGCCCACGCCGCGCCTCGCCTGGCCCTGCACTCGCACCGCATCACCTTCACCCACCCCACCAGCGGCCAGCAGATGGACATCCGCTCGGCCATGCCCAAAGAACTCCGGGCCACGCTGATCAAGCTGAAACTCACGCTCCCCACCGAGCCACCAGCCACCAAGGCGACCACCACGAACCCAGCTCCGCGCGTCAGCGAGCCCTGACCTCCGACCACCCATATCACCGACGATTGCCCGCGCGGCGTCCGATCGCCGGCGAGGACTGAACGCAGAGCCGCTGAGTGTCACGATCGATGCCACGCCCCCGACCGGCTGTCGCCCATTCCGGGCGTTCGATGCCGAGAGATCGCATTTCATCTTGGCGCTTCGGCGGCGGGCTCAAAGCCTTCGATGGTCGGTGTTGGTGCCGCCAGATGGACCAAGAACGCCTTGCGGGCATCGGCAGGTTGCCCATCTTCTCCTAGCGCAATCTTCATCAAAATCGTGTTGACAGACTAGTTCTGTGATACGCTGTGCCGTGCACGCGTGCTGACAGAGTTCAGCGGCACCCAACACGGGCGAAGCCCGGGAATGAGAGAGAGAGAATGAAGATCTTGAGTGGTTCTGCGATCGCGGTCGCCGCGCTGGCTTTGGCTGGCACCGCCATGGCTGATGACTGGACAATTCGGATGGCGGTGGACAACCAGTATTCGACGTACTTCGGCACGCCGACGGCGACGTCGGCGTTCGTCGGTTCCGGCTCATGGCCGTCCGTCACCACCTACAACGTCCTGGGGCGCGCTCCGACGGATTATCTTTACGTCGCCACCGCCAGCGACCGAGCCGTGGCTCAGGGTTTCATGGGCTCGTTCACCAACACAACCACGGGCAACACGATCTTGACCGGCTCTCCGGCATGGCAGGCGTTCCGCGCCGGTGACTATCTCCAGCAGATCTTCGGCACGCCCGGCCCGTGGCCGGCAAACGTGCTGCCGACGGTGCCGCAGCTTGACGCGGCCATCGCGTACGCCACGACCAACAACCTCTGGACCGCGGCGGTCTCATGGCCCGGCTATGACAACTCCGGCATCGTTCCCGGTGGGTTCTGGGGCCCGGTTCCTGGAATCTCCAGCGCGGCCAACTGGGTGTGGGCCCCGGCAACCGGCGGCGGCAACCCGCTGACCCCCGGTGCCGACCACGGCGAGTTCATCGTCTTCCGCATCGTCGGCGAAGCGGTCCCCTCGCCCAGCGCCGCGGCACTGTTGGGCCTCGGCGGGCTGATGGCGACGCGCCGCCGTCGTTCGTAACTTGAATACCCACCGTGCTCCCGGCCACCGCCGGGGCCGCGGCTTTCGGGTACGGGCCAAGGCTGTGCTTGGTCCGTGCCCTGTGCAGAACGGGCGGAAGCCCGAGGAGAGAGAGAAAATGCGTCGAATCGTTGCATCCGTCGTTCTCGCTGGTAGCGCTTTGGCTTCAACCGCCGCCGCGCAAGTGCTGTCGTACAACCCATCGCTCGGCACCCTTCCGCAGGCCCAGGGCTGGACGCTGGCAGGAGAACTCCCGTCGCCTCCGAGCAGCGCGGTGTCGGGCGGCACTTTCACCTACGGCCCTTCCGCGACGGCAGACAGGATCTTCTGGACCTATGAAGCTCCCGGCACTCTCGACTTCACGAGCGACACGTGGTCGATCGAGTTCAACCTTCGCCTCACCAACACATCGATTGGTGATGTCGCAGGTTTCCGCCGCGGCGGCTTCTCGACCGT
>JALHNK010000187.1 GCA_022843565.1 Phycisphaerales bacterium
GAGCACTTCGCCACCGCCTTCCCACGCACCGCGTCATCCGCCTGGAAGAAAACTACCGCTCGGGCGCTCGCATCATCGGCGTCGCCAACGCCATCATCGCCGGCGCCTCAAGACGCTTCGATACCGCCAAGGTCATCCGCCAGGGCACCCGCGCAGACGAAGCCGCGCCCGCCGACGGCCTCGTGCAATGCGTCAACCTCAAGAAGGACAACGACGCCGGAGCCGTGATCGCCTCGCTCATTCGCGCCGCGCAAAGCGCCGACAGCTCGCTGCGACTCAGCTCGTTCGCAGTCGTTGCCAAGAGCCACACCCAGCTCGAGCGCATCGGCACCGCGCTGGAGCTCGAGGGCATCGCCACGCGCCGCCTTCGCGTCAAGGGCAAGCTCGATGAGGCCGGCGTGCAGGTCGTCCTCGCATGGGCCGCCGCGATCTTGAATGACCGCGACTGGGCCGGTATCCGCCCGCTGCTCCTGCACGCGCCGATCTCGCTGCCCGCCGACGCCGCCCTGGCGCTCGAGCATCGCTTCGCCGCCTGCGTCTCGCGCGTCGAGGCGGGCGAGCCCGACGCCACCGATCCCGGCCCCTATCTGCCATGGCTTCTCACGCAGCCCGAGAGCGTGCCCGCCCTGCAACGTGTCGTCACGGAGATCGCCACGCTCGCGGCCCTGAGCGCCGGGCTCACCGCGTCCGAGACGCTCCGCCGCATCATCCAGACCAGCGCGATCGCGGATGCCGCGCTGCTCGACGCCCGCGCCCGCGCCGTCCGCGTCACCGCCCTGGTCACGCTGCTCCGCTACGCCGCGGATCGACAGGAGCGGCTGCGCCCGCCCGGCGATCTGCGAGCCTTCATCGAGGACTATCTCGAAGACATCCGCGCCGGCGGCGGCGATGACTCCGGCGCTCTGGATTCCTCCGACATCGTCGACGGGCACGATTCACCCGCCGAGACGCAACGCGAAGACGTCCTGCTCGTCACCGCCCACTCCGCCAAGGGCCTGGAGTTTGACACCGTCTTTGTTCCCGGCGTCAGCCCAAAGGCCCAGTGGCCCGCCAGCGGCGACCGAGAATCACCCGCGATCGCCACGCCTCCCAACCTCTGCGGCCAGCAACAAACCGACGACCAGAAAAGCGCCGACGCTCTGGACGAGCAACGCAGACTGTTCTACGTCGCCTGCACCCGCGCCCGCAAGCGGCTCGTCATCCTCGCCCAACGCAACAAGTCCCGCTCAAAGAACACCAACTTCTACGAGGAAGTCGCGCTCGACGAGCCGAGCGCAGCGCTGGTCAGCATCATCGATCAAGACGCCGCCCTCGCCCTCAGCGCCGTGACGCCCGCATCCGCATGGGACCACGCGTTGGACCTTGATGCCCGCCAGGCACGCCGCGAACTCATCGATCGCCTCCGCCAGCGTGCCCGCCAGGACGCCGCCGCGGCGCTGGACGCACTCGAAGCCGCCGGCGACTGGCAGCAGCAACTCCCCAGCGCGATGCACACGCTCGAGCGCTGCGCCACGCGCCTCGCGGCCCTCGGCGCAATCGGCCGTGGCGAGCCCGCCGCAGACATCACCTCATCGCTCGATCGCGCGACGAACACCGCCGCCTCCGCCGATGTCGCGCAGATCGTCGCACGCCTGCAACCCCGCGCCGATCAGTCTCCGGGGCAACCCGCAAGCGGGAATCTCGACACCTCTGTTCAGCAACTCTTCGCCACGCGCGGCCTCATCCCCACGCGCGTCCGCCCGCCGCTGCGATTGAGCTACACCATGATCGACGCCTACCGGCGTTGCCCCATGTGCTTCTTCCTGCGATATGTGCTGGGAATGCCCGAAGAGGAACGCGAAGCGACCGAGATCGGCAGCGTCGCGCACGCCGCTCTCGAACGCTTCTATCGCCTCTGGTCCAGCGCCGACGCCGAGGGAATCCCGCGCCCCGGCAAGGCCGATCTCATCTCCATCGCCCGCACGCTGTTCTTCCAGTCGCTCCCCGCCGAGGCCCGCGCCGACAAGGCTCTGCTCGGCACGCTCATCGCGCAGCTCGAACTGCTCTACGACCGGCTGCACGACGAGAACGCTCACGTCCTGGAGATCGAGCGCCAGGTCCGCATGATCTTCCATCACGCCGGCTTCGATCACACCATCGACGCCAAGATCGACCGCGTCGATCGCGACGAGCACGGCTTTCGCATCATCGACTACAAAACCGGCAAGGCCTGGAAGAAGCTCCTCGAACCAGCCCCCGACGACCTCCAGCTCGGCCTCTACGCGATAGCCCTGGACCAGCTCTACGCCGCCGACCCGAGCCCAAACATCAGTGCGACGACCTCCAACACGCCGCCCGAAAAGGTCAGCGCCGTCGCCGGCCACGCCGAGTACTGGGTGCTCAGCACCGGCCAGCGCGGCGGCATCGCCCTCGATCACCTCAACCGCGCGAAAATCGACAAAGAAATCCGCGCCGTCATCGACGGCATCCTGACCGGCGACTGGACGCCGGGCGCCAAGTGCTCGGGCCCTTGCGCGCTGTTTCGCGCCTGATCCGCCGACCGCGCGCCGGGGCCGTCCGGGGCATCGCGGCGGTACATCACCCGAGATTCTGGCCTGAAAGCGGGCTTGCGCGCGTGCCCGACGGGGCACGTTTGGTGCCGCGCGGCACAAAGTGCGCCAATCCGCGCGCGGGCTTGGCGCGATGCGGTTTGTCTGGTACTCTGTCAGGGCCGCACGCAGGAGCACCCTTGAATGCCCGAGACGAATCGCGAACTCGAACTCCAGACGAGCACTGGAGGGGGGGAGTATCTCCTTGACTCGATGACCTACAGCGAGACCTTGGGGCAGCCGTTCCAGATGTCGCTGCGCGTGCGATTGGCCAAGCCGGACCTGAAGGTTCATGAGTTGATCGGCCGAACGGTCATCGTTCGAATGAAGATGCTCAACGGTGTTGACCGTTGGTTTAACGGGTATGTCCGCGCGATCACCGAGCCGGGTGCGAAGGAGGGTGCGCGGGTGTTCAGCCTGAGCGTGATCCCGGCGATGAGCGTGATGGACCTGACGACCGATTCGCGGATCTTTCAGGACAAGACGATCAAGGAGATCGTCACGGGCGTGCTGGGGGAGTACAACATCGCGGCGGACTGGCGGATCGAGGCGACGACAACCAAGCGGAAGTTCTTCGTGCAGTATCGCGAGAGCGATCTGCGGTTCGTGATGCGGCTGCTGGAGCAGGAGGGGCTGTCGCTCTTCCACGAGCACACGCAGGAGAAGCACGCGCTGGTGATTGCCGATGCGCCGAGCAAGTTCAAGAAGTTGAAAGAGTACGAGAAGATCGACTATCTGATTCCCGATCCGTCGCGGATCGATGACGGCATCTCGGCGTTCGAGGTCCACAAGTCGCACTCCACCGAGAACGTCGTGGTCGGCGACTTTGACTTCATGAAGCCCGCCAAGGCGATTCGCGGGGAAAAGAAGATCGGCGGCGCGCACACGCTCCCGAAGACGACCTATTACGAGGTTCCCGGCGAGTACTGGGAACCGTCGGAAATCACGGCGCTGGCGGGCCGTATCGCGGAGGAACTCAAAGTCCATACCGCGGTGTATTCGGGCCAGGCGTCGTGCCGCGGCATCTGTGTTGGCGGGAAGTTCAAGCTGGAAGATCCGCTGAGCGGGCTGGCGGCGAACATGGTCGGCGATTATCTGGTGACGTCGGTGACGATCACGGCCCAGAACGACGAGTTTGTTTCCGGCAGCCCGTCGAAGGGTCCGATGGTGTCGACGTCGTTCACGGTGGTGCCGGCGCAGCAGAACTATCGCCCGGCGCGGGTGACGCCGAAGCCGGTGGTTCTGGGGCCGCAGACGGCGACGGTGGTGGGGCCGGCTGGCGAGGAGATTCACGTTGACAAGTACGGGCGGGTGAAGGTCCACTTTCACTGGGACCGTCAGGGCGAGTTCAAGGATACGGACTCGTGCTGGGTGCGCGTGTCGCAGGGCATGGCGGGGAACTTGTGGGGGATGTTCTTCCTGCCGCGGGTGGGGCATGAGGTGATTGTCGAGTTCATTGATGGGGATCCGGACCGACCGATGATCACGGGGTGCGTGCATAACGCGTCGCAGATGCCGCCTTATGCGCTGCCGGACATGAAGACGGTGTCGACGCTGAAGACGCTGTCGAGCAAGGGGGGCAAGGGCTTCCATGAGATCCGCTTTGACGACAAGGCGGGGTCGGAGATGATGTTTGTCCACGCGCAGAAGGACTTTGATCGTCGCGTGCTGAAGGAGATGAAGACGTTCGTGGGTGATTCGCGGAGCGACACGATCACGAAGGATCTGAAGCAGAAGATCGACGGAGATGTTGGGCAGACGGTGGGCAAGGGTGTGGCGATCAAGACGGGCAAGGACTACGGGATCGATGTCGGCGGCAAGTACATGCTGAAGATCAAGGGGAACGTGTCGGTGAAGACCGACGGGGCCCTGGCGGTGAAGGCCGGTGGGAACGTGAGCGCCGATTCGGGCGGGGCGATGTTCCTGAAGGCCTCCAGCGGGATGGTGATCGAGTGCTCGGCGGGGATCACGCTGAAGTGCGGCGGCAACAGCGTGGTGCTCGATGCGTCGGGCGTGACGATCAAGGGGACGATGGTGACGATCGACGGGACGATGGTGAAGATCGCCTCCGGCCCGGGCTCGCCGCCGGTGCCGGGGATGGCGGGGGTGATCGACGCGCCCGCAGCGCCTGCGGAGCCGGTGGAGCCGGTGAAGGCTGACCCGGGGAGCATGGTGGAGTATCAGCAGGCGGCGGTGAAGCGGGAAGTGATCGAGATCGACCCGGCCAAGGGCACGCCGGGGCAGAAGAACGAGAAGAAGGAAGAGAAGGAAGAGACGAAGTGGATCGAGATCGAGGTGATCGACAGCGACGGCGAGCCGGTCAAGAGCGAGAAGGTGAAGGTGACGTTCACCGGCGGCAAGGTCGTTTCCAAGACGACCGATGGCTCGGGGAAGGTGCGCATCGACGACATCAAGGACGCGGACGGCGAGGCATCGATCGAGCTGACCGAGCGGGTCGACCCCGAGTACGACAAGGTGGCCGAGGTGGAATCGGGCGAGGACACCAAGGGGCTGGGCGACCCGGAACCGGAGCCCGCGGCGGTGGTGCCGGCGGAGGACGTGTACGAGGAGGCTGATCCTGACGTGCTGGACGAAGAGGGCGCGGGGGAGGCTGGGGCGCCAGCGTGAATGGAGAGTTTGCATGTCGCGAAAGGGCCAATGAGAAAGCAGCAATGCAGCAATGCAGCAAAGCAGCAAAGCAGCAAAGCAGCAAAGCAGCAAAGCAGCAAAGCAGCAAAGCAGCAAAGCAGCAAAGCAGC
>JALHNK010000188.1 GCA_022843565.1 Phycisphaerales bacterium
CACGCTCCCCGCGTCGGCGAGCCTCGCTCGCTACGCTCGCTCGCCCCGCCGACGCGGGGAGTTCACCGTCACCCATGCCCTGAAAAGCGCCACCTATGTCCTGGATCTAAACATTCCTAACGGGGGAGGTGCCGCGCTTCGCGGCGGAGGGGGCGGCGCTACGGAGTTCTGCGAGTCCTTCGGTTGTCCTCGACTGTCACGCCGCGCGGAAAACGCGCCGCGAAAGACGCGAACGGCCACGACGGTCCTTCGACGCCCAACCTTCGCTGACCATTCGCCTCACTCGTGCTTCTTGGCGCTCACCGTCAGCGTCGCCGACTTCTCCTGGCAGCGTGCCCGGGCGCGTCGGCTGAAGAATGGCACCGGCAGGATGTTCCGAAGCAGGTAGCCGCCGGCGATCAGCGCCAGCAGCGTTGTCACCCAGAACTGCCAATCTTGATAGGGGATCGACATCGCGTCTCACGATAGCAGGCTGCTGGCGATGTGATACGCCGCGAGCGCGCCGAGGTACGCGACGAGCGTCATCCACACCAGTTGCAGCAGCGCCCACTTGGCGTGCCCGGCCTCGCGCGCCGTGACGACGAGCGTGGGGAGGCACTGCATGGCCAGGACGTAGAAGACCAGCAGGCTCCAGCACGTCGCGGGGTTGAAGATGGGCGTGATGCCGTCGGCGCGCGTCGCGGTGGCGAGCTCTTGCCTCAGGGTCTGATTGCGGGCCTCGTCGTCGCCTTCTTCTTCGCCGGCGATGACCACGCTCATGGTGCTGACGAAGACCTCGCGGGCCGCGAAGCTGGCGATGACGCCGACGGTGAGCTGCCAGTCATAGCCGAGCGGCGCGAAGGCCGGCTGCGCGGTGCGCCCGAGCATGCCCATGAACGAGCTACTCTTGGCGTGCGCGTGCTCGATGCGATCAGCGCGGGCGATCACATCGGCCACGGTGATCTGCTCATCGGCCGGGGTGCCCATCTTCGTGCGTGCTGCCGCGGGCGCCGCTTCGGTCTCGGCCAGTGCGCTGACGCTCTGGCGCAGCTCCACGGCCTGAGTTGGCGGCTCCACCTTCGGGAACGAGCCGAGCCACCAGAGGATGATGCAGATGGCGAGGATGGCGGTGCCGGCCTTTTTGATGAAGACCATGCCGCGCTCGATGGTGCTGGAGACGGCGTTGCGGAGGCTGGGGAGTTTGTACGAGGGCAGTTCCAGGGCCATCGGGCGTGTGCTGCCGCGCAGGATGGTGCGGCGCGCCAGCAGCGCGCTGAAGACGCCGGCGAGGATGCCAAGGGCGTAACAGCCGACAAACGCCGCGGCGGCGAGCCAGGGCGAGTCCTTGAAGAGCAGGCCAGTGAGCAGGACGTAGACGGGCAGACGAGCGGAACAGGTCATGAACGGCGCGACGAGGATGGTCGCCAGCCGCTCGCGAGAATCGGGGATGGAGCGAGCGCTCATGATCCCCGGCAGCGCGCAGGCGTGGCTGCTGAGCAGCGGCACAAACGCGTGGCCAGGCAGGCCGAAGGGGCGCAGCGCTCTGTCCATGACGAAGGCGGCTCGCGCGAGGTAGCCGGTGTCTTCAAGCAGTGAGATGAGGAAGAAGAGCAGGCAGATCTGGGGAAGGAAAACCACGGTGCTGCCGACACCGGCGATCACGCCGTCTTTCAGAAGATCGTGCAGGAGTCCCGGCTCCCAGCCCGCAGTGGCCCAGATCCAATCAACGCCGCCGCCGAGGTTGGCGAAGAGCTGCTCGATCCAGCCCATGGGGTACTGCGCCGCAGTGAAGATCGCGCCGAAGAGGCCGGTCATGACCAGTGCGAAGACAAGCACGCCGGTCAGTGGGTGCGTCAGGACGAGGTCGGCCCGATCGCTGAACGTGTGCCCGATCGATTCGCTCGGGCCGCTGGTGGCCTTGATCACCGTGCGCTCGGCCCACTGGCGCAGCTCGGCGTCGGTGCCGGGGGCGGTGCGCGTGGGCACCGCCTCGGTGCGGAGCGTGCGCGAGAGGGTGTTGATGAGTTCGGGCAGGCCGCGACCGCTGCGGGCGCTGATGGCGATGACAGGGCAGCCGAGCTCGGCGCTCAGCGCGCCGGTATCGATGCGCAGGGCCCGCTTCTCGGCCAGGTCGATCATGTTGACCGCGACGACGGTGGGCAGACGGCGGCGGAGCGCCTCGCCGACCAGGACGAGGTTTCGACCGAGATTGGTCGCGTCCAGCACGATGAGCAGCGCGTCGGGCGTCTGGGCTTTGAGGCCCGCGGGTGCCAACTCGCCATCCAGCACGGCACGCGCGACGTCGGCCTCCTGCTGGCGGAGCTCCAGCGAGTACACGCCGGGCAGATCGATGAGGTCGATCGTGACATGCTGATCCGACGATTGTGCCGCGACGCGCCCGGTGCGGGCGTCGAGCGTGGTGCCGGGGAAGTTGCTGGTCTTGTGCGTCAGGCCCGTCAGGCGGTTGAAGAGCGTGGTCTTGCCCGTGTTGGGATTGCCCAGCAGCGCAACGCGGCTCAGTATCGGCTCCGCTGAGTCTGTCCCGGGCGCGCCGCCGGCGCTCGTCTGCGTTGTCGAGTTTGCGGGCGTGCCGATCACCGATGGAACGTCGTTCATGGACGCGGCTCCAGAGATGCAACCATCACGTCGTGTGGAATCCTCACCCCTCGCTCGACGGCGTCACTTGGATCTTCGCCGCCAGCGGGCGCGCCAGGCCGATGCGAGACGCACAGCGGCAGCCCTCGCCGCCGCCGTCTTGGGCCGTGACGCCGCTGACCACTGCGACGATGCAGGGCTCACCGGAGCGACACATCACGATCCGGCTTCCGACCGCCAGGCCCATGGCCGCCAGGAGCGACGCGTCGTCTTGTGCAAGGTCGGCCGAGGCGATGACCCCGCCCTGACCCGGGCGAAGGACACACAGGCTCACGGTCGGACACGCCTTGCCGCCGGTACACGCGCAACCGGCATCCGCCGGAAGGCTTTGGTCGCCGGACTGAGGAGAGGAAGTGGCCATCACGGAAGCATAGCGCATCGGCGAGCGATGGCGAGCAAGATGAGACTGAGTCGCAACGGAATGAAAGGCACTGGGGACTGGGCACTTGGTAAGTCTTCTATAAGACTTTGCGGGCCGGGTGAGCACGGGACAAAAAGCCGAACGCCCGCCGCGTTGAAGCGGCGGGCGTTCGCACACACAGGAGTCGGGTTGGTCGAGGCGGCCCTCACCGGGCAGGGCAAAGGTAATCGATGTGACGGGGCTGGCCAGCGTGTTCCATGGAAATGTAAAGAATTCGTGCCTCTGGAGCCCGGAATTGCAATGGCGCATCGAACACGCCGGAGTTATCGGGTCTTTGGCAGTGCGTTGGGGCCGCCGCGCGAGGAAGCCACGGGCGATTGCGGGGTCGCGTCGGGGGGCGAGTGTGGCGGATGAACCCGGCGGCGATGGTTTTCGGAGCGGGCGTAGACTCTGGCGTGTGGATTCGGGCAGAATGTTCCAACTGCGCGGCAACCACACGCGGGCCTCGGCGTAGAAACTCTGCTCGCCGGTCGCGAGCAGGCTCAATGCGGGGCAGAATGTGTGGTCGCCGCGGAGCGGATGTCGTCCATCTGCACCGGCGCGTCCCGAAGGGTTGTCATATGCAATACACGATTCCTCATCGGTCGGTCCGTGGTTCGATGCTTGGTCTGCGTCGCGGCGTGACGCTGCTTGAGATGATGCTCGTCGTGCTGATTATCGGCATGATCGCGACGATCAGTATCGTTGCGGTCGGTGCGCAGCTGGAGAAGGCGCGCCGGACGAACACGATCTCGCGCATGTCGATGATCAAGTCGAGCCTGCAGCAGTATCAGATGGACAACGCGAACTACCCCGACACGCTGCTGGCCCTGGTGCCGCGATACCTGGAGAAGGTGCCCAAGGACGAGTGGAAGCGCGACTTCATCTATCGCCCGCAGGGGACGGCGGGCTCGCCCGAGCAGCCGTTTGACCTCATCAGCACGGGTCGATCCGGCGAGATGGGCAACCAGGACAACATCAACGTCTGGAACATGGACCCGACGCAAACGTCGAATCCGCAGTAGCGGGAAGTCACTGGGCATCGGGCACTGGGCACTGGTGCCGGGGCACGGAGGCGAACGCGCGAGATTGGTGGCCCGAGTAGCCTTGATCGAAACGGAGTGAGCTATGCGGCGCCGGCGTGGTGTTTCGATCTTGGAGGCGGTGCTGTCGACGTTGCTCTTGGCGATGGTCGCTGTGAGCATGGCCGCGGCGGTGACGCATGTGCAGAAGTCTGCGGAGATGGGCAAGTTGCGAGTTGCGGCGCATGAGGTGGCCAATCGGCTTGCGCTGCAGTGGCTGGATGATGAAGGGTCGCTCCCGGCGCAAGAGATGGCGTACGACGACGGCACGTTTCAGTTTCGCTGGGAGCTCTCGACAATGCCGCTGACGGTGACCGTTCCTTCCGGCTCTGCGCTGAACGCGCCGACGGACGGGCCGGCGGCGAAGCTGCTGAACGCACAACTCTTGCTCGTGGTCGACGTGTACGAGGCCATTCCCGACGGCGTCGGCGGCACATACCCGGGCGTGAAGCTCGCGGAGCTGCGGCGGACGCACAACCCGCAGGCACGCATGACGGGCAACCCGGATTCGATGGGGCGGCTCGCGAGGAATGCGGGGCGGACCGCGACGATCATGAGTGGGATCATGGGTGGCAACAACGCGACGCCAGCGAGCGGCACCGCGCCGGCCCCCGGTGGTCGAACGGGAGGAACGGGTCGCGAAGGTGGCCGGTCGCCACGCGGGACGCCGTCGGATCGGGGCACTCGATGACGATTGGGCGAACAGAGCGTGTCGAGGGCGGGGCGGTGGTTAGCCGCGCTCGGGCGAAGCGGGCTCCGCGGGGCTTCACACTGATCGAGGCGACGCTGGCGACGCTGCTGGGGCTGATGATCATTGGGACGATCTTCGCGCTGTTGTTTGGCATTCAGCGTGTTGAGCGCAACTCGCGGATCTCATATCAGCAGGCGATCGATATGGCGGCGACGCAGAAGGCGTTGCAGCGGGCGTTCCGGCAGGTGGTGGTGTCTGACGGCGCGCGTCCGGGCGGAGCGGGTGACGCCGGCACGGTGCGTCTTTCGAGCGCCCTCACTGCGAACAGCGGCGGCGCCGCGGGTGGCGGGAGTACTGCCGGGACCGCCGCCGCGAGCGGCAACACGGGCGGGAGTCCGGCTGCGCCGGTGGCGGCGCCCACGATCACTGCCGGCCCGGCGGGCGGCGGAT
>JALHNK010000189.1:0-3755 GCA_022843565.1 Phycisphaerales bacterium
GGAGCGGGCGGGGCCGGAGTTGTGCTGGTGTATCCAGCGGATGTGAAGGTTGCTGCACGCTGTGCGCCAAGCCGGTGACTTCGACCGCTTCTTGGCGGTGTCGCTGGTACACTCTGCCCTCGAGTTCCTCGGAGCCGGATCAACATATGACTGGGCAACCCGTCCTTGAAGCTGTGGGCCTCGAAAAGTCTCTGGGCGGCAAGCGCGTGGTGCAAGGGATCGACCTTGCCTGCGCTGCCGGCGAGGTGCTGTCGCTGCTGGGGCCCAACGGCGCTGGGAAGACCACGACGCTGCGCATGTGCTATGGCTACTTGCGTGCCGATGCGGGCACTGTCCGCATCGCGGGGCATGATCTGGCACGCGAACCCGATCTTGCTCGACGCCGCCTGGGTGTTTGCACTCAGGACGACACTTTCGACGCCGACTTCACCGTTCGCGGCAATCTCGTTCAAACCGGGAGGTACTTTCGGCCGCGCCAGCCCGATCTCATCGCCCGAATCGAGAGCGTGCTCGATCGCTTCGGGCTGCGTGAGTTTGCGGATCAGAAGCCGGACACGCTCTCGGGCGGATACAAGCGACGCCTCATGATCGCGCGATCGGTCATCCACCAACCCCAGGTGGTCTTTCTCGATGAACCGACGACGGGGCTCGATCCGCAGGCGCGCGTCGCGGTGTGGGAGCTCATCAGCTCTTTGCGATCCGAAGGGCTGGGGATCGTGCTCACGACGCACTACATGGATGAGGCGGCGAAGCTCTCTGATCGACTCCAGGTCGTGCAGGCAGGACGGGTCCGCGCCAGCGGAACTCCCGCGAGCGTGCTTGGCGACATCGTGGGCGAGCATGTCATGCTGCTGCCCGCGGCGACGCCGATGACTGAAGCCGCGCTGACGTGGCTCCGGAGCCCGCCGGCCCCCCATCGCCCAACGCGGCCCGCGCAGATTCTCGGCGATTGGCACATCCCGCTGGACGGCAAGACGCTCGCGGCGTTCGTCGCCGCGTTTCCGGATCTGCCCTATCAGGTCCGGCCGCCGACACTCGACGACCTGTTCCCTGCAATGTCCGGAGAGGCACACTCATGAGCATCCTTTCCGCTGCGCTCCAGTGGCAGAGTCGTGCCGTGCTCTCGCGGCATGTTTGCGTTCACCTTCGCAACTGGCACACCGTCACGCTTCCGCCGGTGTGCGAGCCGCTGATCATGCTGCTGACCTTTGGGCTCGGGCTGGGGAGCCAGATGGGCACGCTGCGCTGGCAGGGGCAGGACGTCAACTACATTCACTATCTCGCGCCGGGCATCCTTGCGTACACCGCGTTCATGTCGTCCTTCTTCCAGTCTCTCTTCGCTGCGTTCATCCGCATGCGGTTTCAAAAATCGTGGGAGGGCCAGCTCACGACGCAGGTGCGGCTCGAGCATGTGGTCTGGGGCGAGGCGCTCTGGGCGGCGACGCTTGCCACCAGCTACGCCGTGGTGGTCTGCCTCGTGCTCGCGGGCTTTGGGTTTGCGGGGCAGCTCTCGCTGCGGTGGGAATGGCTTCCGATGACGATCCCGATTCTGTTTCTCACGGCGCTGGCGTTTTCTGCCGTCGGGCTCTTCTTCACTTCGATCTTGCCCACCATCGATCACATGAGCTTGCCGTTCTTCCTGGTGATCATGCCGATCGGGTTCGCTTCAAGCACGTACTTCCCGCTGCCGGATGTGGTGGTCCTACGAGAACTCGCGATGATCAACCCCCTGCACCACCTCGCCGAGGGCCTGCGGTGGCTGTTGCTGACGGGCAAGCCAACGTGGCACCTCGCGGCAGCCGCGGGCTTGTGCCTCATCATGCTGGTGGCGCTCATCCCGCTGGACATGCGGCTGTTGCGGCAGCGCGTGTTCGGAGATCGGTGACGGCTGGCGAGGAGCGCGTCAATCTCTCGAAGTTGCCGCGGCCTGTGGACGGCGTTCGAACTGCGGGGCATCCAGTTTCCCCGCGGTGACTTCGCGCGGCAGCCTGCGGACCGACTTCACTTCGCAGGACAAGGGCAAGACGGCGTACTACGCCCGGCGCTGGGTCAGCACCCGCGGCGAAACGGGGCCGTGGTCGGAGGTCGCCGCCGCGACGGTCGCGGCGTGAGGTGTAGGACAGCGCGAGTGGATTGAGTGGTATGTCGCAGGCGCTCGCGATCCGGCGTGCTCAACGTCTCGCTCATCGGCATCGGCGGCGGCTCCACCTTCGCTCCGAGCATCGGCGACGAGTTCACCATCCTCTCGGCTCTCGGCGGCGTGAGCGGCGTGTTCATCAACGACCCCGTCACCCAGGTCGGCGGCCTGACCTACGACTGGACCGTCATTTACAACCCCAACACGGTCGTGCTCCGTCTCGACAGAATCGTCCCCACGCCGGGCAGCGTCGCGCTGCTCGGGCTGGGCGGCCTGCTCGCTGCGCGGCGTCGGCGGGCGTGAGCCCTTTGCACCTCGCAGGCACGGCGTACGCCCCAATGCAACGGCCCCGGCACACTCTCTTGGGTGCGCCGGGGCCGTCGGTCATTCCGATTCTGTGCGCGGATCAGCCGCGGGGATCACGGCGCATCTGCATCGAGGACGGTGTGGTCGGCGACAGGGCATCATCAATCTGCGGCGTCGCTTCGGCGAGCAGCCAGCGAGGGAAGGTGGCGCGTTTGTCGGACGCTCCCCGCGTCCTCTCTGGCGAAGAGCGGTGGTCGGCGGGTCATGCGGCAGCCGTTGCCGCACACAGCTCGACCAACGGCTCGCCCAGCGCGAGTTCCGTGAGCGTTCACGGGCTCTGACGCAAGATCCACACCCTTGGAGAATCAGCATGAACACGTTCACTCGATTTCCTTCCCGCATTGCGGCGTTGGCCCTTGTCGCCGCAGCGGGCGCCCTTGGCCTCTGCGGTGGCGCGGCGATGGCGCAGGACTGCAAGCTCTCCGTCCACGCCTCGCCCAACATCATCTACGCCGGGCAGAGCGCCAGTGTCGATGTATTGGCATCGTTCCCCACGAACCACTACGCCTTCGGCGCGGCGCAGTTCAATGTCCTCTCGACACACCCGGCGTGGACCTTCACCACCGGCGGCGTGGTCGCCGGCGATGATGTCTTCAACATCGTCGCCAGCCAGCCGCACACGCCTTGGACGGGTGTGTTCGCCAACCCGGCCAACCCGTACCGCGTGTGGCGCGGCGCGCTGACGCCGACATCCGACGCGCCGGCGCTCGTGGAGATCTCGGCGGACCCGCAGGCGTTCTCGATCTACCCCAACCGACGCACGCCCTCGTGGATCGCGTGCGACGCCGAAGGCGGGAATGACTTTGTGATGTTCAACCCGCTGAGCGCGGGGAAATGGGTCGCCGCACCCGGCGCCGGAACGGAGATCGAGGTCCGCGGCGGCGGTGGGGACGACATCCTCATCGGCGGGCGCACCAGCTACGACGATGACAACGCAATCCTCATGGGCCTCCTCCTGCCTGCGGTTCAGGTTATCCGGGAATCGGCGGCCCGCGTCGGCTTTGATCGCACGCCCGACTCGTACACCACCAGCGTGCAGGTGCTCGGAGAGCACGGCAGGCCGATGGAGTCGCTGGCGATCAATTTTACGAAGATCGAATACCAGAACGGGACCGATGGTGTCATCGTGAGTGCAACTGGCGGACCTGTGGGCCACGTCAAGTTCTTGGGCTTCAGAGGCGGGGTGCGGGTCGCAGCGGGAGACCTGGATACCGGCGGACAACAGCCGATCGTCCCGGCGCTCGTGCTTCCG
>JALHNK010000189.1:3765-5241 GCA_022843565.1 Phycisphaerales bacterium
GGTGCCCGCGCAACAGATCGCCAAGGTCGGGCCAGGATACCTGACCCTGAGCAGCGCCAATACCCCTGCGACAGGCACATTCACGCTGACCTTCGACCGACCGGTCACGGCGACAGTACGAGGTCGAGGCGGGCGTCCCGCCTCCGTGGTGCTCGACCGGGTCGATGTGAGCGTGCCGATCGGTGAGCCAGCAAGGCTCCGCACGGCCAACAACCTCAGACAGATTAGCTTGGGCGTGCACACCTTTGAGGCCACCGGCGTCGAATCCATGACCGTGACCCCGGCGCAGCCGCGATAAACCACGCGAAAGGCTCAACAAAACGCAGCGGCGGGCCAGCGATGTCCTCGCTGGCCCCGCCCGCGCTTGCGATTATCCGTACGCACATGACCGTATCAATGATCTTCGGCAGACTCAGCGCCACGCAGCACGCCCGAAGCGGTCGCTCATCTTGCGTGGAGGAGCAGCAGCACATGACCGAATCATCCGCAGACATCACGCTCCTCTCGCACGCCGCGGCGTCCGACAATCGGCGCGACCTCGACGCCCTGATGGCTGCGATCTATCAGAACATGCGCCGCCTGACCATGTCGGCGTAACACTACTACCGTGACCCATGAGTGTCTCGCTCGCGGTGATCTTCGCCTGTGTGCTCTCCGGCCTTGCCGTGTTCGTGGGGCTCGGCCTGCAGTTGAAGCGCCACGGGATCCGGCCTCCCTGGTCTTGGCTGCTGTTGCCCATCGGGGCGCTCATGACTTTCGCGTTCATTCCCGTCAGCATCGGGTTCACGGAAGGAGTCTGGGCATTCGGAGACTTGCGGTTGTGGGCGGCCGCGGGAATCGGATCGGCGGGTGTGCTCGGTCAGATTGTGGGTTGGCGGGTGGTGCTCCGGCCCCGATTGCGCCCGTCGCAATGCTCCGCGTGCGAGTACGAAATGGGCGGCGCAGCCCGGTGCCCCGAGTGCGGCCGACCGCGCGAACCGTCCAATCCTTAAGATCGCGGCTCATGCACCCCACAGCGACCCCGCCGCGCTCACGTTCCTGACCATGCCGACCAAGCCGAGCTTCCGCCCCCTCCGCTGAAGCCGAGTGCAAGGCGGGCGAGGGCGGAAAAGTGGGGGCCGCCGTCTCCGTGGCCCGCTGTGTCAACACGCGCGGCGAAAAGGGGCCGTGGTCGAAGATCACGACGGCGACGGTGGCGGCCTAGGCGCCGCGAGCAAGTTACTTCAAGCCTCGCGCTGAGCGTTTGGGCTTGCGTGATCGGCGCGGGATCGTGCTCGCTCCAGATGAAACTGAGGGCTTCTTGGACTCGGGAGTGGCCTTGGCGAGGGCCCTCAGCGTGCGCTGAAAGTGCTTGGACGCCCAGCGATCATGGGCCGCGGTGTTGGCCCGGATGTGCTTGGCGACGCTCCAGGTCTTGCCGCACCACGCGAAGCGACCGACCGAGAGCAGATCGGCCTCGGGCATGGTGATGGCCCG
>JALHNK010000190.1 GCA_022843565.1 Phycisphaerales bacterium
GGCGGGGTTGTTGTTGGCTGAACCGTCGGCGTTGCTGCGGTAGAGCAGGAAGCCGGTGAGGAACGGGCTCGGGTCGCCGGCATAGGCGGCCGACGCCGTCAGGCCCGCGGCCAAAACGATCGTTGCGATAATGCGATTCATGGACACATCCTCCGGGGCCGTTGGGCCCACACATCGCAGCAAAGGCGGCAACACGCCACGCACCTTCGGCCGCGAGACACTCCTAAAGACACCATACCGACGGAACGCCATGGGTGATGACGCTGACGCCGATCCGCGTTCGACTCACGCTCGACGACGACGCGCCGCGAGCAAGCCACAGAGGCCCAGCAACGCCGCCGCGCCCGGCGTGGGGATCAACTGCAGCGTCACGTTGTCCAGACCGCTGAGATTGTTGTTCGGCGTGCTGCCGTTGAAGAAGGTGATGTTCGTCAGCGTGTTGGTCGCGGTGAAGTCCGCCGTGAACAACTGCCAGTCCATCGTGGTTCGCGGCGCCGTGGGGTTGGTAAAGCTCACGCGGCCGCCGCCGCCGATGCTGAGGTCCACCGTCGATGCCAAGATGGAGGTGTTGTTGCTCGCCGAGCCGACATAGAACGACAGTCGGTAGAGCTGCCCGATCGTGGTGGCCACGTTCTGCGACACGCCGTTGCTCGCCTGGTTCGAGCTGGGGCCGGTCAGGTCCAGCCACTGCCCGCCGTCCTGCGAGTTGAAGGTGATTCCCGACTCGACGTACGAGCTGCTGATCACGGTCACTCGGTCGCCCACCACCGTCCATCCGTTGATCACCGTCGATCCGCCGATGAACGTGGCAAACGAGCCCCCGACAGGCGGCACCTCGAACGAGCCGTTGGTCACCGTCGCATGAGCCGAGGCCGCCATCCCGCCGATCGCGGCAGCGACAAACGCCAGCATCGCGGGGCGAGCCGTGGTGAAGTTGGCGGAAGAGCGACGGGCGGATGCGAGGACGGACATGCGAGAGACTCCTGGGTGTAGTCTCTCCCTCCTCGGGCATCGTCTGGTGTTTGTGAGTGGCCGCGAGTTATCGCGACGGTCAGTCAATATACACCCCATCAGCGAGACGTCAACGGAAATGGCACAGACATCCGCGGCAAAAGCAAGCGATCGCAACGCTCGGTCCCATTTGTTCGAGCTTTGCTGCTTTGCTGCTCTGCTGCTCTGCTGCTTTGCTGCTTTGCTGCTTTGAGCTGTGCCCGCATCAGCGCCCCCACCCCCGCCCCAATCGCCTTGTCTATCGCCGCGTTTCAACGCCCTCACTCCACGCCAAACTCGCCACTTGTCAATAATCTGCCCTCTATGAAGGCCCGTGAACTCGAAAACCTCGGCATTCCCCGCGGCGAGGCGTTGCGCCTCGCCGTGAAGGCCTGCTCGCGCAGCCGCGACATGGGTTTATCCAGAGAGTCGCTGCGCGCCGCGATCGAGGGTGTGATCGCCAATCCGGCCGGCTATCTCCGCGACCCATTGTTCGATCGGCTCGCTACGGAGCTGTCGGTCGCGCCGAAGGTGCGGGGCTTCGCCGAGCGTGAACAGCCCGCGCCGTTTGGCAACTGGGGCTTGAATCTGGAACCCGAGAGCGTCGCCCAGATGCAGCGGGCGTGCCGATTGCCCGTCGCGGTTGCCGGGGCCCTGATGCCCGACGCGCACGTGGGCTACGGACTGCCCATCGGCGGCGTGCTGGCGACGGAGAACGCGATCATCCCGTACGCCGTGGGCGTCGATATCGCCTGCCGAATGCGGCTGAGTGTGCTGGACATGCCCGCCTCGACGCTCGACAGCGATCACGCCCGCGACGGGCTGACCCGGGCCCTGGAGCGTGAGACCATCTTCGGCATGGGCGGGCGATTCCAGAAGCCGCGAGAGCACGAGGTGATGGACGCCGATTGGTCCGTCTCGCCCGTCACCGAGATCAACAAGTCCAAGGCCTGGGGCCAGCTTGGCACATCCGGCTCGGGCAACCACTTCGTCGAGTTCGGTGTGCTCACCATCACGCCCGAGCAGGCCACCGCCCGCGCGGAGGTTCCAGAATCGTCGGGCTCCGGCCACGGCTCGGGCTGGACCTTCGGCCTCGGAGCCGGGACCTACTTGGCCCTGCTCTCCCACTCCGGCTCGCGCGGCACCGGCGCCGCGGTGTGCGACAAGTACTCCAAGCTCGCCATGAGCCAGCACCCCGAACTGCCCAAGGATCTCTCGTTCCTGGCCTGGCTCGATTTGGATTCGCAGGAAGGGCGCGAGTACTTTGACGCGATGAACCTCATGGGCCGTTACGCCGCGGCCAACCACGAGCTCATCCACACCCACATCGCTCGCAACCTCGGCGCCGAGGTTCTTGGCCACATCGAGAACCACCATAACTTCGCATGGAAGGAAACCCACGATCTGGGCGATGGCCGCGGCCCGCGCGAGCTGATCGTTCATCGCAAGGGCGCAACGCCCGCGGGCCGAAACGTCCTGGGCGTCATCCCCGGCTCGATGGCGGCACCGGGATTCGTGGTCAGGGGACTGGGCGCCGCGCCCTCGCTGATGTCGGCCAGCCACGGCGCCGGGCGCGCGATGTCGCGCACCAAAGCCCGCGAGTCGTTCGCGTGGGGCAACGTCAAGCGCGACCTCAAAAAGCTGAGCGTCGAGCTCATCAGCGCCGGCATCGACGAAGCCCCCGGCGCATACAAGGACATCCATCAGGTCATGGCGTGCCAGCAAGATCTGGTGCAGCCCGTCGCCCGCTTCGATCCGCGCCTCGTCAAAATGGCCCCAGAGGGCGAGCGCCCCGAGGACTGATTCGAATCACGGTTGAATCCCGCGCCGTTGGACGCCGTGCCCGAGGCTCCGCGAAGGCACGGGTTCGAGCCTCGCGAGCGCACTGGCCACCGGGAACATGAATGAGCTCTGCCGCCGCGAGCTTTGCCCCCATGTGCGTCGCGCAGATCAACCGCCCCGACTCACCGGCGCCGCCGCCCCGCCGCCAGCAGCGCGCTCAGACCCAGCAGCGCCGCCGCGCCGGGCGCGGGGATCACCTGCAGCGTCACATTGTCCAGGCCGCTCAGGCCGTTGTTGGGGGAGCTGCCGTTGAAGAACGTGATGTTCGTCAGCGTGCTGGTCGCGGTGAAGTCCGCCGTAAACAACTGCCAGTCCATCGTGGTTCGCGGCGTAGTGGGGTTCGTAAAGCTGACGCGCGGCCCACCGGCGATGCTCAGGTCCACCGTCGATGCGAACACGCCGGAGTTCTCCGTCGCCGAGCCGACGTAGAACGAGATTCGATAGAGTTCCCCGATCGTCGTGGCCACATTCTGCGACACGCCGTTGCTCGGCTGGTTCGAGCCGGGGCCGGTCAGGTCAATCCACTGCGCACCACTTTGCGCGTTGAAGGTGATCCCAGACTCGACATACGTGCCGCTGATCACGGAAACTCGGTCGCCGACGACCGTCCAACCCGTGATGCTCGTCGATCCGGTGGTAAACGTGGCAAACGAGCTTGTGGGGACGACCGGCAACTCAAACGAGCCGTTGGTCACAGTACCGTGGGCCGAGGCCGCCAGCCCGCCGATCACGGCGGCAACGCAAGCCAGCATCGCAGGGCGAGCCGTGGTGAAGTTGGCGGAAGAGCGACGGGCGGATGCGAGGACGGACATGCGAGAGACTCCTGGGTGTAGTCTCTCCCTCCTCGGGCTGTGCCCGGCGTCAGTGTGGGGTCGCGACGGCATCGCGACGAGAGTCCAATATACACCCGGGTGCCGGCCCGTCAACGAAAATGCCTCGTACATCTGCGGTAATACCGGGCCATGCCGGCGCTCGACCGCCATCGGTGTGACCTCTGCTGCCCTGAGCTTTGCCCAACCCGCTCCACCGCGCGGAAACTGCTCCAGCCCGGTGCCCCCCACCCCCAGCCCCCCACCCGCCGCCTCCCGCCCAGTCCGCCTCCCCCCCGCTTTCCTTGCCTCCGCCCGGTTTATCATTCACACTGTGTCAGGTCTTTCATAAGACTTCCCCGGGAGCTTTCCGCATGCCTTTCTGCCCGCGTCGTGGTTTCGCCACTGTCTTGCCCGCCGCCACGTCGCGCGTTGCCGAGGACTTCCCCGGCGCGGTCGCGCGCCTTGGCCGTGCGCTCCTCGCTCTCGCGGCTGTCACCGCCCTCTTGGCCCTGCCGCTCCCGCTGGCCACCGCCCAGGTCAACGGCTTCGCACAGCCGGTCGTCGTTGAGCAGCTCACGGTCTCGACCACCGGCGGCAACTGCCGTGTGTTTCTGGCGACGGTGGATCTGCTGGACCCGCGCGTGAGTATCCGCACCACCGCCGCGCTCGCGAATCCGCCTGTCGGCGCTGACAGCACGCTCACCACGGTTCCCGCCTGGCGCACCAGCACCAACGCGCGCGTCGCCATCAACGCCAACTTCTTCAGCACCCTCAGCGGCGGTAGCTCCGACATCCTCGGCCTCAGCGTCGCCAACGGCGTGGTCGTCTCTCCCGCTCGCCTCTTCGGCACCGGCAACCCCGACCCGGCCATCGTCTTCGGCTCTGATCGCATCGCCAAGGTGGACTACATCGCCCCGGGCGTCACCGCCGGCATCCACAACGCCGTCGCCGGCATCGGCCCCAGCAACACGGACTCGGTCCCCGGAACGTTCCTGGTCACCGACGGCACAAACACCGGCGCAACCGCACGCGTCGATCCGCTGAACCGCAATCCGCGCACCGCCATCGGCGTCAGCCGCGACGGCACGCGCTTGTTCCTCTTCGTCGTCGATGGCCGCCAGACTTCCAGCGTCGGCATGACGCTCCCGGAAGTCGCCGACTTCCTCATCAAACGCGGCGTGTGGCGTGCCATCAACCTCGATGGCGGCGGCTCATCCTCCTTCGTCGCGCGCCTTGACAACAACACCACGCTGCAAAACACACCGAGCGACACCGGCAACGTCTTCCGCCCGGTTGCCAACCACATCGGCATCATGGTCAATGGCACGCTCGCCGGCGGCACCGAGCGCGTCCGCCGCCCGATCCGCGGCGCATGGCTCCGCCCGCCCGGCACGCCCGGCCAAGCCGGTGACATCGCGCTGCTGGACAGCAAGATGGCCACGCTGGCGGCGAGCGGCATCCGCGATCTGTTCCTCGAGTCGCTCTTCTGGGGCAAAGAGGTCGGCCAGACCGGCCTGTTCCCGCAGCACACGATCACCAACAACACCGGCGACTACCTCGCGCAGGCGATCCAGCTCGCGAACAAT
>JALHNK010000191.1 GCA_022843565.1 Phycisphaerales bacterium
TATCCCCGCGCGCCCAGCAGACGCACGGCGTTATCAGACGCCATCGCATCCAGATGACGGACTTTCTCGGACCCGTGTGGTACGCTCAACCGCATCGCCATCATCCCCCGCGCCCCCCCGCGCACCCCCCGCGACCTCCACCCGAGCCGACGCATGAACCCCACCGCAACGCTCCTGGTCCCCGAAGTCGAGGAACTCCTGATCGCCAAGGCCTACGCCGAGCTGCGCGACATCCTCCACGGGCTGCAACACGCCGACGTCGCGGACATCATCGCCGAGCTCCCCCTCGAACACGCCGTGCTCGCTTTCAGGATCCTCCCGCGCGAGGACGCCGCCCACGTCTTCGCGTACATGCCCGTCGAGCAACAGGAACAACTCATCCGCGGCCTCGGCGAATCCGGCTACGCCCTCGTCGAATCCATGGACCCCGATGACCGCGTCCGCCTTCTTGACGAGCTGCCCCCCAGCGTCGCCCAGCGCATCATCGCCTCGCTCAGCCCCGAGGAACGCAAGTCCACCCAGGCCATCCTCGGCTACCCGCTCGGCTCCGTCGGCCGCCTCATGACCCCCGACTACGTCCGCGTTCGCCCGGACTGGACCGTCGCCCGCGCGATGGAACACATCCGCAAATACGGGCGCGACGCCGAGACCGTCAACGTCGTCTACGTCATCGATCAGGACAACCTCCTCATCGACGACCTCCGCCTCCGCCAGATCATCATGGCCGAGCCCGAGACGCCCGTCTCATCGCTGATGAACAACCAGTTCGTCACCCTCCGCGCCGATCAGCCCCAGCGCGACGCCGTCGAGGCCCTGCTCAAGTACGACCGCGTCGCGCTGCCGGTCGTCGACTCAAAGGGCGCTCTCTTGGGCATCGTCACCCACGACGACGTCGCCGACGTCGCCCAGGAAGAAGCCACCAGCGACATGCACAAGATGGGCGGCGTCGTGGCACTCGATGACCCGCTCATGTCCACCAGCATCCACAGCCTCTTCCTCAAACGCGCGCCATGGCTTGCCCTGCTCTTCCTCTCCGAGCTGCTCACCTCCAACGCCATCGCCTTCTTCGAGCCCGAGATCCAGCGCGCCGCCATCCTGGCCGCCTTCATCCCCGCCATCATTTCCAGCGGCGGGAACTCCGGCTCCCAAGCCTCCACCCTCGTCATCCGCGCCCTGGGCCTCGGCGAAATCGGCGTCCGCGATTGGTGGCGCGTCCTCCGCCGCGAACTGCTCGTTGCCGCCATGCTCGGCCTCATGATCGCCGCCATCGGCCTCCTGCGCATCAACGTCTTCGGCTGGTTCGGCTGGTTCCCCGATCCCGATGTCGCCAGCCACTATGAGGTCCTGGCGATCACCATCTCCGTCACGCTCTTTTGCATCGTCACCTGGGGCTCGATCATGGGCGCAATGCTGCCGCTGATCATGAAACGCCTGGGCTTCGATCCCGCCGGCTCCTCCACGCCCTTCGTCGCCACGCTCGTGGACGTCACCGGCATCGTCATCTACTTCACCACCGCCATCCTCATCCTGCGCCCGACACTCCTGCGCGCCGACGCGCCAGACAAAAACATCAACCTCGAAAAGACCGTCCTCGTGCAATCCCTCGACGGCTACAAACCCGGCGACGCCGAGATCCACCTCACCGTCGCCACGCCCGACCAGGCCGCCAACAACGCCAACTCTCGCGTTTCGATCCCCGCCAAGGGCCTCCCCGATCAACGCGTCCCCCAGCCCGGCGAAACCTGGACGCTCCGCTTCGCCACCCAAGAAGCCAGCGCCGCCGAACCGGCAGGCGCTCCGACTCGCCCTGAACCGTGAAAGGCACTCGTTTCAACGAAGTGATGGAAGGAATGGAAGAACACTGCGGACGCTGCTCGGTCGCGCCGACGACGGAACACGCGGACGCAGCGGTCGACAGAGTTGGAGGGCGAGCGATCCAACCGGAACGCCTGCTTCGGATCTGGAACAGAAGACTTCGAGCTGAACGAAAGCACGGAGAGCCGAGTCACGCCAGTGTCACCTCACTCCTATCTCTTCCCCTTCCATTCCTTCCATCCCTTCGTTGAAAGAACATTCCTCCGAGTTCAAATTTTGAACATTTGGCCATTTGAACATTTGGCTATTTGGCAATTTTCACAAACGTCCCCCGCTCCCGATCCTTCATCACACCCGGGAACGCCAGCGCCCTGCCGTGGGCCACGCAGTACACCCCGGGTGCCAGCACCGCCGTCGCGAAGACCGCCTCGGTGAAGTTCTGCAGCGCGTCGCTCCGGGTCATCTCAAAGGGCCGCATCGCCCCGGTCAGCACGATCGGCACCGCCGGGTGCGGGATCGCCGCGTAGAGCGCCTCGCCGGTCTCCGCCAGCGTGTCAGTGCCGTGCAGGATCACCACGCCGCCGAGGTACTTGCCCGTCAGCACCGCCCCGGCCACCTCGCAGATCCGCCGCCGGTCCTCGTCGTTCATGTCCAGCGAGTCCTTGCTCATCAGCTCGACCACCGAGATCGTCGTCTCCTCAAGCCGCAGCCGGCGCAGCATCCGCCGCACGATCGAGCGCTTGTTGTTGAGCGACCCCGTCTGTTCGTCGTACGTCTTCTCGATCGTCCCGCCGGTGGTAATGAGCGTGATCTGTCGCATGGCACGATGATACAGCCCCGCGCCGCCCGCCACCCCACTGTCACCAGACTCGCAGCGATCACTCCTTCGCCAAGTCCCGCACCACCTCCGCCAACCCCTCCACCACGCGGCTCATCCGCCCGTAATCGAGCGTCTCCGGCGTATCCGTCTCCTTGTGATAGTTCGGATTGCGAAACGGCGCCGTCCCCGTCACCATGATCGCCTCCACGCCCGTCTGCCAGAACGCCCAGTGATCAGACCAGCCCACCCCCGCGATATCACCCGGCAACGCGACCCCCTCGCTTGGGAACTTCGCGTGTTCGCGAAACGTCCCGATCGCACGCCGCACCAGCGATCGCGAGCCCAGATCGCCAACGAACGCGATGAAATCTCCGGTGTCCGGGTACACCTGTCCGAGCCCGGCCAGTGGGTACTTCTGCGAGCCCGCCTCCGTGCGGTAGTACCCGATCGACTCCAGGCTCAGCATCGCGTGGACGTTGATCCCACGCTGCTGCAGGTCCTTGGCGTACACCAGCGAGCCCATGTTGCTGGTCTGGAATGTCGGCGGCTCCTCGTTGGTAAACAACACAAACCGCACCGTCCGCTCGCCGGGCGATCCTGCCATCATCCGCGCAATCTCCAGCACACCGGCGCATCCCGACGCGTTGTCATCAGCACCCGGCGTGCCCTGATACGCGTCATAGTGCGCCCCGATCACCACGCACGCCAGCCCAGGCTTGGTCCCTGTGAGCACCACTTCCAGATTTGGCGTGCGACCGCCGCGCTCGGCGAACGTCTCATGCACCTCCGCGTACCCGGCCCCACGCAACTGATCCCGCAAGTACTTGGCGCTCTGCGCCTGCTTCGTGGGCCAGAACATGCTCCGCGCCCCGATCTCCCCCGCCAGCACGCGCACATGCCCCTCCAGCTCCGTAGCCAGCGTCTTCTGCTCCGCCGTCAGCGCTGGCAACGCCCCGCGATACGACCGCCCCGGCATCGCGGTCCCGTACCACCCCAGCCCGAGCACCAGCAACACCAGCACAGCCAGCAGCACACCGATCCGAAGCAGCGCTCGCCGAGTCACCAGCAGCCGCGTCCACCGACGCTTCGGAACCGGCTTCGCCGCATCAATGTGAGCTTCCATGTTCACACCTTCGCAACTCAGCGCCGCAAGTTCCACCACACGGCTCCCATCGTGCCAGAACCACGCCCTCTGCACTCGGCACTTCCGGCCTCTGCAACTTTGCCACTTTGCCACTCTGCCACTCTGCCACTTTGCCACTCTGCCACTTTGCCACTCTGCCACTTCGCCACTTCCCTTTCCCTACCCTCCCCCCATGTCCCACCTCCTCGAAGCCCTCGCCCGCTGGAAACCGTTCCACGCCATCGTCCTCGGCGATTTCATGCTCGACGAGACCTGCTCCGGCGATGCCGACCGCCTCGCCAACGACGCCCCCGTCCCCGTCCTGCTCGTCAAGCACACCGAGCAGCGCCCCGGCGGCGCCGCCAACGTCTGCCTCGACCTCATCGCGCTCAAGGGCTCCGTCGCCGCCGTCGGACTCGTCGGCGCTGATCACGCCGCCCAGCGCCTCCGCGAGCTGCTCACCACGCACCGCGTCGAATCGCGCTCGGTCCTCGAAGACGCCTCGCGCCCCACCACCGTCAAACGCTCCATCATCGGCCTGGCCCAGCACCGCCACGCCCAGAAGATGTTCCGCCTCGACTACGAGTCACGCGAGCCCGCCAGCGCCGACATCACCCGCCAGCTCGTCGCCGCGTTCGAACGCGAGCTCCAGATCGCCCTCACACTCAAACTCCCAATCGTCGTCTGCATCGAAGACTACAACAAAGGCGTCTGCACCCCCGAGCTCTGCCGCCAGGTCATCGCCCTCTGCAACCACCACGCTGTCGAAGTCCTCGTCGATCCCGCCCCACTGGCCGATTACGCCAAGTATCGCGGTGCCACCACCATCACCCCCAACCGCGCCGAATCCGAGACCGCCTCCCGCGGCACCGGCCCCGAACCCACTCGCCCCCCCGCACGCCACCGCGCCCGCACCGAGGACTACGCCGACATCGCCCAGCACCTGCTCACCTCGCTCGATCTCGCCGCCGCCGTCATCACCCTCGACAAGTCCGGCGCGCTGCTGCTCGAGCGCGACGCCGAGGCCCAGGCCGTGCCCACCACCGCGCGCACGATCTACGACGTGACCGGCGCCGGCGACATGGTCCTGGCCGCCCTCGCGGGCGCTCGCGCCAACGCCATCAACTGGTTTGACGCCGTGCGCTTCGCCAACGCCGCCGCGGGCCTCGAAGTCGAAGAGTTCGGCTGCGTCCCCATCCCGCTGCAGCGCATCCACCGCGACCTCCTCCGTCGCGAAAAGTCCGAACACGGCAAGCTCCGCACCCTCGACCAACTCCGCATCGAGATCGACGCTCTCCGCCACACCACCACCCCCGCCGCCCGCCCCCCCCCGTCGTCTTCACCAAC
>JALHNK010000192.1 GCA_022843565.1 Phycisphaerales bacterium
GGATGACCTTGGCGGTATCGAAGCGTCTTGAGGCGCCGGCGATGATGGCGTTGGCGACGCCGATGATGCGAGCGCCCGAGCGGTAGTTTTCTTCCAGGCGGATGACGCGGTGCGTGGGGAAGGCGGTGGCGAAGTGCTCGAAGGCGCGATCGTCGGCGCCGCGGAAGCCGTAGATGGCTTGGTCGTCATCGCCGACGACGCAGACGTCGGGCTTGGCGGCGGAGGTGGTCGCGGGTGAGGGCGTGGGCGGGGCGAGCTGACGCAGGAACTCGATCTGCGCCGGGTTCATGTCCTGGAACTCGTCAACGACGATGTGGCGGAGTTCGGACCTGATGATCGCGGCGGCTCGCGGGTGATCGCGCAGCAGGCGGATCGGCATCGTGATGAGATCCTCGAAGGTCAGCCAGGCGCGCTCGATGCAGGCGTCGCGCGTGAGGGTGTACAGGCGCGCGGTCTGCTCAAACATCTCGGCGCGGACGATCTCGCCTTCACGCTCCGCGGCGGGGAGCAAACTTGCACGCGCGTCAACGATCCACTGCGCGGCGCGGCGCTCGGCCTCCGGCGGCTCGACGGCGTGATTGGCGAGGCGCTCGAAGGCGTTGACGGCGTGCTCGGCGGCGGCGGCGAGGCCGGCGGCGCGGGCGGAGCCGAAGAGGGCGTGCTGCTCGATGAGTTCCATCACGAGGCGGCGGCGCTGCACATCGTCGATGAGCTTCATGCGCGGGCCGAGGGCGAGCATGTCTCCGAAGCGACGGAGGATGGTCATGCCCAGGGCGTGAAACGTGTGGACGCGAACGGCCTGCGCGGCGGGCGCGTTTGCGAGCAGGCCCGAGAGACGCGTGCGCATCTCCTCGGCGGCCTTGATCGTGAACGTGACGGCGAGGATGGAGGACGCGGGCGCGGCGCGGCGAGTGATGAGATCAGCGACGCGATGAACGATCACGCGGGTCTTGCCGGTGCCGGGGCCGGCGAGCACGATGAGCGGGCCGTCGTCGTGGGTGACGGCTTCGCGCTGGGCTGGGTTGAGGGTGTGGAGGAGGTCCATTTGGGGGCCTGCACATGGTCACATGGCACATCGCCGAATGGCACATCAAGGCAGGGATCTTCGGATCGAGCGGGCGTTGAGGTTGGAGGACTTTGTGCTGTCGGCGTGATCGTTTGCCTCGCCCCCTCCGGCTCGAAGACTCGCCACCTCCCCCGGTAGGAACCGGGGGAGGGCGGGGTGCTCGATGCGCGGCGGGGTCACTCCCCGAGCGGATCGGGGCGGAAGAGCTTGGTTTCAAGAGCCCATTGCTTTTCGGTGAAGTTGCCGCCGAGGTCTACGGGGTTGTCGCGATCGGGGCGGGCGGCGGCGAGGGCCATGAAGCAGCGGGCGTCGAGGTTGTCAAGGAGTGATACGAGGATGGCCTCGGGCGTGCTGGGGAACTTGGCGGCGCCGAACTCGGGCTGGCCGTGGTGGCTGAGGATGATGTGCTGGAGGACCATGACGGCGTGCTTGGGGAGGCGCTGGCCGGTTTGGCGCATGACGAGCTGGGCGCGATCGTGGAGCATGATGGCGCCATCGACGATGTGACCGACGAGCTCGCCGCGATCGCTGTAGCTGAAGGCGCGATCGAAGACGATCTCGCGGGTCTTGCCGAGGTCGTGCAGGAAGAGGCCCATCATGACAATGTCGCGGCTGAGTTTGGGATACAGCGGGCAGATGGCATTGGCGAGCTTGAGGAGCTGGAGCGTGTGCTCAAGGAGGCCGCCGAGGTATGCGTGGTGCATGTTCTTGGCGGCCGGACAGACGCGGAAGGCGGTCATGAGCGGTTCGTCGGTGAGGTAGACCTGCGCCAGCGCCGCCATGCCCGGGTGCTTGAGCGTGCCCATGAGGGCGGTGAGCTCGGCGAACATCTCATCGATCGGGCGGGGCGAGACGGGGAGGAGATCGTGGATCTCTTCCTGCGTGGGCGTGTGGGGCTCGATCACGCGGATGATGAGCTGGAGGTCGCCCTGGTAGGCCTGCACTTCGCCCTCGATGTAGACGAAGCCCTCTTGCGGGAGCTGGCGGTAGAAGTCTTGATCGATCGACCACATGCGCGCGGCGAGGTCGCCCGACTTGTCCTTGAGGAGACACTTGAGATAGGGCTTGTCGGTCTTGGTGCGCCCGAGCTGAGCGTTGGAGATGCAGAAGACACCCTCGACGTAGTCTGAGGGCTGGAAGTCGCGAATGAACTTGCGGGTCGAAACGGGCATGGGCATCGGCTCCGGTCGGAGATGGGGAAAGGATCGGGAGGGGAGAGTGTACGAGGTTTGTGGGTGGGAACGGGATCGGAAGTGGCAAAGTGGCAAAGTGACAGGGTGGCAAAGTGCGGGGTGGCGGGGTGGCAGGGTAAAAACTCAAAACAGCAAAGCTCAAAGCAGCAAATTGACGCAAGACATCCTGGCCAACCATCCACCACCAACACGCAAGGACACGCGGGTTCTATTTGCTGCTTTGCTGCTTTCCACTCTGCCACTTTGCCACTTTGCCACTTTGCCACTTTGCCACTTCGGTCATCGGCTCGCGATCGCCGCTCCGCGCTTCCAGTTGACGTTTGAGCGACTTACGCTTCGCCATGCCCAAGCCGCGCGAGCTTCATGACAAGTACTTTCTTCAGGCCAAGGCGGAGGGGTACGCCGCGCGGTCGGCGTACAAGCTGAAGCAGATTCACGAGCGGTATCGGGTGCTGAGGCCTGGGGACACGGTGCTCGACCTTGGGTGTGCGCCGGGGTCGTGGATGCAGGTGGCCAGCGAGATCATCGGGCCGCACGGGGTGATCGTGGGGATCGATCTGCTGCCGGTGAACATCAAGCTGCCGAGCAACGCGCGGGCGATTCAGGGCGATGCGTTCAAGGTCACGCCGAAGGAGCTGCTGGCTCTGACGAACCGCGGCAAGGGCTGGTCCGACGGCCTGTTCAGCGTGGTGCTGAGCGATATGGCGCCGAACACCGCGGGCATCGGCGATGATCTGCGCTCGGTGACGCTGTGCCGGCGCGTGCTGGAGATTGCGGAGAAGGCGCTGGCACCGGGCGGGCGGCTGGTGATGAAGGTGCTTGAGGGCGAGTTGTACCCGGATCTGATGCGCGAGGCGCTGGGCGTGTTTGAGTTTGCGCGCGGGTATCGGCCGGATGCAACGCGTGAAGTGAGCCGCGAGATCTTCGCGGTGTGCATGCGGTTCCGCGGGTCGCGGCCGGATGTTCCGAAAGATCCGAAGGCTGAGAGTGCGCCGGTGGCGGGGTGGGCGGATCTGCCGGCGGCGCGGGTGCCGCCGCATAAGCGCGTGCTGCTGGAGAAGGACCCGAGACGGCAATCGTCGCGGCGGTTCAAGCCGCTGGCCAAGGGCATGCCGGAGCCGGAGAAGAAGGAACCCAAGCGTCGCCCGTTCAAGAAGAAGTCTGGCCCGCCTTCGAAGGGCTCGTCGTGACGTTTCTGGCACCGATGGTCGGCCTCGCGGCGGCGGCGATCTGTGTGCCGCTGTTGCTGGCGCTGTATTTTCTGAAGCTGCGCCGGCGGCCGGTGCGGGTGAGCTCGACGTTTCTGTGGCAGCAGGCGGTGCGGGATTTGCAGGCGAACGTGCCGTTTCGCTGGCTGCGTTTCAACTGGCTGTTGTTGTTGCAGTTGTTGATTCTGGCGTGTTTGATCGTCGCGGCGGCAAGGCCGGTGATTCCGTCAACGGGGCCGGCGTCGGGGCGGACGGTGCTGATCATCGATACTTCGGCGTCGATGTCGGCGCTGGATGGGGACCGGGCGTACCGGCCGCGGGCCTTGGCGAGCGGAACCGAGGCGGGCGGGCCGGCGACGGCGCCGATCACGCGATTGGATGAGGCGCGGGCGCGGGCGGAGCGGATGATCGATGCGCTCTCGGGCGATCAGCAGATGATGATCGTGCGGTTCGCCAGTGAGGCGACGATTCTGTCGCCGATGACGGATGATCGGCAGGTGCTGCGGGAGGCGCTGGAGCGTGTGACGCCGACGGACCAGCCGGGGGACCCGCTGCGGGCGATTCGGCTCGTGCGGGCGGTGCTGGATCGGCCGCAGGACGAGAGCTTTGAGGGTGGGCGGGCGCTGGTGTTGCTGGCGTCTGACGGCGGGATTCCGGAGTATGACCAGACGCCTTCACACGCGCGGGAGATTGCCAGTGCGCTGGCGGGTGTGAACCTGGCGCTGGTGCGGTGCGGGCCGCCGCCGGGGCTCGGTGCTGGCGCAAGCGCGCGACCTGGCGCCGGCGGCGTAGCGAACGCGGGGATCGTGTCGATCAGCGCGCGGCGTGACTTTGAAGACCCGGCGACGGTGCGCGTGTTCGCACGCGTGATCAACTCTGCTGAGTCGCGCGTGAACACGCAGCTTGTGCTGAGCCTCGCTGGGCGCGTGCTGGAGCGGCGCGCGATCGAGGTTCCCGCGGCGGGCGTTGGTGCAGCGGGTGGTGCGGGGGCCGGGGTTGGTGCCGGGGCGGCGGGCGCGTTGGGCGGGTCGAACGTCAATCCGTCCGGGGGAGCGGGTGGCGGAGGGCGAGCGAGAGCAGGCGGCGCGGCGGCGGAGGCAGGTGCTGATGGTTGGGCGCAGCCGGGCGAGTTGAACGTGACGTTTACGATCACCGAGCCGCTGGGCGGGTTGATCTTGCTGCGGCTGGCCGATGCGGACATCCTCGCGGCGGACGATGTTGCGGGCGTCGTCGTCGCGCCGCTGGCGTCGCCCAGGGTGCTGATGGTCTCGCCGAAGGGCAGCGCCGACGCGGACGGCGCGATCTTGTCGGCGATCGATGTGTCGCGCCCGGCGTCGCTGGAGGTGATTGATGAGGCGGCGTATCGAGTGCGGCTTGCGGCGGCGAGTGCGGGTGCTCGGGCGGGCGGGGGTGGCGCGGGCGGCGCGAATGCGGGCGTCGGCGGTGGAGGAAACGCGGGCGGGGTCGGGCTCGGCGGAGGAATCGCTGGCGCGTTTGATGGCATCGATGCGGTGATCTTGGATCGCGTGTCGTCGGAGCCGGCGCCGCCGGTGGCTTCGATTCACTTTGCGTCGGCGGTGGTGTCGCGCACGCCGCCGCGGAGGG
>JALHNK010000193.1 GCA_022843565.1 Phycisphaerales bacterium
GGCGGAGGGGCAGAGTGGCTGAGTGAGTTGGTTCGGTTGTGTTCGGTTGGTCGGGGCGGGTTCCGAATGCGAGGTGCTCTGGGAGCGGTGTTCCGGGGCGCGTGAGCGTGATCACGGGCACGTCGGAGCCTTCGTCGCCGGAGTAACCCAGGTGTCCAGTCGCGCCGGTGTCCTCCCCCACTTTGCCACTCTGCCACTCTGCCACTCTGCCACTTCCCGCATACCCCATGCGCGCAAGCGCCCGATCCTGCGCCCGCCGCAGCATGTCCATATGGACGAGGCGGTCGTGGCGTTGTTCGATGTGGCCGTAGAGGATGGTGGCGTTGGTGTTGAGGCCGAGCTCGTGCGCGACGCGGTGGACGTCGAGCCAGACGTCGGATCGGATTTTGCCCTTGAAGGCCTCGTCGTGGATGCGATCGTCGAAGACTTCGGCGCCGCCGCCGGGGAGCGAGCCAAGGCCGGCGTCTTTCAGTTCTCTCAGGACATGACGGATGCCCGCGGCACGGTCGCTGACGTTGTAGACCTTGGCGATCTTGGCGAGGTGGACGACCTCCACCGCGGTGAACGCCTTGACGTGAAGCTCGCTCCCGAGCGATCGCGCCGTGTCGCGGATCGTGCTCACCAGCTCGGGGTAGTACGACCAGGGCAGGTACGGGTGCAGCCCGCCCACACAGTGCATCTCCGTCGCGCCGTTCTCGACCGCCTCTGCAACCTGGGCCTTCACATACGCCATATCGCGCGTGTACGCGCCGTCATCGTCCTTCTTGCGATAGAACTCGCAGAACTTGCACGACAGCGCGCAGACGTTCGAGTAGTTCAGGTGGCGGTTGACGTTGTAGAACGCGGTGTCGCCGTGGAGCCGACGCCGCACGGAGTCTGCAAGTTGGCACACCGTCCAGATGTCCGGCGTGGTGAAGAGAAGTTCGCCATCTTCCATCGAGAGCCGCTCGCCGGCGTGGACCTTTGCGGCGATCGCGTCGAGGCGCGGATCGGTCGATGGGCGACCACCGCGGCGTGCGGCCGGCGAACAAACGTCTGAGCGTGAGGGTGTCCCGGCTGCCGCGGTCTGCATGGGCAATCATACACGACACACTGCGACTTTCAATGTTCTTTGAAAGTTCAAAGTGAGCGTTTCGAAGCCCCGTGCGAAACGAAAACGACCGCGCGGCTGGCCGCGGGGTCGGGGTGCTTGGCTTGCGTTGACGAAAGCGGACTCGCTCAGCCCTTCTTCTCGTCCTTCACTTCAAACTCCGCGTCGATCACATCGTCCTTCTTGCCGCCGGCGGCCGCGGCGCCCGTCGTGGCGTCCGCTGTCGCGCCCGCGGCTCCCGCGTCGGCACCCTTGGTCGCCTCGTACACCGCCTTGCCGAGTTCGTAGCTGGCGGTCTCGAGTTCCTTCATCGCGCGTTCGATCGGGTCCTTGGCGTCGCTCTTGATCGCGGTCTCGAGCGTGCCGATCGCGTTCTCGATCTTCGAACGGGTCTCGGGCGTGACTTTCCCGCCGTGCTCTTCGAGGGATTTGCGGGTCTGGATCAGCGCCGCGTCGGCGCGGTTCTTGAGATCGACGACCTCGCGACGGGCCTTATCTTCAGCAGCGTGCGTCTCGGCGTCGCGCTTCATGCGCTCGATCTCCGCCTTGTCCAGCCCGCCGGAGTTGGTGATCTTGATGTCCGACTTCTTGCCGGTGCCCTTGTCGGTGGCGGTGACGGTGAGGATGCCGTTGGCATCCAGCGCGAACTCGACCTCAATCTGCGGCACGCCTCGCGGCGCCGGCGCGATGCCCGACAGTTCCATGTTCCCCAACGTGCGATTGTCCTTCGCGAACTCACGCTCGCCCTGCAAGACGTGGATCGTCACGCTCGGCTGGCTGTCCGCAGCCGTTGAGAAGACTTCCTTCTTGCTGGTCGGGATCGTGGTGTTGCGGTCGATGAGCTTGGTCATCACGCCGCCGAGGGTCTCGACGCCGAGCGAGAGGGGCGTGACGTCCAGGAGCAGAATGTCCTTGACCTGGCCCATGAGCACGCCGCCCTGAATCGCGGCGCCGATGGCGACGACTTCGTCAGGGTTGACGGACTTGTTGGGCTCTTTGCCGAAGATCTCCTTGGCGATCTGCTGGGCCTTGGGCATGCGAGTCGAGCCGCCGACAAGCACGACCTCATCGATCTTGGAGATGTCCAGCTTGGCATCGCGGAGCGCCGCTTGGCACGGGGCCTTGAGGCGTTCGAAGAGGTCCGCCGTGAGGGCCTCGAACTTGCTGCGCGTCAGGCTGATCTGCATGTGCTTGGGGCCGTTCTGATCGGCGGTGATGAACGGCAGGTTGACGGTGGTCTCCTGCATGGTCGAAAGCTCGACCTTGGCCTTCTCGGCGGCTTCCTTCAGGCGCTGGAGCGCCATCGCGTCCTTCTTCAGGTCGATGCCCTCGCGCTTGCGGAACTCCTCGGCCAGGAAGTCGATGACCTTCTGGTCCCAGTCATCGCCGCCCAGGTGCGTGTCGCCGTTGGTCGAGAGCACCTCGAAGACGCCCTCAGCGGCGATATCGAGGATCGACACGTCAAACGTGCCGCCGCCGAGATCGAATACGGCGATCTTCTCGTTCTTCTTCTTATCGAGGCCATAGGCCAGAGCGGCGGCGGTGGGCTCGTTGATGATGCGCTCGACCTTCAGGCCCGCGATCTCGCCGGCGTCTTTGGTGGCTTGGCGCTGGGCGTCGTTGAAGTACGCCGGGACGGTGATCACCGCCCGCTCGACCTTCTCGCCGAGGTAGTCCTCGGCGGTCTTCTTCAGATCCTGAAGGATGAACGCCGACACCTGCTGCGGCGTGAACTCGCCCTGATTGACCTTGGTCTTGACGAAGTCCTCGTTGCTGCCGGTGATCGCGTACGGCACCTTTGCCTCTTCATCACCACTCTTGTTGTACGCCCCGACAGCGCCGGAGCCGACCTCGCTGCGACGACGACCCATGAACCGCTTGATCGAGAAGATCGTGTTCTTCGGGTTCGTCACCTGCTGGTGCTTGGCGGGCTGGCCGACGAGCCGCTCGCCCTTGTCGGTGAACGCGACCACCGACGGCGTCGTGCGGGCGCCCGAAGAGTTGATCAGCACCTTGGGGGTGCCGCCTTCCATGATGGCGACGCAGGAGTTGGTGGTGCCGAGGTCGATGCCGATGATCTTGGACATGGTGTTTCTCCAGAGTCGCGCCGCGGCTGTATCGCCCCGACGCTTGCCTTGAGGCCCGGACGGGCCGGCACGACGTGCGTGCCACGCCCTATGAGGGCAAGCCGAATGCCAGACCTCGCGGCACCGATTGGGCACCGTCGCGCCTGATGGTCGGCCAGTGTACGGCCCGGCGGCCCCGCCAGCGACGGCCGCTGGACCTTCCATCGACCAAGGCGATGCCACGGGCGAGCATAACCGGCCCGACATCTGCCGGATTGGCAGACTCGATGGGCGGCAGCCTTCAGCAGTCAGCCTTCAGCAGTCAGCAGTCAGCAGTCAGCCTTCAGCCTTGAGCACACGAGCCGACGATACGATCGCCTTCGCGTGGCAAAGTCCAAGGCCCCCCACATCCCGGTGTTGCTCGATCACGTCCTGGACGCCATCGCCCCCGCGCCGGGTCAGGTCATCGTCGACTGCACCCTCGGCCTCGGCGGCCACTCCAGCGCAATCCTCAAACGCCTCGCCCCCGGCGGGCGGCTCATCGGCATTGACTTCGACCCGGCCAACATCGCCTTCGCTCGCGATCGCCTCGATCGCGCGGCGCGCGACCTCGGGCGCGCCGCGGCGGTCTCGTTCGATCTCTTCCACAACAACTTCGCCGCGCTGCCCACCGTGCTGATCCAGGCCGGCGTCGAGCGTGTGGACGCGGTCTTGGCCGATGTCGGCGTTGCCAGCACGCAGATCGACGACCCGGATCGCGGCTTCTCCTACCGCCGCCCCGGCCCGCTGGACATGCGGATGGACCCCACGCGCGGCCAGCCCGCCTCGGCTCTCATCAACCGCTTGAGCGAAAGCGAGCTCAGCGCGGCCCTGCTCGACCTCGGCGATGAGACCGACGCGCCGCGGATCGCTCGGCTCATCGTTGCACGCCGCGCGATCTCGCCAATCACCACCACGCAGCAGCTCATGGCCCTGGTCTGCGAGGCCCGCGACTTCACCATCGAGCGCGGCGCGGGCGCGAAGCTCCACCCCGCCGCCCGCACCTTCCAGGCCCTGCGCATCCTCGTCAACCGCGAACTGGCCAACCTTGACCGCCTGCTCACCGTCCTGCCCGACGTCCTCAAACCCGGCGGCGTCGGCGCGATCATCAGCTTCCACAGCGGCGAAGACCGCCGCGTCAAAGCCAGCTTCCGCGAGGGCGTTCGCAGCGGCATCTACGACGCCATCAGCGTCGAGCCACTCATCGCCACCGACGACGAGAAGGGCACAAACCCGCGTGCCCGGTCGGCGAAGCTGCGCTGGGCGCGGCTGGCCCGAGCCTGACATCCGCGAGCGACATGAAGCCGGGCCAGGGCCGCGCATCTGACGGCACCATCGCCCGATGCCACGCGATCGCTTTCGATACGATGCGGCATGACGACGCCCGAAACCTCGCAGGCCACGTGGAACGCGGTCGATGCCCTGATCGAGAAGTTCATGCTGCCGCGCGACGAGGTGCTCGAGCGCGTGCTGCGGCGCAGCGAGATCTCGGGTCTGCCGAACATCGCGGTGTCTCCGGCGCAGGGCAAGCTGCTGCACATCCTGGCACGCATGTGCGCCGCGCGGCGGATCTTGGAGATCGGCACCCTCGGCGGCTACAGCACGATCTGGATGGCCCGGGCACTGGCTCGCGATCGCGACGCATCGCCCGCGGCCGGTGTGGTGACGCTGGAGATCAACGCGGACTACGCCGCGGTGGCGATGGAGAACTTCCGCGACGCGGGCGTGGCGGACCTCATCGACCTGCGCGTGGGCCCGGCGATGGAGTCGCTCGCAGCGCTGCAACGCGAGCAGCTCACCACGC
>JALHNK010000194.1:0-4498 GCA_022843565.1 Phycisphaerales bacterium
GTTGGGGAGGGGGTTGGTGAGGGGGTTGGTGCGGTGCGGGCGTGCCCGCAGTGGAAGCTGTGCGTGTTGATCACCGAGGCGCTGTGCAAGCGGGCGTGGTGGGAGGTTGCTGGTGAGGCGTTTCGGGCGGGCGCGGACTGTTTTCAGCTCCGCGAGAAATCGTTGAGTGATCGGGAGTTGCTGAGCCGCGCCAGGCGGCTGGTGGAGATTGCCAAGGGCGGAGCCGCGTCCGGCGGCGCGGCCCGTGCGAGCGTGATCATCAACGATCGGTCCGACATCGCGGCGCTGAGTGGTGCCGATGGCGTCCATCTAGGGCAGGATGATCTCAGCGTTGCCGACGCCCGACGCATCGGTGGCGAGCGGCTGCTGATCGGGGTGTCAACGCACTCAATGGAAGAGGCCCGCGCAGCGGTCGACGCCGGGGCCGATGTGTGCGGCGTCGGGGCGATGTTTGCGACATCGACAAAATCGCGTGAGACCAGCGGCGTGGAGTATCTGCGCGCGTATCTGGCCGACGAGCGGCTGCGGCGGGTGCCGCATCTGGCGATCGGCGGGATCGCGCCGGAGAACGTGGGGGGGCTGGTGGCGGCGGGCTGCCGCGGTGTGGCGGTGAGCTCGGTGGTGTGCGGGAGCGATTCGCCGGGCGAAGTCTGCCGGCGGCTCTTGGCGGCGATGGGGGCAGCGCGTGGCGCGGGGGGGATGGGGGCGGAGCGCGCGTGAAGGTCGCGCGTAGTCGGCCGGCCCGTAGCGGTTCTACGCTCGCTGCATGAGCGACCGATTTGACCACGTCAATCTCTCCAACGGCCTGACGATCATCGGCGAGTGCGACCCGACGGCGCACACCGCCAGCGTCGGGTTCTTTGTCAAGACCGGCGCCCGCGACGAGGCGGCCCCGACGATGGGCGTGAGCCACTTCCTTGAGCACATGATGTTCAAGGGCACCGCCCGGCGCACCGCCGAGCAGATCAACCGCGAGTTTGACGCGATGGGTGCCAAGAGCAACGCGTACACCTCCAGCGAGATGACGGTGTTCTACGGCTCGATGCTGCCGGATCGGCTGAGCCAGGGGCTTGACGTGCTTCAGGACATGATGCGCCCGGCGCTGCGGCAGGCGGACTTTGACACCGAGAAGGCGGTGATCCTCGAAGAGATCGCGATGTACGAGGACGATCCGGCGTTCCGGCTGTACGAGCGCGCGATCGAGGAGCATTACGCGGGGCACACGCTGGCGTATCGCGTGCTGGGGACGAAGGAGACGATCAGCGAGCTGAAGCGCGATTCGATGCAAGAGTACTTTGACCATCGGTACAGCGCCGACAACACCGTGGTGGCGCTCTCGGGCAAGGTGGACTTCGATCTGGCGGTGAAGCAGATCGAGGCGTCGTGCGGGCACTGGGCCAAGACGGGCGCGGTGCGCCGGTACGTTGAGCCGAAGCTGGTGGCGCGGGAGTTTGAGATGCGCGACGCGAAGGTGAGCCGCGCGTATCGGGTGATGTTGAGCGCCGGGCCGAGCGCCGATGATCCGCGCCGTTACGCCGCGTTCGTGGCGGCGCAGCTCCTGGGCGGGTCGGACAACAGCCGGCTGCACTGGGCGTTGATCGAAACGGGGCTGGCGGAGGAGGCGGACACCGCCTTTGAGCCCAAGGACGGGATCGGAGACATCCGCACGTTCCTGGTCTGTGATCCGGCGAATCTTGACGAGGCGTGGGCGGCGGTGGAGAAGGAGATCGCGGGCGTGGCCGAGACGATCACGCCGGGCGATGTGAGCCGCGTGCGGGCGAAGGTGGCGACGGGTGTGACGCTCGCCGGCGAGCAGCCCGAGGGGCGGATGCACCGGATCGGGCGGCAGTGGCTGTACTCGGGGAATCGGCGATCGCTGGAGGAGGAACTGGAGGCGATCGGTCGCGTGAGTGTCGAGGATGTGCGGCGAGTGATCGCAGAGATGCCGATGGGGCGCGGCGCAGCGAGGACGATCGGGACGATGCTCCCGGCGTGAGACGATTGCGGTTCGGCTTTGGGGCGAGGCGAGATCAGGCCGCGGCGCGTGGGGCGTACACGCGGCTGCAACCGCCGCCGGCACGGATCGCGGCGTCGACGGCGCGGGCGGCCAGGTCGATCTGATCATCCGGGGTGTTGATGCGCGACTGTGTGGTGACGTCGCGAGTGCAGACGCCGGCGCTGAGCGTGACGGCGAGCGCCGCGGAGACAAGGCCCGACGGCTGGCAGTTGATCGGCGCGCTGCCGACGCGGGCGCGGGCGCCGTCGATGACCTTGATCGCGCTGGCGCGATCGGTGCGGGCCATGATGACGCCGAAGCGGTCGTTGTCGAAGCGGCAGACGAGGAAGTTGGACTCGTCGAAGTGTGACTTGAGCATGTGCCCGACGTTGGCAAGGAGCGTGGCGACGTACGAGTCACCATGGACCGAGCGAAGTTCCGCGACGTCGTCGATATTGAGGATCGCGATCGAGAAGGGCTCGCTGGGGTTGCTCTCGCTCTGGGCGAAGCCGGTGACGAGGTTCCGGTTGAAGGTCAGGCGGTTGGCGACGCCGGTCTCCGGGTCGGTCGAGACGTTGCTGTCCGTCGAGGCGTCCTCGGCGAAGGGGATCTGGATGGCTGCCAGTTGGCTGTGGGCCTTTTCGATGACCTCGGCGGAGTCTTTGATCTGGCCGACGTCCAGGTTCAGCAGGTGCGCGACTTCCTTCACGCCCATCTGGACGGACTTCATGGCGGCATCGACGTCGGCGTTCGAAAGGCCGCCGAGCTCCTGGGCCTTGGTGTACAGGCGCTTCAGGACGAGGCCGGGCTCGGCGCTGCCCAGCAGATCCGCGGCGACATTGCCGAGGCCGACGGCCTTGCAGACTTCGAGGCACTCTTGCGGCGCGGCGGAGGGGCGCTCGTGGTACTTGATCGGCAGGGCGAGCAACGGGGGCAGCTTCCAGCGCGTTGCCAGCATGGAGCCGATGTCGGCGTGAGAGAGTTCAAGGTCGGCCAGTTCGTGGCGGATGAGCTGGCGATGATCGGCCCCCGCTTTGGCCAGGACCGCTGCGTATTCGGCGCCGAGCGCCCGATGCATCGCGATCATGCCGATGTCCTGCAGGAGGCCGCCCAGAAAGCACTCCTCTTCGCAGCGTGAGCCGATGGCTCGGGCGAAGACCTTGGCGGCGACGCCCGAGAGCATGCCGCGGCGCCAATAGGCCTGGTAATCGAATGTCGAGTCGCGTTCTTCGGCGATGGCGCTGACCAGCGAGAAGCCGAGGGCGAGGGTCTTGACGGCGTTGAAGCCGAGCATGACGATGGCCTGCTGGATCGAAGTGCAGGGCTTGCGGAGGGCGTAGAACGAGGAGTTGACGGTGCGCAGGAGCTTGGCCGAGAGGCCCTGATCGTTGGTGATCGTCGCGGCCAGCTCGGCGGTGCGGACGGTGTTGTCCTGCGTCAGCTCGATGACGCGCAACGCGACCGCGGGCAAGCTGGGCAGGCTCTTGCACGAAAGCACTTTTTCGAGAGTTTCTGGGTTCATTGATGAGCGGTGCGGGCCGGCTGAGTGACTTCCTCGTCAGGGGTGTATCGACGGGCCTCGCAGCCGACTTCACGCCCGATCGAGGCCCGAGGCTGCGGCACGGGTTTCTCGGACGCTCGGCGCGTCGGCGTTATGGTCTGCGAAGACCAGCGAGGCCGTCGGCAGCGGGCGACCGACCAACCACGCGGTGTACGCGCCGAGAAAGCGGCTCGCACGCTCGACGCTCTGGAGCGGCGCGCGTCGCTTATCGGGCTCTGGCGAGTCCAGTCGCCGCAGCACATCGAGCGTGCCGGGGCTGAGCCGCCAGGTGCCGGGGGCCATCGCGTCAGTCAGTGCGCCGAGCGAGGGGTCGAACGCGAGTGCCGCGGCGCCAACGAGCGACTGGCGAGTTTTGATATCGATTCGGAGTTCGGGCTTGTAACCGGCTTCGACGAGCGCTGCCCACTGGAATCGGGCCAGGACCGCGTGTACGGAGCGGCTCGGGCCCGCGAGCGCTCGCAACGCGTCGAGGGTGCGGTCAAAGAGCGCCGGGTGCGGGTCGGCGTCGATGATGAGGTGGCCGATGGTGTCGGCGATGTAGTGGGCGGCGTTGAAGGCGATGAGGCTGGAGCGCAGGTGGAGCATGGGGTCGCGCAGGTCCCACTCGGTGAGCAGGGAGAGATCGCTGGCGGACTTGATGATGATGCCGGCATCGCCGAGGGTGAGGGATTCGACGCCGCCGCTGTAGGGGGTGCCGGGGCGTTTGGAGCCTTTGGCCAGGACGCGGAGGACGCCGCGGTTTCGAGTGAAGAGCGAGACGACCTGGGAGGTCTCGGACCAATCCCAGTGGCGCACGCAGAGCGCGGGCTCGAAGACGGGCTGGGACGCACTGGGGGAAGGGGGCACAGCGGGATGGTACCAGCGCTTGGGCGTGGCGCGGTCGGTGGGGCGGCACGGGCGATGGCGGCAGCGGGCGGCAGATCGAGGCGAGCGGATAGACT
>JALHNK010000194.1:4508-4951 GCA_022843565.1 Phycisphaerales bacterium
GCTCATGCACTTCAATCTGGTGGACGCGGTGCTCGAGCGCACCGAAGCAAGCATCACGACGATCAAGCAGGTTTCTCTGGCCGAGGAGTACCTTCAGGATCACTTCGCGGAGTTCCCGGTGTTGCCCGGTGTGCTGATGCTGGAGTCGATGGTGCAGGCGGCGCGGGCGATGATCGATGCGAACGATCGGGAGGCCGGACGGCCGGCGCGCCGGATGGTGCTGGGTGGCGTGCGAGCGCTCAAGTACGGCACGTTTGTCCGCCCGGGGTACTCGATCCGCGTTCAGGTCGGCGTTCATAAACGCGACGAGACCGCCGGCACGATTGAGTTCAAGGGTCAGGCGACACTCATCGCGCCGGGCGGGGCGCCGGTGCTGGATGCCAGCGGCGAGCCGGCGGTGGCGGTGGCGGGGCGCTTCGTCTTGCGGCCGGTGCGTGCCTGAT
>JALHNK010000195.1 GCA_022843565.1 Phycisphaerales bacterium
GTCTCCGTCCATTTGAAACCAGCGGCGGGCGGCGTCATGCTGTTGAGCGTGTCGCCCAGGGCACACCAGCCGTCGCAGCGCTGCGCCCAGTCGGTCACGTGCGCCACAACGTCTTTGAGCGACCACCCGGCGGAGTTGACGCGCGAGGTCGCCCACGCTCGCGACGGCACGCGCTCGATGAGTCCGAGGAGTCTTGCGTGCTCGGCGTCGATCTCGGCAATGAGTTCGCGACGTGACAGGACGGGCGGCATGGAAGATGGTAGTGGCGGGTCGCCGTGCCGATCGGTGTGTGTGCTTCGCCGGATCAACACGCGCGGCGAAGAGAGGGGCCGTGGGCGGAGATTGCTACCGCCACCGTTGCTGCATGAGGAGCGACGGTGGCGGCGGAGCGACCCGGCACGCGGGCAGCGTTGGGCGCGGCGTCGCGTTACGGTCTTGGCGATTCTTCTTCATCGGACGCCGACCACGGTACGAAGCCGGGAGGACGCGGTTCGGTGTACGGCGCGCCCTGCTCCGCCCAGATCGCAACATCCCGCGCCGCGTCGTACGGCTGCCCGCACTCCGGGCACGTGCCAGCGAGCGAGAGCGTCGAAACGTCGTACCCGCAGTGGGTACAGAGGCGAAATCGCGAGGCGAAGAGCGCTCGGCGCAGCCGTCGCACACGCCAGTGCCAGAACGGGAGCAACACGACAAATGGCGTGAGGCCCAATGCGATCGGCACGAGTCGATACGCGCCCCCGCCCGGCAGGCCGAGGCGCTTGCCCAGGACGAGCCACGCGAGCGCGGCGAGCGCAAAGCCCACTGCGGTCATGGCCCACAACCAAACCGCCCGGCGGATGACCGGCGGTGTCGGCGGCGCTTCCTCGGGAGTGTGTACAGACATGCCGCTGAAATTCTAGCAACCGGGGTACCCCGATCCCGCCGCGCTTACGTTCCTGACCATGACGACCAAGCCGAGTTTCCGCGCCCCCGTGAGCAGCCGAGTTCAAGGCGGGCGAGGGCGGCAAAACCGCCGTCTCCATGGCCCGCTGGATCAACACACGCGGCGAGAAGGGGCCGTGGTCGGAAATTACGACGGCGACGGTGGCGGCGTGAAACCTCATCAAGCGTGCGGAACGTCGCATCGCACATGACCCTGCGGCGTGGCATCAATCATCGTCGTCGGCGTTCTTGCCCTGGTCGCCGCCCGACTCCTTGCCGCCCTCGTTCTCGTTCTCGCCCAGTTGCAGCACCGTGCCGATCAGCGGGAGCGTGGTGGTCTGCGTCGCGGGGTTGTAGTTGCGGACGAGGCCAAAGGTCCACGCCCCGGCGATCGCGAGGAAGATGACCGCGATGATCGGCTTCGCCGAGGCGATCGCGTCGGAGGGCGCGGCGTGCTTCTGGCCGTGGATCATGCTCAGCGTGATGTTCTCGCGGTGCCGGATGGTGTGCAGTGCCACGCCCAGCACGTGTACGACGACGAAGCCCACCGTGACCCACGCGAGGATCTCGTGGAACTCCTTCACGCTCTCGTTGCCCTGGCCCAGCATGATGCCGGTCACGGCCATCGCCAGCACGAGCGCCAGCAGCGCGAAGATCGCCAGCGCCGAGCCGGGGTTGTGCCCGAGGTAGCGCTTGCCGCCGCCGACGAGCGTGCCCTTCATGTATTCGATCACCGCGCCGGGGCCAAAGATGAATGAACCGAACTTGGCGTAGCGCGTTCCGGCGATGCCCCAGATGACGCGGAGGCAGACCATGAGCGCGATGGTGAGCCCGATGATCGCGTGGTAGGGAAAGAGCGGGCTGTGTTCGCCGAGGGCGAGCGAGATGAACGCCGCCGCGATGAAACCACCCGAGAGCAACCAATGGAAGAGACGGGTGGGCAGATCCCAGATGAGGACGCGGTTCATAGGAGGCTCCCTTTGCAGCCCCGATGCGGAGCCGCCAATGTGATGCCGCTCGAGACGCAAACACGCCCGAGCGCCACACCATGCGTCCCGACAACCACGACCCCGGTCATCCTCGTCAACCCGGCACGCTGAGGCTTGGGCGAGAATAGAAGACCGACGAATCTGCTAAAGCATAGCGCCCGCCACAGGCACACACGTTTATTAGAAATCCACGCCGACCCGCCGCGCCCGGTCCGCGCGCGCTCGGGGCCGAGGTGTGCGTGAAATTTGGTAGCGGCAGGCACTGGGCATCAGGCAGTGGGCACTGGTCAAGGCAACGGCCGGGGAGTCTCTTCTTACCCAGTGCCCAGTCCCCAGTCCTAAGTGCCTGGTTTCTCTTTCCTGACCATGACCACCCCGCCGACTTTCCGCACCGAGTTCAAGGCGGGAGAGGGCGGCAAAACCGCCGTCTGCATGGCCCGCTGGATCAACGTACGCGGCGAGAAGGGGCCGTGGTCGGAGATCACGACGGCGACGGTGGCGGCGTGAAGTGCTGGGGCATGGAGTGATGATGGGTCGGGCGGCCGTCAGTGTCCGGCGGGATTGATCGTCGGCGGCGCGAGGTGACGGACGCCGACGCGGTTGGCATCTTTGACGCGGCCTTGCTCGAAGTCGGTGGCGTTGTCGATCGTGGTCTGGGCGATGGCGGTGCAGGCCTCGCGCGTGAAGAAGCCCTGGTGGGCCGTGATGAGCACGTTGGGAAAGGTCATCAGCCGCGCGAAGACGTCGTCCTGGATCACCTCGGCGGAGAGGTCTTTGAAGAACAGATCGCCCTCTTCTTCGTAGACATCCAAGCCCACCGAGCCAACATGGCCGCTCTTCAAGGCGGCGATCAGCGCGCGCGTGTCGATCACTGCGCCGCGGCTGGTGTTGATGAGCATCGCGCCGGGCTTCATCGATTCAAGCGAGGCCTCGCAGACGAGGTGGCGCGTCGCGGGCGTGAGCGGGCAGTGCAGCGTGATAATGTCCGAGGTCGCGTAGAGCTCGGGCAGCGCGACGTAGCGCACGCCCATCGCGACGCACTCTGCGCTGGGCATCGGGTCGCTGGCGATGACGTCGCAGCCGAAGCCGCGGAGAATCCGGCACACCACAGCGCCGATCGTGCCCGTGCCGATCACGCCGACGGTCTTGGCGTGCATGTCGAAGCCCATCAGGCCGTCCAGCGAGAAGTTCTGCTCGCGGACGCGATTGAAGGCGCGGTGGAACTTGCGGTTGAGCGCGAGCATCAGGCCCACCGCGTGCTCGGCCACTGCGTAGGGCGAGTACGCCGGTACGCGGAGCACGGTAATCCCGAGCCGGTCGGCCTCAGAGACATCGACGTGGTTGAAACCCGCCGAACGCAGGGCGAGGAGCCGTGTGCCGCCAGCGTGCAGGGCCCGCAGAACCGGCGCGGAGGCGTCGTCGCCCACGAAGATGCTCACGGCCGCGCAGCCGCGGGCCAGGTCCGTCGTCGCCTGCGAGAGCCGGGCGTCAAGGTACCCCAGTTCGTGATTCGGCTGACCGTTGGGGGTGCCGTTCGCCGCGTCCAAGAACGGCTTCTCGTAGGGCTTGATTGAGTAGACGGCGATCTTCACCTCGGCCTCCTTGAATGCACGCTCGCAGCACGCACGCAGCGACGCTCGCGTCGTTCCCGGGTACTCGACTCATGCAGGCGGGTGCTCAATCTCCCTCGGCTTCACGGCGAGGATCGAGCAAGGGGCCGAACGCACCACGCGCTCGGCCGTGCTCCCCCAGAAGAAATCGCGGAAGTTCCACTTCGCCCGCGTGCCCAGCACCGCCAGGTCGCACCCGTGGCGCTTTGCGAAAGCGACGATCGCGTGTCCGTATCCGGCACCGCGCCGCTGTGCCTCGATCGCGTGGAAAACAGGGTTACGACTCTTGAACTCATGAGCCACGGGTTCGCAGAAGGCGTGCAGGCGGTCCTCGACTGCTCGTTTGTATTGGGCCTGATGGTCGGGCATGTTTGCTCGGTGCGCTGCGGGGGACGTCCAGCCGCACCAAGGGTCGTCATAGACATGCAGGATGTGCAGCGCGGCATCGTCCTGTATCGCCGCGCGGGTCGCCTGTTCCAACGCCAGCCGCGAGGTGTCGGTGAAGTCGATGCAGGCGACCACGCTCTTGAACGCCTTGGCCTGGCCCTCGCGGATGAGCAGGACTTTAGTTGGAGCAAGTTGCACCATCGTGGCCGCTGTACGCCCCACGCCCTTCTCCGCGTCGAGAACGCTGTGCGAACCCAACACAAGAAGGTCGACCGAATCGCGCTCGACACGGTCAATAATCCGCTCCCACGGGCTGCCGATCTCGATATCGAGCGTCACTACCGCTTTGGCCTCACAGTCCGTGGCGAAGCGTTCCCATTGTGCACGCGCCTCGGGCACTAAGTCGGCCTGTGTCGGCAGATCGAAAGGGATGAAGGGATGTGGGACCGGCACGTATGACGGCAATGCAATCACATGCAATGACGCCAGAGATGCCCGATTCCAAGCCGCAACCCGTGCCGCCTGGCGGAAGGCATCTGCTGAACAAGGAGAGAAGTCGATGGCGACGAGGATGGTCTTAAGGCGGTCCATGATTCCCTCGTGCGTGGGTGTGTGGGTCAGGAGGTGGGCTTGGCTTGCATCGCCCGCGGCTCCGCATCCGCTGCCAGTGGGTGCTCGAAGCCTTCCGGCTTCACGGCCAGGATCGAGCACGGTGACTCTGCGAGCGCCTTCTCCGCCGTGCTGCCAAGAAGGATGTCGCGGAGGCTCGTCCGCCCGCGCGTGCCCAGGACGATCAGGTCGGCGGAGGCGGACTTGGCGTACTCGACGATGCCCGAGCGGTGGGTGGTGGTGTCAAAGCAGACCGTGCGGAAGCGCAGGCCCGGGTGGGTCGTGGCGACCGGGCGTGCAAACTCGGCGAGCTGGCGTTCGAGGCCGTCGCGATACGCCTTTTCCACGTGCGGAGGGACCAGCGGCATTGTCTCTGCGAAGGAAAGGTGTCGCGACGGGGCGGTGAAGACGTGCAGCACATGCAACTCCGC
>JALHNK010000196.1 GCA_022843565.1 Phycisphaerales bacterium
CGGCGGCGGTGGCGGCGGTGGCCGTCGCGGCAGCTGGTAATCAGCACCTCACGCTCGCAAGGGCGTGAAGATATTGAACAAACGAAAGGCCGGCACCGGAAGGTGTCGGCCTTTTTTCATTACACGTCCAGAGATAGAAACCCTGGCACGATTGGCGTTCCGGACGCCGGGCCTCAGGCTCTGCGAAGGTCCGGGTCACCCCGGCGTGCGACTTCATCCGCGAGTTCCACCCGGACGTTCGCAAAGCCTCACGTCCGGCGTCCGGGCTGGTCGCTCCCGAGTTCGTGATGACGAGGCGGGCGCCGCTGTGCACGCGTGGTCATCCCGAGTTCGTTTCGTTCCATCGTGGATGCACCCAAACGCACGCGCCCTCGTCGCGATGTCGCTCGATGTACGACACGGTCGCGCGATAGTGACCCTCGTCGCGGATCCGCACAACGTGACAGCCCTGCGCCCAGATCGAGCCCGGAAAGACATCGTGTACCGACTGTGATGACGCCTGCTTCGCTCGGGCGATCAGCTTCTTGACGTCCGCGAGGCCGGGCCTCACGAGCACGTGCCCGTGCACTCGTCCGAGCGCCATCACGCGAACGGGGAGCGACATCGCGTCCAGCTTTGCGATGAAGGCTGGAACGAGTCGCTCGCAGATCTCCGGCGCTAGGACAACCTCGCGATGCACCACGCGCTTGGCGTGGCGAAGCAAGCTCGCGTGCTCGCCCGTTGGCGGTGGGTTGCGGTAGTCACCGGACGAGTGGCTGCGATGGTCGTGATCCCGAAAACCACGCGGATCGCCCGGCAGCCATGAGCCCCGTGTCGAGAGGATGACGTGGGCCCAATCCTGCCAGCGGGTCATGCGACCTAGAGAATACTGGCGGTTGCGAGTTCGTGCGACTCCGCTGGAATGGCTGACGCAGCGCGGGAAGCCCGGACGTTCGCAGAGCCTCACGCCCGGCGTCCAGTGCGCGAGTTCGGGCGGACGGGTCAAAGCTCGCAGCTCGGGAGTTCGCCAGCCGCCAGTGGCCACTCGCCACTCGCGACTCGCGACTTCACCCCGGCTTCACCGTCAACTCCGCCTTCCGCTCCGCAATCTCGCCCTTGATCGCATTGACGAAGCCGTCCAGTGCCATCGCGCCGGCGTCCTTGTCGGTGCCGCGGATGCGGAGTGAGACCTGGCCTTGCTCGGCGTCGCGCGGGCCGACGATGAGCAGATACGGAATCTTGAAATCAATCGCGGCTTTGATTTTGCCTTGGACGCGATCGTTGCCGTCGTCAACGGTGACGCGGACGCCCGAGGCACGGAGTGCCTCGGCCACCCGGAGCGCGTAGTCGTTGGTCTTCTCGCTGATGGGCAGGACGCGGACTTGTTCGGGGCTGAGCCAGGTCGGGAAGGCGCCGGCGAAATGCTCGATGAGCACGCCGCAGAAGCGTTCCATGGAGCCGAAGGGCGCGCGGTGGATGACGACGGGGCGGTGGGGCTTGTTGTCCGGGCCGATGTACGACAGGTCGAATCGGATGGCCATGTTGTAATCGACCTGCACCGTGCCGAGCTGCCACTCGCGGCCGATCACGTCCTTCACCACGAAGTCGATCTTCGGCCCGTAGAACGCCGCCTCGCCGGGCTCCTCACTGAACGGCACGCCGAGTGACTTCGCGGCATCGCGGCACGCCGCCTCCGCCTTGTCCCAGTTCTCCTTCGTGCCGGTGTACTTGTCGGCGCTGGGGTCGCGCAGGCCCACGCGCACGCGATAGTCCTTCATGCCCAGCACGTTGAAAATAACCTTGACGAGGCTCAGGCAGCCCTGGATCTCGGCGGGGATCTGGTCTTCGGTGCAGAAGAGGTGGGCGTCGTCCTGAGTAAAGCCGCGCACGCGGGTCATGCCGTTGAGCTCGCCGGATTGCTCCCAGCGGTAGACGGTGCCGAACTCCGCCAGGCGCACGGGCATGTCGCGATAAGAGTGGGGGGCGGAGTCGAAGATCTTGGCATGATGCGGGCAGTTCATGGGCTTGAGCATGAAGCCGGCGATGAGCTCGCTATCGGGGCGCACGCGGTCTTTGGTGATGGTCTCTTTGCCGGTGCGCTCGTTGATGCCCTGCGCGAGCTTGGCGCTGACGCCCTCGACGCGGTTGAACATCTCGGCGCAGGAGCAGCCTTGCGCGCTGAGTTGTTCGATGGCGTCGCGCTCGATGATCGGCGCGAACTGCGAGTCTTTGTAGTAGGGGAAATGGCCGCTGGTCTTGTAGAGCTCAAGCCGCCCGATGTGCGGCGTAAACACCTCGGTGTACCCCTGCTTGCGGAGCTCATCGCCGATGAAGTTCTGGAGCTCCTTGCGGATGATGGAGCCCGCGGGAGTCCAGAGGATGAGGCCCTGGCCGACGGTTTCATCGATGTGGAAGAGGCGGAGCTTGGCGCCGATGACGCGGTGGTCGCGGGCGCTGGCTTCTTCTTTCTGCTTCAGGAACTCGTCGAGCTCGGCCTGGGTGGCGAAGGCGGTGCCGTAGACGCGGGTGAGGCGGTCGGAGTTCTCGTCGCCGTGCCAGAAGCTGGAGGCGAGCGACATGACTTTGATGGCGCCGACGCGTCCGGTGGAGGGGACGTGAGGGCCGCGGCAGAGATCCTCCCACGCTTGGCCGGGGGCGCCGGTGGCGTAGAACGACAGGGTTGAGGTTTGAGGGCCGGGGGCCGAGGGGGAAGATGCCGCGATGGCCCGCTGGGCGTTGTCGATTTTGTACTTGCTGCCTTCGGCGGAGAGCTTGTTGAGGCCGTCGCTGGGCGAGCACTCATAGCGAGTGAACTTCCGGTCTTCCGCAACGATGCGCTTCATCTCCGCTTCAATGTTCGCGAAGTCGGTGGTGCTGAGCGGGCGGTCGTCGGGGAACTTGATGTCGTAGTAGAACCCCGTCGCCAGCGGCGGGCCGTAGACGAGCTGCGCATTGGGGACGACGCGCTGGATGGCCTCGGCCATGATGTGAGCCGCGGAGTGGCGGAGGAGCAACAGCGCGTCGTCGTTGACCGAGCCGTCGCGCTTCTTGTAGGTGATGATGTCCACCTTGGCGTCGCGATCGATGACGGCCGCGAGATCGCGCATCTCGCCATCAACCTTGACCGCCAGCGCGTCCTTGGCCAGGCGCGGCCCGATCTTCATCGCGACATCAAGGCCGGTCGGCGGCGCGTCAAAGGGGAGGGTCTTGCCGTCGGGAAGAGTGATGGTGGGCATGGGCAAATTTCCAAATGGCCAAATTTCCAAATTGCCAAATGAGAGGCAGGAAGGCAGGGAGGCGTGAGGCGACGGGCGGGCGGGGGACACGGGGCGGAAACAGAACAGCCCGGCGATGGGTGCCGGGCTGTGAGGGATCGGTCAGATCGCGGCCGCGGCGGGGGCTCAGTGTTGAGTTCGCGTCGTGGTCGTCGTCGTGCTGGTCTGGCGGGCGGCGTGTGACATGAGGCGGAGTTTAGGCGCGGAGCAGGATGCGGAAACCGGCCTCGCCCCCCCGCACGCCCAATCGCCCGCCCTACCAGTCGCGAGCCCGCACTACCATCTCGCCGGAGGCAACACCATGCTGTCGAATGCTCCGAATCGCCTTCGCTCGCCGCTGGCTCGGGCGCTGAATCGCGTCGTGCTCGCGCTGAGCGTGTGCTTGCTGCTGGCGGGCAACATCGTCATCGCCAATGAGAACGCCGGCGCGGCGCCCTCGACATCCGTCCCCAGCGCCGGCATCCCCGCCGCCCGATACGCCGAGAAACTCGTGGTCATCACGATCGACGATGCCATCGACTCGCATCTCCAGGCCAGCTTCGAACGCCGCCTCCGCGAAGCGGAAGAGGCCGGTGCCAACGGCGTCATTGTCGAACTCAACACTCCTGGCGGCGAACTGGGTGCGGTGCGGGGGATCTGCAACGCCATCAAACGCTCCAAGATCAAGAACACCGTCGCTTGGGTTCGGCCCGAGGCGTATTCCGGCGGGGCGATCATCGCCCTGGCCTGCCGCGAGATGATCATTTCCGACGGCGCGACGATGGGCGACTCGCTGGTCATCGCGGCAAGCCTTGCCGGCATCAGCATGATGCCCGAGGGCGAGCGGCAGAAGGTGACCGCGCCGCTCATGGCCGAGGTTGTCAACTCCGCGCGATTGAACGGATATGACGAGAAGCTCGTGCAGGGCATCGTCTCGCTCGGCGTCGAGCTCTGGATGATCGAGTCCGTCGACACACCGGGTAAGTTCTTGTTCATCGATCGCGCCGAATACAAGGTCGTCTTCGGGCGCGAGCCCGACGTCGCGACCGCGACGCTGACGGGCGGTGCGCCACTTCCCGTGGGCGTTCCTCAAGAGCGGGCGCCCCGCGATGGTCCCCCCGCCGGCACGGAGGGCAACCCAGAGAAGCCCGCCCGCTTCAAGCTCCCCTCGGGCGAGTTGCCGCGCGATCCGGACGCATCGCCCTTTGTCCCGGCGGGAACCGCCATGAACCCCGAGGCCCAGGCCTCGACCGATCGTCGGATGCAGGGCCGCTCCACCCGGCCGACGCTCTCGGCCGCGGATCAGGGCAAGTGGAAAGTCGTCGAGTATGTCACCGACGGGCGCGGCATCCTCACCATGAAGTCCGATCAGCTCTTCCGCTACGGCTTCGCAAAGACCGGTCCGACCGCCAACGGCACCATCAACACCGACGAAGAGCTCCGCGCGTTTACCGGCGCCAAGACCATCGTCCGCCTGGAGATGAACTGGGCCGAGAAGATCGGCGCGTTCCTGGACAACATCTATGTCAAGGGCGTGCTGGTCATCGTCTTCTTGCTGGCGATGTTCATCGAGATGACGCACCCGGGTGTGATCCTGCCCGGTGTCGTCGCGGTCATCGCACTGGTCCTGCTCATCGCGCCGTCGTTCATGGCGGGCTTTGCCAACTGGTGGGCCGTGGTCGCGGTGGTCGCC
>JALHNK010000197.1 GCA_022843565.1 Phycisphaerales bacterium
GCGCCTTCCCCCCCGCACCCCCCACCCCCGCCCCCCCACCGCCCGGGCCGCCCGCCGCCTGGGCTCGCTGGCGTTCGGCGGTCATGGCGCGTGAGACCCACGCCGTGAGGCGCTTGTGCCAGGGGTTGATCGTCGCCAGGAGCTGCGTCTCGGCGCCGCTGCCGTCTTCGCGGAGGTTGAGCAGTCGCTGACGCATGGCTTGGGCGTAGAGCGGGTAGCGTTGGAGGCGGTCCCAGGGTGTGAGGTGGAGGAAGCCGGGCGGCATGAGGTACGCCGCGTGCTCGCGGATGTCGGCGATGCTCGCGGCCCAGAGGCGGTTGGTGCCGGTGGAGAGGCGCTTGGCGACGAGGAAGCGCGGCTCGAGAACTTTGCCGACGAACGACGAGGTGTCGATGAGCGTCTGGCCGAGCCTCCCCCACTGCTGTTGCAAGCGTTCGTCGAACGCGTCGCGATCGCGGATCGGCGGCTGGCCGAACATGAACACCCGCTCGCAGGTGATGCAGCACAGCGCGTCGTGCAGGTCCTTCGCGCTGCCCAGCGGCGGGCTGGCGGTGTACCAGCGTTCCAGGTCGCTGAGGTTTGGCAAGGCCAGCGAGCGTTGTTCGAGTTCGTCCTTGGCCGCCAGGACGAAGAGGCGGCGCACGCCGGCGCGCGTGCAACCCTCGGCGTAGCGCTGCTCCTCCATGAGCGAGAGCGCGACGCTGCTGCGATTGTCGATGATCGCGGTGAAGGCGGTGGTGCCGTCTTCCTGTTCGATCGATGGCGCAAGCGGGCCGAAATCCCAGGATGTGATCGCGACGCGGGCGAAGCGGTCGCGGGCTTGGGCCGCGAGGGCACGCTCGATGCGCGGGCCGAGTCTCGTGCGCAGCTCGGTCACATCGCGCCCGGCGCCGCAGACCGTCGGCTCGGCGCTTGGCGCGCCGGGCTTCGGTGGCTCGATGGCTTCGACGCGGAGAGTCAGAAAGTCCGGGGCGGCGTCCAGCGGCCACGCCGCGGGCGCGATTGTGATGCCGAAGGCGATGTCGAGGGTCTCGCTGAGAGCCGCGGCGAGCGGGCCGGTGCCGAACTCCATGAGGCCGGCGATCTGCTCGCTGATGGCCGCGAGGGCGAGCTTGGTGTCGGTCGTCTTGGCGGTCGAGAGCGCGACGGCCTCGACTTTCGCCCGCTCGGCTTTGGGCAACTGCTTGATCAGGCTCGCGACCTTCTCGCTCAGCCAGCCGGGCACGCCCCAGGGCGTGCGATCGGCGTCGATGCGGGGCAGATCCGTGAGCAGGACGCGAACGGTTGCGCCGTCGGTGTCTTTGCCGCTGGCCATGCGATAGCTGATGGGGCACGAGGCGGCCTCGCCGCTCGCGCGGGTGATCGTGAGTGAACTTGGAAAGCGCTTCTCGTCGAGCGCTTCGAGCGCCTCGGGCTTCAGCACGATCTCTTGAGACAGAAACAGCACGCGCGGCTCGCGGCGCTCGGCCTCGTGACGCCACACGTCGAGCCGCGATCGCGACACAACGCTCGCGGAGATGAGCTTGTCAAAGTGCTCGCGCAGACGGGCGTGGTCGATCGGCGGCTCCGTCAGCCGGAGCTTCGCGCCGCACTCGATCGCCATCGCCAGCACCTTGGCGTTGTGATGAGTAAACGTTGCGGCGCTGGGATACTCGTTGCCGATCAGCAGCCGATCGATCAGCACTCGGCGCGCGAGCACAGGGTCGGCGCTGCTCAGGCTCGCCTTGCGGCGCGGCACAACCGTCAAACCCGTGAGCGTCAATCGCTCGAAGCATGAGGGCTCACCGGTGACTTCATCCAGGTGCGGGCCCTCGACCTCGCGCGTGAGCATGTGCGGCGCAGCGTCTTCGAGCCACGCCGGCTCGATCGGGCCGAGCGTTCGCGCGTAGAGCTTGGTGGTCTGCACGATCTCGGAGGCGACGAACCACTTCGGGCGCTTCTTGAACAGGCACGAGCCGGGGAAGATCGAGCACCTATTGCCGCGGATGCCGTTGTACTCGTAGCCGCCGCCGGCGTCATCGCGGCAGCACACACTCGTGATCAGGCCGGTGAGCAGCGCCTTGTGAACGCTCGCGTCGTCGGCCTCACCCACGGCGCGGAAATCGGCAGAACGCTCATCGGCCAGACCCGCATCGATCGCGGCGTCGCGGAGCTGCTCGGCGGTCTCGATCCACTCGCGCATGCGCGCTCCCGAAACAAACTGCTCGCGGCACCAGGCCTGCGCCGACGACTCGCGCCCGCGCCGCACCTCCATGTCGAACATGCGCCAGAGATTCAGCAGCGTGACGAAGTCGCTCTTCTCGCTCTTGAACGCTGAGTGGGCGATGTCCGCGGCACTCTCTCGACCGGCGGGGCGCTGCAGCGGGTCTTGCGTCTCCAGAGCGCCGGCGAGCACGAGCATCTCGGGCATGCAACGAAAGTCTCGCCCGCCGATGAGCATGCGCCCGACGCGCGGGTCAACCGGGAGCTGGGCGAGTGATCGCCCGACCGGCGTGATCTCGCCATCGGGGTACTTCGTCTCCAGCGCGCCAAGCTCAAAGAGTGTTTCGCAGCCATCGCGAATCGCAGTTGCGCTGGGCATGTCCAGAAACGGGAACTCGCTGACCGGGCCGAGGTTCATCGCCTTTGCACGCAGGATCACGGCGCTGAGATCGGTGCGGCGGATCTCGGGATCGGTGAAGACCGGCTGGGCGTTGAACGCGGCTTCGCTGTAGAGACGGATGCAGACGCCCGCCGCGACGCGCCCGCAGCGCCCGGAACGCTGATTGGCGGAGGCTTGCGAGACCATCTCGATGGGCAATCGCTGGACCTTCTTGCGTGGGTCGTATCGCGCCAATCGCACGAGGCCCGCATCGATCACGTATCGAATGCCCGGCACGGTCAGCGAGGTCTCGGCGACGTTGGTCGCCAGCACGATCTTGCGACGGCCCGGCGCGCTGGGCTTGAAGACGCGGTCCTGCTCCTGCTCGGTGAGGCGCGAGTAGAGAGGGAGGACCTCGGCGCCGCTTGGCCCGTCGCGGCGCAGGGCCGCCTCGGCGTCGCGGATCTCTCGCTCGCCGGGAAGGAACACGAGGATGTCACCCTCGACCAAGCGCGGCGAGCACAGCTCGTGGGCCGCGTCGACGATCGCTTGGTTGTCGACCTCGCCGGTGATCTCGTCGCGATCGCTGACGGGGCTGTAGCGCATCTCGACGGGGAACGTGCGCCCGCTGACCATGAGCACCGGCGCGACCGTCGGCCCGCCGAAGTGGTCGCTGAAGCGCGCCGGATCGATCGTTGCGCTGGTGACGATGACTTTCAGATCCGGCCTTCGCGGCAGCAATCGCTTCAGGTAACCAAGCAAGAAATCGATGTTGAGCGAGCGCTCGTGGGCCTCGTCGATGATGATGGTGTCGTAGCGCAGCAGGTCTTGATCGCGCCCACCCCCGGTGCCGTCAGCGCTTCCCGCGCCGCCGGTGGCCTCGGCGAGCAGGATGCCGTCGGTCATGAGCTTGATCATGGTCTCGCCGGAGGTCTGATCGCCGAAGCGGACTTTGAAGCCGACCTGACGGCCGAGCGGGGTCGAGAGCTCGGCGGCGATGCGCGTGGCCACGGCGCGGGCGGCGAGGCGACGGGGCTGGGTGTGGCCGATGAGCCCGCGCACGCCGCGTCCGAGCGAGAGGCAGATCTGCGGGAGCTGGGTGGTCTTGCCGCTGCCGGTCTCGCCGCAGAGGATGACAACCTGATGATCGCGGATCGCATCGGCGATCTCGCGACGACGCGCGATGACCGGCAGGTCTTGATCAAAGCGCGGCGTGGGCGCCAGCGAGCGTCGCGCGGCGACGCGCTTCTCGGAGCGCTCGAGGCGCTGGATGAACGCGTCGACCACGGACGCGGGCGAGCTTTGGCTGAGGTTGCCGAGGGCGGCGCGGAGCGCGGGGAGATCCTCAAGCATCACGCCTTCGAGCCGCGGGGCGAGTTTGGTGAAATCGATGCCCAAGGGGCGAGCGTAGCGAAGGCTCGCGACGTCGGACACTGGACCGCTTCACGGGCGGGAGGCGCGGCATCCGGCGCCTCGTGCCGCGAGTTCGGCGGATCGTGGTGATTCGCCGAACTGCGTCGGGCGTCAGCGCTTCCCGTCGCCCGAGAGCAACCGAACGAGCAGGATCAGCCCCAGGACCACGATCACAACCATCACCAACGCACCGGCGAGAAAGAAGACTGAGAACATGGGCAATGCTCCTCTTCGAAGATGCGATGACGCGAGTCGCCTTTGGCGCTGATGTTAGCCTGAATCGAATCCCTCGTGAAGTTCACGCCCGGCAGAGCACCTTGCGTTGGCTCGGCCGAAAGACCGAGCGCACGCCTCGGCGCGAGAGTTACCGGCGGCGATATCTATCATGTCAAACTCAGCACCTGATGGCGAATGAACTCCCTGCAACCTGGCTGTACCGTCGAGTCTCGATTGACGAGGCCGAGCGCATCCACGCCGGCGGGCCGGAGCATGGCCAGCGACCGTTCGGCGCGAGTCATGACGCGTGGCTGAAACTCCGCGGCTCGATGTCGCCCGCCGACGAACTCTGGATCTACAACTCACGCGACCACATCGCACCCGGCGCTTGCGCGAACTACGGCGTGTGTGTCGTGCGGCACGGGCGGGTGGCGCGGCATCTGCTGCTGCGGATCGGGTGAGGACGTGAGCTGCTGGCGAGTTCCGGCGTGCGCGGCCAACGGGGCTCGGGTCGCGCCGTCTACATGCTCGAACTGCCGCCGCTCATCGGCGGCCCTGCGGGCTCGCTCGGATCATCAGGTCCGCAGACTCCGCCGTCGCCAGAATCGGCGGGGCTGTCGTCGGTGCTGCTGCTGCCTCCGCCGGCACCGCTGCTGCCATCGCCACCACCAGCCCCACCAGCGCCACCGGCCCCGC
>JALHNK010000198.1 GCA_022843565.1 Phycisphaerales bacterium
CCCGTTGATCCGCTCGCCGCCGGCGTCGTCGCCGCGCCCGCTTGCCCTGTTCCGACCGCGGCAGCCGCCGCGCCCGGCGGTGATGCCGCTCCGCCGCCCAGCGGCAGCGTCAGTAGCAACACCGCGCCGACAACCACGACAAGCGCCGCTCCGCCGATCAGCAGCCCCATCCCGAGCAGCCGCGCCGTCGGATCCGCCTCAGCTTCTCTCGCTCGCCCAGTTCCGCCCCGCGCTGACGAGTCAGCACTCTCGTCAATCGGTCGGCCATCGAGCCCCACCGCACTGACCGGCGGCGTGCCCTGGCCCCGCACCCCGATCGGCGCCGCGTTCATTGCCGTGGCGATCAACTGATTCACGCCCGACGCCGGTCGCCCTGCCGCGACGAGCTGCATCGTGATTTCTGCGACCGCCGCCGGCGTTGGGCCGCCGTGCTGCGCCAGTGCGCGCCGCGCGTGCATCACCAGCGGATCTGGCGCTGCCGCGACAGACGCCGCCGGAGCGCCCGCGACCTCGGCGCGTTGCGGGGCCTGCGTTCTGGCTACCGGCATGACGGCCGGACCTGCGGGCGGCATGGCCGGCGGCGTGCTGATCACTCGCGACGGCGTTGCCGGCACGCCAATCGGCCTCATCGTCTGGCTGACCGGCGCTGTCGCGCTCGGCGTTGCGGCTGACGCGCTCTCGCCACGCGGCAAGTCTCGCCCCGCGATCGAAGGCAATCGCGGCGGGACCACCGTGTTCCCGAGCATCACCTTCGACGCGGCGCCCTGGATCAGCCGCTTCATGTGCTCGCCCTGCGGCGTCATCGCCATCGGATGCGCCGCCAGCTCCGCCATCCGCCCGCGCAGCGCACCGAGCACCACCTCCGAACTCAACTGAGCGCCCGGACGCAGCCCCAGCAGCACGCCGGGGGCCTCGGGCGACCACGCGCCGGCCACTTCCGGGCCGTCGAACATCGCGATGACCTGGCGATCAAAGTCGCCGGCGTTGCTCACGGCTCACCCCCGCGATCTCCGGCGGTCTTGCCACCCGCCGCCGCGACGCGCTCGATCTCCGCGCGAAGTGACTCGTACAGCTCGCGCGTCTTGGCGTTCCATGGCGGCGGGCCGAACTCCGGGTAGAGCACGGCGTGCTGGATCATCACGCGCGCCGCCTCCGTGCGATCGACCTTTGCCGTCAGGCGGATTGTGTTGTACTTCGCTTCAAAGAACGCGAGCGTCCCCGGCTCATACGCGCCCGCCAGCGTCCGCCACGCCTCCAGCGCACCGGCGGCGTCATCAACGACCTCTGAGGCCTCCGCGACCCGGCGGAGCGAGTCGGCGCTGGCCGGCGCGCTGGCCAGCACCAGACGATCAAGCTCGATCGCACGCCTTACCAGCGCAACATCGCCCGAGCCGCGATACACCTCCATCGCCGCGGACGCCACTGCCCCCCAGAGCGACAGCGTCGCGCTCTCGGGTGCTCCCTGCGTGATGCCAATCTGATCGATCACGCGCTGCCCGAATCGCACGACATCCCGCGCCGCGCGAACGCGCCGCTCGTCGGGCTTCGCATCCGGCGGCAGCTTCGGCAACGCTCGCATCGTCTCGATCGCGCGGATGTACATCGCTCGCTGCGCGGCGTTTGCGAAGCGGCTCGCCCGGCCCGAGCCGCCCTGCTCCGGCGGCGTGTCCTGCCAGCGTTGCAGCTTGTCCGCGAGCACCTCCGCCTGGGCCATATCGCTACCAGCCAGCGCGATCTGCATCCGCCGGAACGCCAGTTCGTCCTCGTAGCCGGTCGCCACCTCGCCCTGGAACTGCAGCACGCCACGCAGCGCGTTCAAAACGCCCTCGGCCCGCGCCGCATCCGGCGGCGACGCGCTCAAGAGCGCATCAAGCAACTGACGCGCTGTCACGCTCAGGCGCTGCGCCGCCTCTTTCGCGGCGGCCTTGTCAGGCCCGACCGCGATCGTCTGATCCATCGCCAGCACTTCCTCACCCACGCCGACGAACCGCGACGCCGCGAACGATCGCGTGCCCGGGCCCGACGCGCGATACACGCGATACAGAAGCCGCGCGATCTGCCGGCGCGCCGCGGGATACACCGCATCGTCGCGCGGCACGCCCATCAGCACCGTGATCGCCTCCTCGTCCTTGATCCCCCCTGCATCCGCCCGTCGCAACAGCAGCCCCGGCGCCCGCCCGCTGCGCGGATACGTCCGCAGGAACAGCGCCGTCAACTCGTCGGCCCGCGTGCCCCACAGCGCCGCGTCGCCGCTCAGCGTCCGCGCTCCGACATCCAGCGCCACGATCGCCAGCCACATCGATTCCTCAGCGCCGGCGCCATCGCGGGCCGATTCGCTCAGTTTCCCCGCCGCGATGAACCGATCCGCCGCCTGCCCGAACTCCCCGGCGTGGTACAGCGCCCGCGCCGCGAGCGTCACGGCGCGCGCCGCGGCACTCGGGAACTTTGCGGCATCGCTCTCGCGCACGCTCAGATCGAGCATGCCCGCCGCCTGCCGATACGCGTTGGCAACGCCCGCGTCGTCCGTCGGTTGCTCCGGGTCCTTGCCGGTCGCCTTGTGGCTCGCCAGCGCGTCCTCGTACAGCCGCACGCCGCGGACGTAGTTCACGATGAAGCCCGAGTCGCCCAGCGGCGCCGTGCCGAATCGCTGGGCCAGATCGATGACCTGCGCGATCTCTTGCCTCGCCACCAGATCGCCCATGCCGATCTTCGCCAGCCGCTCAACACGCTCGTCGTTCCCGCCACTCTTGCTGGCCTGTGGCCCGCTCTGAAGCGCGACCACCGCGAGCAGCCGGGCCGCGAGCGCCGGCAGCGGGTTGCTCTCGCCGGTCGCGCCGCCCTCGGTCTTTCTCGCTCGCTCAACGGCACCCAGCAGATCCTCCCACCGCCGGGCGGCGCTCAGGATCGTGATCCGTCGCGCCAGCAGCGAGTCTCTCACGCCCGCCGGCAGCTCCGCCTCGATATCGATCGCGTCCAGCCAACGGATCGCCTCGGCGTGATTTCCGATCACACTGTGACACAGCGCCACGCCTAGGCCGGCGCGCGCCATCTCCTCACGCTTGAACGCGCCCTTGCTCACCGACTCAAGCGAGGGCACTTCCGGCCGGCCCGACGCTCGACCGGTGATCCACGCGAACGACCGCAACCCCTCGGTCGCGGGGCTTGTCTGGCCGGAGAGCGTCGCCTCGTAGCACCCGGACCATCCGGCGTAGTACAAGGCCACCGCGCGCAGCCGCCGGTTGTCCTGCAGCTCTTCCTGCACGCTGCCGCCGTCGCGCCCGAGGTTGTCCGACTTCTCGATGAGCTCTATGCGTCGCTGGATCTCCAGCGCCAGCCGCTCAAGCTCTACGCGGTGCGCCCGCATGCTTCGCTCGACTTCGGCCCGCTGCTCCTCATCCAGCAGCGCCAGCCGCCAGCGCTCGCCCATCTCTTCGCTCTGGGCGTACTGCGCGCGAAGCAGGTTGATCTTCAGCTCAAATGTCAATGACTCCGGGGCCTGACGCACCAGGTCGTTGGACCGCTCCAGCCAATACGCCCGCTCCTCAGCGCCCTTGGCCCGCCCCAGAAGCTGCACGTACAGCTTGCCGAGCCGCGTGATCATCGCGGGCCGATCGTCCTTGCTCGCCGTCGCCAATCGCTGGGCGAGCTGCTCGGCAAGCAACGACTCCAGCCCCTGACTCTGCAAATACTGCTCGAGCTGGTCCGCCGCCTCCACCGTCGGCGACTTCTCCGGCACGCGCGGCCCCGCCATCACGCCGGCGCAAGCCGCCAGCACGCCCACCATCATCGTGATCTCGCGCACCGCGCGCGTTTCACTTGCCCGCCACATAGCTCACCTTCGAAAAGCCCACATCCCTGGCCACCTGCAGCGCCGTCGCCGCGGCACCGATCGTCACATCGTCCGCCACACGGATCACGATCCCCGCCTCCTTCGGCAATCCCTTCAGCACCTCGCGCAGCGAGTTGCGATCTCCCGTCACGCGAGAGCCGATCACGAACCGCGCCCCGGCCTCCTCCGACCCCGCGCCACGCTCCACCCGCAGCACCTGCGCCGTCAGCGCCGAGCCCTGCCCGCCGCCCTTGCGATCCGCGGTGATCGCCGTCGAGAGCTGGCTCTCGGGCGACGCCAGCGTGCCGGCGATCAGAAAGTAGAGCAACAGAAACAGCACGACATCGATCAGCGCCACCAGCGGCAGGGCATCGCGTCCTCGCCCTCGCTCTTGCGTTTGAACTTCACGGCGCACCCCCCACACCCCCCGCACCGCCGACGCCGCCCGCTCCCGCCGCATCAGCGCTCGGAGCCGACGGCCCCTCACCGCTGGTCGCCAGCTTCCAAGTGCGAATGCCGGCGCTCGCGAGATCAGCCGCGAGGCGATTGACGTGGATCGCCGGCGTCGCGCGATCCGCCCGCACCGTGATCTCAAGGTCCGCAACCTTGCCAGCCTGCGTCGCGCGCGCCATGATCGCGCGGACCTCGCTCACCACGCGTTCACTCGTCGCCCGCCCCTGACCGGGGATCGTCATCGTCCCGTCCTTGGCGATGTCCACCATGATCGATGTCGCCGGGGCGTGCCCAACGCTCGCCTCGCCGCGCTCGTTCGGGAGGTCCACCGCCGCCGCCATCGTCTTGGTGAACACCGTTGAGAACGTGAAGAAGATGATCAGCAGAAAGACCACGTCGATCATCGCCGTGAGGTCAAACTCGATCTCGTGATGTTCAGTTGCGCGTTGAAACTTCATGGTGCGATCGCTCAGCCGCCCCGGCCGCCATCAAACTGCCGCCGCTCACCAGCCGTTGCCCGCTCGCGCTGGAGCCACCGGCACCGCCTGCTGCGGCGCGGGAGCCGCCTGCTGCGCCACCGGT
>JALHNK010000199.1 GCA_022843565.1 Phycisphaerales bacterium
GGGCGGATGAGGCGGTGGTGTGGGCGGCGGCGTGTGCCGCGAACGCGAGGCTGCACGAGGGCGGGATCGCGGCGCTGGTGGGCATTGAGCCCGGCCGCCCGGTGCCGGGCGTGACGCTGCGGCTGCGGCGCGAGCGATACGCGAGGCTTGTGATCGACACGCCCGGGATCGCGGCGCCGACGATGCTGGGTGTCAAGGGTGTGCTCATTGGCAGCGATGCGCGGGGCGAGCCGCACGTGTTCATCCAGAGGCGGCACGCGCACACGCGGGTGTACCCGGGCTGCTGGGAGATCGGGCCCGGCGGCGGGCTTGATGTTGCGGACGACGCGATCGCACTGACCCCCGCAGCATTGGTCGAGCAACTGGTCAGCGAGATTCGCGATGAGATGGGGCTGGACGCTGGGGCGATTGGGCTTCGTGGCGGGGGCGCGCTGAGCGGCCAGAGTGCCGCGTTCGGGCTGGAGGATCGGGCGGCGCAGTCGTTTGATGTGTGCTTTGTGGTCGCGTGGCCGGGGGTGATTGACGCGGCGCGCCCGCCGGGTGATGCCGGTGCGCGGGACTGGGAGGTGACGCAGACGGCGTGGCTCGCGAAGGCGGACGCAGAGACTTGGGTGACGGGTGCCAGCGAGCGCGTCGCGCCGCCGATGCGGGCGATTCTGCGGCATTTGGCGTGGGTTTGATGGCTGCCACCTGTGGTCCGTGGTCAGTTTTCAGTGGTCAGTTGTCAGCAGAATGAGGTGGGGCCTTGGGTGTTTCGTGGTCGCGGTGGTGGGCGTGGGTCTTCGTGCCCCCTCTGGCTCGCAGACTCGCCATCTCCCCCGCTTGCGCGGGGGAGAGTGGGGCGTTGCCCAGCGCCCGATGCGTGACGCCTAACTCACCACCGCCACGCGGCCGATGGCCATGATGGCGACGGTGATGAGGGCGAAGAGGAGGGCGGCGAGTTGGAAGGGGCGGTCGCTGATGGCCAGTTCGGTGGGGTCGTCGTAGCGCCCGCGTTCGAGCAGGAGGATGGCGCGGAGGAGTGCGAAGGTGGCCGGGAGCATGGTGATCCAGAGGAGATTCATGCCGTAGGTGCGGCGTGCGGGGGCGCTGGTGACGTAGACGGAGTAGGTGACCAGACACGCGACGGCGGTGACGACGACGACCATGCGCAGGAGGTCTTCGGTGTACTGGGCCTGGACGCTGCGGGCGCTGGCGGCGTTTTCTTCGCCCATGGTGCGGCGCTCGCCGAGGCGTTTGCCGAAGGCCAGGAACATGGCCAGGAAGAGCGTGACGTTGAGCAGCCATGCCGATGGCTCGACCATGACGACGGCGCAACCGGCCAGCACGCGCAAGACGAAGCCCATCGACAGGCTCATGACGTCAACGATCGCGACGTTCTTGAACCAGAGCGAATAGGCGATGGTGTTGATGATGTAGGCCAAGACGGTGAGGGTGGTGAGCAGCGCGGCGAGGGTGGGCGAGTGCGTGAGCACGGGCGGCGCGGCGCCAGCGAACATCGCGAGCCAGGGCAACGCGAGCGAGAGAAGGAGGCAGACGGCCGCGGCGGCGAGGGCGTGTCGGACTTCGATCGTGCCGGCGGCGAGCGGGCGACGGCGTTTGCGTGGGTGGGTGCGATCGACCTCGCGATCGCGGAGGTCGTTGATGACGTAGCAACCGCTGGAGGCGAGGCCGAAGGCGAGGAATGCGCCGGCGACAGCGAGGGCCGAGTGCCAGGAGTCCAGGGCTTGGCCGTAGAGAGGGCCGACGACGACGAAGGCACCCTTGGTCCACTGATGGAGGCGGAGGAGTTTGAGCCAGGCGGCGACGCCGCGCGGGGCGGGGCGTGCGGTGAGGTCGGCGGTGGGCGAGATCGAGGGGCTTTGTGACATGCGAAGACGCGCGGCTGGCGATGCGGAACGTGTTGCGAGCGGCTCTTTGGGGCGATCAGGTTGCGGGATGCGGAGGAACTCGAAGAGACTCGGACCAACTACATCGGGTTCGCGGGCAACCATTGCCCAAGGATCGCGAGCGATCCAGCCGATCAAGAGCCTAGCAGATGTCACCACCCGCGTCGGAGAGCGTTATCAGACCGAGCCCAGCACCGGATCCGGCCAAGCCGGACGGCGGTGATCGCCCGCTCACGCCGAGTGAGCTATCGCGGCTGGCGGCGTCGATCTTTACCACCGGGCCGTTTCTGTTCAGGCAGTTGCAGCGGTTCCGTCCCTTCATATGTCCGTTCGAGGCGTTGATCCCGCATGTTCCGGCCGGCGCGAGCGTGCTCGATGTCGGTTGCGGCGGGGGGCTGTGGTTGCACCTCTTGACCGCTACGGGGCGGCTGGGTTCGGGGCTCGGGTTTGATTCGAGCGCCGGTGCGATCGCGCTGGCCAGCGGCGCGATCCGAGCGGGATCGATCGCGACGGAGGATGTACGTACGGAGGCGTCGCTGCGGTTCGTGCATTTGGATGTGCGGGCGCCTTGGCCGGGGGATTTGTTTGATGTGGTGTCGATCATTGATGTGCTGCACCATGTGCCGGTGGTTGCGCAGCGAAAGGTGATCGAGCTTGCGTGCGAGCGGGTGAGTGCGGGGGGCGTGCTGGTCTACAAGGACATGTGCCGTCGGCCGGTGTGGCGGGCTTGGATGAATCGGTTGCATGACCTGGTGCTGGCGCGCCAGTGGATCAACTACGCTCGGATTGAGGATGTCGAGGCGTGGGCGGTGGCTGCGGGGCTGGTGGTGGAGCGTCAGTCGTCGATTTCGCGATGGTGGTACGGGCACGAGTTGCTGGTGTTGAGGCGACCGAACGCATGACGACACCGAGGCAGAAGTCTGAGGGCGCAGCGGATGAACGAGCGGACACCGGGCGCGGCAGCGGCGCGCGCTGGCGGATGCCGCTGGCGGAGATGAATGGGTTGTGGTTCGGCCTGTTGATCGTGCCGCTGATGCTGTTCTACCGCACGTTGATCACGCTGAGCGAGCAACACGCGAGCTGGAACATCACGCGAGCGAAGTTTGATCAGGACCTGTTTCATCTTCGGGTGATCCGGCAGTTTGCCAGTGAGCTGCCGTCGCCGGACTTGTCGAACTATCTCTCTGCGACGACGCCGGGATATCACCTGGTGCTCTCGGTGTTTGTGCGATTGCTGGATCCGGCCGAGAGCACCCTGAGGTTGTTCGGTGCGGTCTTCTCTGTGTGGCTCGTGCTCGCGCTGTTCGGTGCGGCGCTCGGGCGACACTCGCGCGTCGCGGACGGTCTTTCGCGGGGGAGCATCATTCGCCATGGGTTGGTTAGCGGGGCGCTTGTGCTCCCGCTGCTGGCCTCGAGCTATGTGATCCAGTCGGCGATGTATTTGCTGCCGGACAACGCGGCGTGGTTGTTGGTGCTGATCACGATGTTGCTGGCGCTTGGAGTGACCCGAGCGGCTGTTGGCGCGCGGGCCCTTGTGCCGTGTGCGATTGTCCTGGTGCTGCTGGTTCTCACGCGGCAGATTCACATCTGGGCCGCGGCTCCGATCTGGGTTGGGGCGTTGGTGAGCGCCGCGGGCTCGCTTCGTGCCACGCGTCGCGATGGCGATTCTGCTGGCGAGACCGCGACGACTACCGATGAGATCACATTCGGCGATCTGCTTCGGGCGATTCCATCGCGAGCAGTGATCATGAGCATCGCGGCGACGCTGCCGGCGTTTGTGGTGCTCGGGTACTTCGTGTGGCTCTGGGGAGGGATCGCGCCGCCACTGTTCAGGGCGTCGACGAACCCCGCGGCGGCCAGCGGCACCGCCGATGCCACAGCCGTCACCGGGATCTCACCGGCGACGCCGGTCCTCATTCTGGCGCTCGTCGGCACCTTCGGGTCGTTCTACGGCGTGTGGATCGTGCGGGCGAGTCTTGAGCGGGCGACCGGGCTGCTCCGCAAGATCGACGGCCTCGTCGAGACGCTCAAGGTCGCCGCGATCGGCGCCGGTGTCGCGGGCGTGATCGCGGCGGTGCCGCCGACGACGTGGAGCACGCCGACGCGCAAGGGGGCGTTGTGGGAGATCACGCGGAAGTTTGAGGGCGGGCAGGTGATGGCGGGGGTGAGGCTGCCGCGGCTGGTGGTGGCGGATCACACGAACGTGGTGATGTGGTCGCTCGCGGTGCTTGGCGGGGTGGTGTTGGGTGTGCTGTGGCGCGCGGTGGATGCTCGATCGCGCTGGGTGCTGGCGACCGGGTTGGTGGCGTTTACCTGTGCACAGTCGGCCCAGGCGTTGTCGTGGCAGCGGTATGTGGAGCCGTTCGTGTTGATCTGGCTGGTGCTGTGTGTTTGCTGCCTGCGAGGCTCTGGATCTGGCGACGGCGCGGCGCGTGAGGCCGGCGGCGCGGTGTTATTGCGCAAGGTCGTCGTGGACGCGATCGGGCCGGTTGTGCTGGCGGTGATGCTTGCGGCAATCGCGTGGTCCGCGTTTGGGGGCTGAGATGTCTACAGAACCCTCACAAACTTGCCGACAGAACGGGTCTACCCTCACCTCCTCCCCTGCCCCGGGGCAAGATCCGGGGCGGTTCATTTGTTGAGTGCCGCGAAGATTTGGGCGTGCGTCGATGCAAACCTGAGATCTTGCCGACGGCACGCGAAACCTTGACCCCATCACCCGCGAGAACACCCGTGGCCAAAAAGTCCAGCTCATCGAAGTCCAACCCGTCGTCCAAGTCGCCGAAGTTCACCGACTCGATCAAGAAGAAGCTCGAGGCCAAGGACGGCGTCGGCAAGCGAGCGCTGATCACCGGCATCACCGGCCAGGACGGCTCGTACCTCGCCGAGTTCCTGATCGGCAAGG
>JALHNK010000200.1 GCA_022843565.1 Phycisphaerales bacterium
TTGGAGTTCCGCCGGGGTCAGCACGTCCGAGTCTCCTGTCTGTCGTTGAGGACCGGGCCGGTTGCGAGCGGTGCTCGCAGTGGTGCCGCTGGGTTTGGTGAACCCAACCAACTCACAAGGCCCAACACCGCGTATGAATCGAATCCAAAGGTTCCACTGATCACGCTTCTCTACGGGTGTCCATCCGACAGACTCACGGCATCGCGTCCGAAACGCACGCCGACCACTTGTCTATCGCACAAACATACCCGAAGTGTTCCATCAAATACAACGCAACCACGAGGCTTTTTGATGCGACACGTGGAAAGCTGCGATGAAATTCTGCCTTTGAGTGCCCTGTGACTCTTCTAGAACGACGCCGATCATGCGTTCCCGCGACGCGGCTTCGCCTCGCCCTCGGGGGTCTCTTCCTTCATGTCCAGCTCGCTGCGGCCGACTTGGCGGCCGAGGCGGTGGACCTTGTCGGTGAGATCCTGGGGGTTTTTGCTCTTGTCGACCATCTCCTCGGCAGAGATCTTGCCGGTCATGTAGTGGTCCCAGAGATGGTCGTCCAGGAGCTGCATACCGAACTTCTTGCCGGTCTGGATGAAGGAGTCGATTCGGAATGTTTTGCCTTCACGAATCAGGTTCTGGATGGCGGGGGTGATGACGAGGAACTCGTAGGCCGCGACCATGCCGGGCTGATCGACTCGCCCTAACAGAGCCTGACTGAGAATCGCGAGCAGCGAGGTCGAGAGCTGGACTCGGATCTGGTTCTGCTGGCTGACCGGGAAGGCGTCGACGATACGGTCGATCGTCTTGGCGGCGCCGGTGGTGTGCAGGGTGGCGAAGACCAAGTGGCCGGTCTCGGCGGCTCGGATCGCCGACTCGATCGTCTCAAGGTCGCGCATTTCGCCGACCAGGATGCAGTCCGGGTCGGATCGCAGCACGCGACGAAGCGCCTCGGCGAACGTCGGCACGTCTGTGCCGACCTCTCGCTGGTTCACGATCGACATCTTGTGGTAGTGGTAATACTCGATCGGGTCTTCCATCGTGACGATGTGCCGCTCGAGATTCGTGTTCACGTAGTCGATCATCGTCGCCAGCGACGTAGTCTTGCCCGAGCCGGTCGGCCCGGTCACCAGGAACATGCCTCGCGGGCGACGCACCAACTCGCGGCAGATTTCCGGCAGGCCGATCTGCTCGAACGTGAGCAGGCGGTTGGGAATCTGGCGAAGGACGATGGCCAGGTCGCTTCGCTGCTTGAAGACCGAGACGCGGAAGCGGGCTTTGTCGCCGTAGCTGAAGCCGAAGTCCGTGCCGCCCTTTTCTGACAGCTCTTGCTGCTTGGCTTCGGGCGTGATCGACTTCATGAGGGCGACCATGTCGTCCGAATCGATGACTTTCGTCTTCAGATTGACGAGACGACCGTTGAGTCGAACCGTGGGCGGGCGGCCGACCGTCAAGTGCAAGTCGCTTGCGCGTTCCTTGACGACGGTGTCGAGCAGACGGTCCATTTGCAGAGTGGACATGGGGGGATCCTCAAATGGTCAAATTGCCAAATTTCCAAATCGGACTGAGCGGTCGGGGGACTCGGGCTGGTCGAGGGTGGCGGCTTAGCCGACGCCTTCGACCTGGGTCATGCGGGCGATTTCGTCGGCGGTGGTGGTGCCTTTGAGAACCTTGATGCGGCCGTCCTCGGTGAGAGTGCGCATGCCGCTGTTGATCGCGGCGACGCGAATCTTGCCGACCGGCTCCTGCTTGAAGGCCAGTTCGCGGATCTCCGAGTTCATGATCATCATCTCGTAGATGCCCTTGCGCCCGCGATACCCGGTGTTGTTGCAGTTGTCGCAACCGACCGGGCGCATGGCCTTGCCCGCGGCTTCCTCGGCGGACATGCCGATGATGCGCAGGTGCTTGGGATCCGGCTCCGGGTCCACTTCCTTGCACTTGGGGCAGAGGACGCGGATGAGTCGCTGGGCCATGATCGCCTGAATAGCGCTGGCCACCAGGAACGGCTTCACACCCATGTCGATCAATCGCGTGATCGCGCTGGGCGCGTCGTTGGTGTGGAGCGTTGAGAACACCAAGTGGCCGGTGAGGGCCGCCTGGATCGCGATCTCGGCGACTTCGCGATCTCGAATTTCACCAACGAGGATGATGTTCGGCGCCTGGCGGAGCATCGACTTGAGCACCACCGAGAACGACAGGCCGATTTTCTCGCGGATCTGGACTTGGTTGATGCCCTTGAAGTTGTACTCGATCGGGTCTTCGGCGGTGATGATCTTCGTATCGGCCTTGTTCAGCACGTCAAGAGCTGAGTACAGCGTGGTGGTCTTTCCGCTGCCGGTGGGGCCGGTGACGAGAAAAATCCCGTTCGGGCGGCGGATCACCTTGTTGAAGACTATCAGATTGTCGTCTTCGAATCCGAGGTTCGAGAGACCGATCTTGACCGAATCGGGCCGGAGAATACGGAGAACGACGGACTCGCCGTGGTAGACGGGGCAGGCGCTGACGCGGAAGTCGATCTGATCGGGCTCGACGATGATCTTGATGCGGCCGTCCTGCGGGGCGCGTTTTTCCGCAATATTCATGCCGGCCATCAGCTTGAGGCGGCTGAGGACCGCGTTCTGCATGCGCTTGGGGAGGTTGTCGCGTTCGATACAGACGCCGTCGATTCGGTAGCGGAGGCGGACGCGATCGCCGAAGGGCTCAACGTGGATATCGCTGGCACGCATCTTGACCGCTTCGGCGAGAATTCGCTGCACGAGACGGACGATGGGCGCGTCTTCGCTGGCGATGTCGATTGACTTGTCGACGCTCTTGTCCACCGACTTGTCGATCGAGCGATCGATCGAGTCGGTCACGAGGGCTGCGCGGGGGTCTCCGCCCTTGGCGCCGCTGCCGCCGAGGTTGGCGTCGATGAACTTCTTGATCTGGGTGCGGGTGGCGAGCTTGGTCTCGATATCCGCCGCGAGGCGGAAGCGGAGCATGTCAAAGAGCTCGAGATCTGACGGGTCGTGCGTGATGAGCTGCATCTTGTTGCCGACCTTGCTCAGGGGCAGGATGAGATGCTTCTTGATGAGATCTTCGGGGATGAGCTTTGAGTTGATCTGACCGGCGACACCGTTGGCGGTCAGGTCGACATACTCGAGGGAGAACTGATTGGCCAGGGCCTTGGCGATCTGGTCTTCGCTGGCGGCGTTCATCTCGACGAGCACCTCGCCGATGCGTTTGCCGCTGGTCTTGGCTTTGGCCAGGGCGTTGTCGAGTTGCTGCTGCGAGACGACGCCCCAACCAATGAGGATTTCGCCGAGCTTCTTGCGGGATCGTGCCATAGAGGGAGGTCTGCCGAATCAGAGTGAGGTCGATCTTGGTGAACGCGGAGCGAGCGGAACTCAGAGCGTAGGCTGCGCCGACCCGGTGGCTTTACGATTGCCGGGAGCGAGAGTATCGTGGCGGCAGCATCGGAGTGCAAGTCCTTGATGATCAAGAAGAAGCGAAAGACGTCGAGCACCTCGGGCCGCAGCGTTAGCGCTCAGCCGGAGGCACGCCGAGCAGCGACGACGCCGCGTCGCGACGCTGCCGCATCGGCGCCAATGAAACGACGCCGGACAACAAAGACGGCCACCATTCGCGTCGTGATCACCGCGGGTCCCACGCACGAGCCGATCGACGCGGTGAGATTCATTGGGAATCGCTCGTCGGGGCGTGTTGGCGTGGCGCTCGCGGACGCCGCGGCGAGTCTCGGCTGGCAAACGGTGCTCCTTCTTGGCCCGACGGCGATTCAGCCATCCGATCCGCGTGTCACGGTCCGACGGTTCCGAACAACGGACGATCTTCGGTCTTTGCTGTCTGCGGAAACGGGCTTTGATGTGCTGATTATGGCGGCGGCGGTGGCGGACTATCGGCCGCTGGTGGACCCCAAACTGCTGGCAGCGACCGGCAACAAGCTCCGCCGGCAGGCCGCCGGGCTGACGCTGAAGCTCGAAGCGACGCCGGACTTGCTGGCGGAGGTCGGCACCCGAAAATCGCCCGGGCAGGTGCTGGTCGGCTTCGCGCTCGAGCCCGCGGCCCGCCTGGAGTCGTCGGCCCGAGAGAAACTGGAGCGGAAGCGGCTCGACATGATCGTTGCGAACGAACTACAAACGATGGACGCCGCGACGATTGAGGCCAGTGTGTTTGATCGGCGTGGCGGGCGGACAAACACCCCCGGCGCGATCAGCAAGGAGCGTTTCGCGCCGTGGCTGCTCAGACTAATCACCAAGAGTGTGGCTGAGGCGCGGACTACGGTTCCGCATGACTCCCCCGCGCGCTGACGACTCGTCTGGCAAACCGAAATCCCGTGAAGACCGAGGGGTGGATGGAGTTGCTGGCGAGGGCTCGGTCAAGCCGCGGACGCCGAAGCCTCGCTTCGGAAAGCCGTACGTCAAACCCGGGGCCAAGCCACCGTTCAAGCCGGTCGCGCGGCCGGCTCGCGCCGCGTCCGCTGAGGACGCTGCGCCGCCGAAGCTGGATGTGAAACGTGTTCCCCCTCCGGCCGGGGCAGGAGCGAAGTCCGGCGGCGGAGCCGGCGCACGAGCGGTTGGAAAGGGGTACGCGCCGACTCGCTCAGGCGACGGACCTCGGTCGAGCGCAGGATCAGGGACTGGCCCGCGCGCGAGTGCTGGCGGCGCTGGGGGGACGCGGGGGGCGGGAGGGGCAGGGAGGACGTTTGGCGATCGGAAGCCGCCGGGCGCTGGCAAGGGCATGATGGGTCGAAACCCGTCGCGGTCATTTGACAACGCCGGTGCGCTGCCGGCGGG
>JALHNK010000201.1 GCA_022843565.1 Phycisphaerales bacterium
CCTCGCCCCGACGCATCGAGTGGACCGCGTCGCCGATCGCGTGCCCGCTGCTGGCGCACGCCGTCGCGTGCGTGCTCGCCGGACCCTGAAGCCCGAATCGGATCGAGATGTGCCCCGCCGCCGCGTTCGCCATCAGCTTCGGCACCGTGAACGGGCTCACGCGGCTCGGCCCGCGATCCCGCAGCATGTTCGCGCACTCCTCCATCGTCGTGATCCCGCCGATGCCGGACCCGATGATCACGCCGCACCGCTCCGGATCCTCTTTCGCAAACTCGACCCCCGAGTCCGCCACCGCCTGCACCGCCGCCGCCACCCCAAGCTGCGTGAAGCGATCCACCCGGCGCGCCTCGCGCGAGTCCATCCATTTGCTCGCGTCAAAGTTCTTCACCTGCCCCGCGATCAGCGTGTCCCACGCGCCCTCACCAAATCGCGTGAACTCCTCGCCCTCGAGCATCGAGATCCCCGAACGCCCCTCGCGCATGGCCGCCCACGTCTCAGCCGCGCTCAACCCCAGGTTCGTGATCGCGCCCACACCCGTGATCACCACCCGCACGCCATGCTTGCTCATGCTCATAGATTGCATCGTTGCCCCAGAGGTCTACCCAGACAACCCGTCGCCATGCCGCTCACCGCTCCCGCACCCCCCACCCCCCCACCGGCTCCCGGCAAATAAACAAACCGGCCGGCCCGCGGCCGACCGGTTTGATGCTCGCAGCCCCCCCGGCGGTTCAGCCCGCCTTGCCCATGTTCGCCTTGATGTACTCGATCGCCTGGCCGACCGTCTTGATCTGCTCAGCCTGATCGTCCGGAATCGACGTCTTGAACTCGTCCTCGAACTCCATCACCAGCTCGACCGTGTCGAGGCTGTCGGCGTTCAGGTCCGTCACAAAGTTCGTCGCGCGACTGATCGCGCCCTTGTCAGCTCCGAGCTGCTTGGCCACAATGTCGATCACTTTGACTTCAATTTCCTGCTCGGTCACGGGTAGTCTCCAGATTAAGCCGCGTTGCTCCTCGACCAACTCGTCACAGTTCCGCAACGCGGCGCACGGCTTCCGTTCGGAATCTTCCCGAACCTCGCCAGTTCAAATCTAGCGGGTCCGCCCTCCGGAGGCAAGCCCGTTGAAGTCTTCCGCACCCGCCATCCACACCCATCATCAGCAGCCTCTAACCCGCAGAGCCTCGCGCCGCGCCGAAGCCAGCTCCCGCCGCACCACCAATTCCCCCGTCCCCGCCAGTACGCCTGAAGAACCGCGAACGTCCGTCGCCGTCCATTTCATGTTCACGTTCATGTTCACGTTCGCCTTCAAGATCCCGCCTTCCGCTCCCGCTTCATCTGCCGCGGCCTCGGAATCCCGTACCGATCCATCCGACTCAAAAGCGTGTACGGGTTGATATCCAGCTTCGACGCCGCACCGCCCTCGCCAAACACCTGATACCCGCTGGACTCCAGCGCGTGCGTGATGTGCAGCCGCTGAAGCTGCTCCAGCGTCAAATCCAGCAGGATGTCGCGCGTCGTCGCGCCGCGCTCGCCGCCGCCAATGGCCATCGACTCCCCCACCGCCAGCCCGCTGGGCCCCATCCCCGGCAGTTCTTTCAGCGGCGACTCGGGCAGCTCAACCTCCAACTCGTTGCCCTCCGCCAGCAACGTCGCCCGCTCCACCGCGTTCGAAAGCTCGCGCACATTGCCCGGCCACGAGTACGCCATCACACGGCGCAGCGACCGCTCGGACATCGCCAGCACCGGCCGCCCCATCCGCTCCGCCAGCCGCTCGTGAATGTGCTCCACCAGCAGCCGCAGATCCTCTTTCCGCTCCCGCAATGGCGGCACATGAATCTTGAACACGTTCAACCGATAGAACAAGTCCTCTCGAAACCGCCCTCGCTCAACGAGCCGCGCCAGATCTCGGTGCGTCGCCGCCACCAGCCGCACATCCACCTTCAGCGTCTCCATCCCGCCCACGCGCTCAAACGCGCCGTCCTGCAGCACGCGCAGCAGCTTCGCCTGGCTCTGCAACGGCAACTCCGCGATCTCGTCAAGAAACAGCGTTCCGCCGTCGGCAAGCTCAAACTTCCCCGCCCGCCGCTTGTCCGCACCCGTGAACGCCCCGCGCTCGTGCCCGAACAACTCAGACTCAATCAGCGACTCCGGCATCGCGGCACAGTTCACCGCCACAAACGACTGCGACTGCCGATTCGAGAGCTGATGCACCGACCGCGCCACAAGCTCCTTGCCCGCGCCCGTCTCGCCAGCGATCAACACCGTCGCGCTCGTCTTGGCCACGCGCGACACCTGGTCCTTCACCCGCTTCAACGCCGGCGACGCCCCGACCATGCGATACGGGTCACGCGCCGCGCCGCCACCACGATCTCCGCCGGCCCCCGAATCCCCACCCTGGTCCCACTCCAGAATCGCACGCTCATCGGCCGCCAGTTGCGCACGAAGCCGCGACGCCTCACCCTCCGCCGCGACGCGCGCCGTCGCATCGGTCAACACCAACACCCACGCCGCGCTCGCCAGCCCATCCGCCCCACCGCCCCCCCCAACCCCACCGCCAATCGGCGTCCAGGAATACGGCCGGGCCACGATGTCCACATGTGTCGCGCGAAGCGACCGCCGCACAGAGACCGCCCGGAGCGTCGCCTCGCCCCCCAGCTCATCCAATCGCCCCAAAAACCCCGAAACGCCGTCAAGCCACGCCGTGAGCGGCTGTCGCGACCCCACCTGCCCCGCCTCCCCGCCACCACCGCCGCCGCTCGGCGTGGTGGTGTTGCCCAAAAGCAACGCCGCGGCGTCGCTCATTTCAACCACCAGACCCCCACGATTGACGAACACCACGCCCACCCCAGCGATCGCGGCGAAGCCCGAAGCCCCAAAAATGTCAGCCATTGACGCCTCCAAAGTCTTCTATAACTATTCGGCCGTGCCGAGGCTCCTATTGATGATATCTCATTGTTCTGTACAGAACAATGACTATTCACTCTTTTTAATGCGATATATCCTCGTGAATGCGCAGATTCTGTCAAGCACGCTCGCCCCCCGTGCAAGACCATCGCTTCTGCGTCTGGCACGGTGATTGCACATGCACGATGCTTCCGCATTGTTGGGCCTGCTCCGATGTCCCCGAATCGCGCACGACGAAGTGGCGAACTCGGAGATGTCAGAGCGAGCCCCGCTGGCAGAGATTGAGAGATTCAAGTCCCGAGTCGGAAAGCGCCGGGAGCGCGACACCGACGAACACACCGGAGTGGGCTGGCCGAGAGGCGAGCTTCAGCGGGCAAAAAAGTCGAACCTGGGCGCTGTGTTGGCGTCCGAGAAACGAGGGTCGAGTGGACCATGTGGGCTGGTCCTCTCTCCCTCGCTTTCTTTTTTGCATCACGCGGTTTTCTGCATGGCGTCGCGTCGCGTTTGTCGCTCGTTGATCGCGCGCTCGCGCGCGATCGCGCATACGCGGACGCGCGCCTCTATCAGATCGATGTCCTCGAACGCTTATGCCGTCGGGCCGCGCGCAATTGTGTTGAGCGGAACCGACCAACGCTTGCCGACGAACACTCCGATGTCGATGTGAGGAGCGGGACGCACTCTGCGTTCCGGCCCCACGCGTCGGGGCTCTTACCGACGCGCTCCCGCAGCGACTTTGCTCAGGGCGGGCTGTCGATCAATCCGATCGGCGGCATCACTTTGAGCAACAGGGTTATCACACATGGCCAAGATGCCGCCGGAACCGGAAGCGTTCGCTGAGCGAGTGGCGATCATGCTCCGCCAGATCCAACCCGACTACACCGTGGAGCTCACCGGCCCGCGCGAGATGATCGTCAACGGGCGGCGGCTGGACCTGGACAATCTCTTCCGCCTGGTGAAGCACGACCCAAGCCGCGGGCAGGAGATCATCGAGCACTATCTCGATCAGCTCTTCTCCGGCGAGGCGGCGTCGATCAACACGATGGGCTTCGACATGCTGCGCCATCGCGTGATGCCGCGGATCCAGCCGGCCACGATCTTTGAGCACCTCAACCGCGAGCAAGTGGCCCACGTGCCGTTCGTCAACGGCACCGTGATCGTCTTTGTGATCGATATGCCGCAGATGACCGTGAGCGTCACCGCCGAGCAGATGATCCGCTGGCGCGTGTGCGCCGAGGATCTGGACGAGCTGGCCCGCGAGAACCTCCAGCAGCTCTCGCGAGAGATCGAGCTGCAGGTCGTCACCAGCAAAGAAGGCGGGAAGGCGATCATCGTCGCCGAGCAAGACGGCTACGACGCCGCGCGTCTGCTCCTGGGCTCGATGTACAGCAAGCTCGCCCCGCGCCTGGGCCAGAACTTCTACGTCGCCACGCCCGCTCGCGACATGTTCGTCGCCATGAGCATCACCCCCGAGCCCTTCCTGCAGCGCCTCACCAACCGGATCCAGGAGGACTACCGCCGCCTGCCCTACCCGATCACGCCCGAGTTCTTCCTGGTCACCCGCGACGGCGTCGCCGGCACCGTCGAAGTGGACGACACGCAGAGCGAGGCAGCTTGAGGGAGCCGTCAGCCGTCAGCAATCGGCAATCGTAAATCACTCGGTCGGTCACCTGTTTCCTGCATTTCACTCGCGACTCGGAACTCGCGACTCGCGACTTCTGACTCACCCCCGCTGGACTGAGAGAGAGACCGTCCCCCGTCACCGCCCAAGCGCGCGCCGCCCCGCGCCCCCGATGCCCTCGTGCCCCGCGGCACCACCGGCGTCGCGCCGCCGCTCCGCGGGCTCGCGCCGCCAAACTCGCATCCGGGCGCTCATC
>JALHNK010000202.1 GCA_022843565.1 Phycisphaerales bacterium
GAATGAGCAAGATCCACGTGATCGTGACGACGCACACGACGCGGCACCTGCGCCGGACGCTGATGGGTGTCGCGTCGCAGTGGCGCAAGGCCGACAGCGTGACGGTGACGATCGATGGCGACGGACCGGAGATTCTGGAACTTGTGCGGGCGTGTGCGACGGAGTTTGCGATGCCGATCCGCGTGGTGTCTCGCGTACACCAGGGCGTGTGCCGCAGTGCGCAGGTGCGGAACAACGGCGCGCGGGCGGCGATTGTGGAGGCGGCGCCTGATGACATTCTGGTGTTCTACGACGGCGACTGCTGCCCCGCGCCGGAGGCGCTGGAGCGGTATGAGCGTTTGTTCGATCGTGCGTCGTGGGGCTTTGGCACGATGGGGGGGGCGGCATCGGTTGATGACGATCGTCGCAAGGTGATGCTCGTGATCGGGCACTGGATCACGCTGACGCCTGAGCAGACTGAGCAGTTTGACGAGCGGGCGCTGCGGATGGGCAAGTGGCCGGCGAAGCCTGATGAGGAGGAGATCGCCAAGCTGCCGCGGCGGCGGAAGCGGTACATGCGGCAGCTTTTGATGCGGAAGCTGAAGCTGGCCAAGGGGCACAAGCCGAAGCTCGCGAGCGGGAACTTTGGAATCCGCGTGAGCGAGTATGTCGCGGTCAACGGCTTTGACGAGCTGTACGAGGGGTATGGGCAGGAGGATGACGATCTGGGGCGTCGCGTCTACAAGCACGGCGGGCGCGTGGCGATCGGCGTGGATCAGTGCCTGGTGTTTCATCAGTGGCACCCGACGCGCCAGCCGGGGGCGTGGGAGACGGCGCCGGGGGTGTCGCGGTTCAAGCGGCCGTACGGGGTGGAGGCGGAACGCGGGCTCAAGAATCCGGTGAGCCAGCCGGAACCGGTGGTTGAGGGAGTCGCGAGTCGCGAGACGCGAGTGGCGCACTAAGGACCAGGGGAAGGTACACGGAGGTTCGGAGTGGCGCGGAGGTACACGGAGGGGGACGAGGGCCGAGGTCGACGAGCCAAGCATGGACAGCGAAGTCGTTTCATCCTGGCGTGAACGGCTCGAGCGACTCGGCGGGCGCACCGTCAGCGCGAGCCGGATGAGCGACGCGGAGATCTTCGCGTTCTCGGATGAGGCGGGGAACCGGCGGCGGGTGGATCGACCGCTGTTGTGCTGGCGGCATGGCGTCGCGGCTGGGGTCACGCCGGCGGGTGTGCGAGATGATGAGGCGTTGTGGTGGGCGCTGCATGATCCGACGATCGATGTCGATGCGTTGCTGGCGCCGGAGAGCAATCTGAGCGCGCGGGGCGTGGAGATGATGCCGCCGCTGCTGGCGCGCGCGGCGGGGACGATCGAGGTGTTTACCGAGTCGCAGCTCTCGTCGCTGCACGCGCTGTGGCATTTGGCGGGCGTGCGCAACCGCCCGGACTATCGCGAGCGGTGCCTGCGCGTCGCGTCGTGGTTCATCGAGCACATTCAGCCGGATAATGCGACGAACCACGCGTGGGCGATTCATGTGTTCGTCGTGCTGGGTGCGTCTGGCGCAACGCCGCGGGCTGGCAGCGCGATCTCGTATGGCGCGACGCTGCTGCACAACTGCCGCGTGCAGCTTGGCGTGCCGGATCGGTTCTCGCGGGAGTTGATCGGCGACGCGGCGGAGGCGCTGCGAAATGAGTCGTTGCGACTTACCAATCCAACGGCTTGAGCCACGCGCCGGCGAGGTCGCCGGCGATGACGCTGAGGCGGAGCGCCGGCTCGGTGAGCAGGCCGCTGTCGTTGAGCTGGCCGATCTGGATCGCGGGGATGGACTGTTCCTCGGCGGTGGTGAGGATCGCGCGGGCGTGGGCCGGGGTGACTTCGATGACGTAGCGGCTGGGCGATTCGCCGAAGAGCGCCGCGACGGAGGTGTCTTTGAGTGCCAGCGCGGCGCCGAGGGGCCGGCCGGGCGTTGAGCCGCCGATGAGCATCTCGCTGATGGCGCAGAGGAGGCCGCCGTCGGAGATGTCATGAGCGGCGGCGATGACGCCGCTGTGGATGAGACGTGCGACGAAGTGGGCGACGCGCGGGCCGAGCTTGAGATCGGTGAGCGGGACGCGCGGGTCGTGAGCGCTGGTGAGGCCGAAGAGGCGCTGGTAGTGCGAGCCGCCAAGGGCGCCCGACGGCGGGCCGATCAGCAGAAGCGTGTGGCCGGGTTTCTTGGCGTCGGAGGTGACGCAGCGGTGAATGTCGGGGACGATGCCCAGGCCGGTGATGAGGAGCGTGGGGGGGATCTCGATGGTGACGCCGTCGTCGCCGGTGAACTGGTTGTTGAGCGAGTCCTTGCCGCTGACGAACGGCGTGCGGTAGGCCTTGGCGCCGTCGTAGCAGGCCTCGGCGGCGCGCACGAGCGAGCCGAGGTTCTCTGGCTTCTTGCACGAGGGCCAGCAGAAGTTATCGAGGATCGCGATGCGCTCTGGATCAGCGCCGACGCAGACGAGGTTGCGCACGCACTCATCGATCGCGGCGAGGGTCATCACGTATGGGTCGGCGTGTGCGCCGGCGAGTCGCGGATCGCCGATGCCGGTTTGGAGCCCTTGGCTGATGGCGATGCCGCGGCCGGAGCCGGGGATGGGCTCGATGACGGAGGAGTCGTTGGGGCCGCGCTGGGCGCGCCCGACGAGGGGCTTGACGACGGTTGACCCGCGGACCTCGTGGTCGTATTGGCGGATGATCCAGTGCTTGCTGGCGATGTTGGGGTGGGCCAGGAGTTGGAGGAGGGCGTCTTTGGGGTGGGGCGCGGCAATCGGCGTCTCAGCATCAGCCCCGATTGCCGATTGCCGATTCCCGATTGCCGGTGCCCACGCTGCTTCCCGCACGGGCGTCGGTATCCCCTCATGGACGAAGTGCATCGAGAGCCGCCCGACTTCTTCGTTGTTGAACGTCAGGATGAGTTCTTGATTCGGCGTGCCGAAGTGGCCGAGGTCGGCCAGTTCGACGGACTCTTGATCGCAGATGGACTTGAGCCGCGAGAGCTTGGCCTCGGGCACCGCGAGGACCATGCGCTCCTGCGCTTCGGAGATCCAGATCTCGGTCGCTGAGAGGCCGGGGTACTTCAGCGGGGCGCGTTCGAGTTTGACGTGTGCGCCGATCTTGGACCCCATCTCGCCCACTGCGGACGAGAAGCCGCCGGCGCCGCAGTCGGTCATCGCGTTGTACAGCGGGCCGGCGGGGTCCTCGTCGCGAGCGCGCATGATCGCATCCAGCACGCGCTTCTCGGTGATGGCGTTGCCGATCTGCACCGCGTGGCTGAACTCGTCCGCGGCGGAGTGTTCGAGTTCGGCGCTGGAGAAGGTTGCGCCGTGGATGCCGTCTCGCCCGGTGCGCCCGCCGAGGGCGACGATTCGGTCGCCGGGCTGGACGACGCCCTTGATGCGGTTGCGCGGGATGAGCCCGACGCAGCCGCAGTAGACCAGCGGGTTGCCGACGTAGCGATCGTCGAAGTACACCGCACCCGACACGGTGGGAATGCCCATGCGGTTGCCGTAGTCGCGCACGCCGGCGACGACTTGGGTGAGGATTCGTGCGGGGGGGAGGCAGCCTGTCGGAAGGGATCGAGGGATCGAGGGATCTAGGGATCCAGTGAAAGCGGTCCTCGATCCCTCGGTGCCTTGATCCCTTCCGCCCTCCGTCCACGACGCAGGATTCGCGACGCAGAACACATCGGTGCTTGCGATGGGCTGCGCGCCGAGGCCGGTGCCGATGACGTCGCGGATGCAGCCTCCGATGCCGGTGGCGGCGCCGCCGTAGGGCTCGATGGCGGATGGGTGGTTGTGGGTTTCGACTTTGATGCACACAGCGTGCGTTTCGTCCAGCGCGATGACGCCGGAGTTGTCGGTGAAGACTGAGAGCGTCCAGTCCACGCCATCGGCGATGAGCTCAAAGGTCGCCGCGGCGACGGTGGACTTGAGCAGGTTGTTGATCGTGATCGAGCCGTCGGCGTTGATGGTGTGGCCGGGGCGGGGCGGCGTCGTCCAGTTGATCGGATCGGCGGGGAGCAGTGTCACTTTGCCACTTCTCGCTTCGCCACTTCTGTACACGATGCGGCTCTTGAGCGTCTTATGAACGCAGTGCTCGCTCCAGGTCTGGGCGAGCGTTTCCAGTTCGATCTCGCGGGGCTCCTCGCCGCGGCGGATGTACTCGGCCTTCAGCGCTCGCATCTCGTCCAGCGAGAGGAAGAGGTGCGCCTCGCGGCTGAGTTTTTCCAGGGCGGCGTCGTTGAGTGTGGTGATCGTCACGCGGCGGACGCCGTGCTCGTGGCTGGCCCCGCGCGGGAAGCTGGCGGGGTGGTACGGCGTGGTGGTGATGCGCTGGATGACGGGATTCGCCAGTGCGCTGCGGGCCAGGACGTCCGCCTGCTGGGCGCTGAGGCCGATGAGGTCGTAGCGCCAGCCGGTGGAGACCTCGGTTGTGATGCCCAGGAGATCGTGGATCGCCGCGACGACCGAGTCCGCGGCGGGATCCATCACGCCCGGGAGCGGATGGACTTCGATGATGCTTGACTCCGGCATCAGCGGTGCGCTGCCGACGCGTGCGGACTCGATGACCGGGTCGGCCAGCAGGCGCGTGGCGATGGCGTCGAGCTGCGAGGCGGAGAGTTCGGCCCCGATGAGATAGACGTGCCGCGCGACGCAGTCGCGCAATGGGAGGCCGAGGGCGAGGGCTTGCCTGACCACACCGGCGGCGAC
>JALHNK010000203.1 GCA_022843565.1 Phycisphaerales bacterium
GATACATGTGGAGCGCCTGCATCGGGACCTGGAACATCGTCGCATCCATGATGAACAGCCTTGAAAACTCGTCGACGGAACTGACCTGATCCGCAGTGAAGGGCATCCAACGCGCCGTGGGCGCTCCGCGGATCCGGCCGCGAAAGCGCACCCGGTAGTTATGGACTCGCGGCTGACCGACGGCCCCTGAGAGCTGCACGTATTTGCGGACAATGAGAGGAAGGTGCTGGAGATCCGCCTCAGTCACGAGAGACGATTCACCCGACCTGGAGAGCTCGCTGGCCACTGCCTTGCGGTACTCGGCGCGCAGGCTGAACGGCCCGTGCGAGAGAAATCCCAAAAGAACTCCTGCGAGGATGATGCCATTGGCAACGGTGCCAACCTTGGCATCATTCCACGACGTCGCGATCACGACTTGCGACATCGCTACCGCCGCCAATCCCACTGCCCACCACCAGCGGGGTTGCAGGTACAATGCTGCGGCGGTGGCCAGGAGTAACACCGCCGCCAGCGTCCAGAGCACGGCCATCGCCCTCGAGATGGGTGTGGTCAGCTGAGGTAAGGCGGCAAGTCCGAATGCTTTCGCCGGCCCCATCAGGTGGATCACGCCGTGGACAACGACCAGTAAGGCAAAGATGTGTTTCATCTCTTGGTGTGCTGAACGAGTCGCGATACGTTCGGCCGATGGCACCCGTCCGGCGTCATCCGTTTGCACCGCTGGCAAAACGTGACACCGGCATCCGCATACTCACGGGATCCGGGTAGCTCTCGAGATAGCTGGTTCGGAGGAGGAACTGCACACGACCGGACAATCCGAGCTGCTGGGCCACCTGGTCTCGGAAGGGCGCCTCTTCCAATATCTGAGTCATGGGATGGATGGCGATCATCCGTTCACGAATCCCGAGCCACATTCGCTCGACCTGTCGACCCGTTTCGATGAGTGTGGGTATCGAACCATCCGGACTGGTGATCACCAGCCAGCCGCCATAGGCACTCACTTGCTTGCGCACCGCGTCCACGCTCCGATCCCGGAAGCTCGACTTCATCGTCGATGAGGCATCCATGAAGTGACGGACGTACCAGCCGGCGAGTCCGGTGATCTCCATCGATTCCGGTGTGAGTCCATTGCGGTGTTTCAGCGCGTCCTCATCCGACCATCGAATCCAGCGTGACAGTTCTTCCTGGGCCGGGTCACGATACGCCTGCACACGATTGGCCTCCACCGTCTGCTCTGCGAGCCACCTTGCTCCTTCGGATGCGGCAGGGAAAAACACGGCGTGCTCCCCAAACGGCGCGGTGAGGGCCTGGATATCGGCGCGTGTGAGCGCACGAGCCAGGTGATGGTTTCTCACGGTCCGTCGGCTGACAAGCTTCTCCAGCGCGTACGGCCTTGGGTCGACGCGGCGGAGCATGACGTCGAGGATCTCAGTGTCGGTTGGGGTTGCTGCCACGACACGATGATCGACCTCGAGACCATGGTGCTGCGCCGCTATCGTGAAGTTTTCGAGGAAACACCCAAGTGAGAGCAGCAGCTCCCTGTTCTCCGGATCGACGTGCGGCAACCAACGATCGCGGACCGTACTGATGAGCAGCCGATTGGGTTCTGGTACTCGGACCACCCATGGCTGCGTGTTGTGGCCACTTGGTGCCAGACCTGCGTGATTGAGAACGTCGACCAACACCGGATCCACGCCGACCACAGTGGCGTCAGGTGCAGTGTCAGACCGTACGGGGCCCGCGCATGCGGTGACCAGCGGAGCGACACCAGCAGCAACAACCGCCCCGCCCACACGTTTCAGCGTCTCGCGTCGTCCGTGATCCATACGGGCTCCTGAAGGTGCCACCCACCACGGCGACGCTGTTCACCTGTTACCACGCACGATACCCACACCCTGCCCTCCCCTCGGCGAGTGCTCGTAGTGTACGGACCGCGGTGCTCTCTCTCCGTCCTCCAGACTACCTAACGCCAGTCAGGGATCTTCGGTATGTGGCGAGCTGATCGTTGCGCGCCCCGCCTCTCGCCTACGTCACGACGATGTCACGACGCATCGACGTCCGTGCACGGCCGTGCGATACCAGCATGCAGGACGGATCATGCGCCCCGTCAGCGTGTCGCTGACCCGCGCAACGCTCGCACGCCGTCGTCGGCAAAGTCGCCAAACATGCCGTCGACCCCAAGGGCGGCGAAACGTCTCCACTCGGCGCCGGCATCGCCATGGTAGGCCTTCGGGAGAAACATCGCGTCCGAACGCAGCGTCCATACGTGCACGGCAAGCCCGGCTGCATGGGCGTCGCGGACCAGGGTGGTCGCTTCACCTAACGAACCATCGCGGCCCACAGGCTGCACCAGCGCCTTGGCCGGCCCAATGCCGAATGCGTATGTGGCCACGTCACGCAGCCCCGCCGGCGTGACCAGGTCCGCGTACGGCCGCCCCCCGGTCTCAGGCGACACACCGCCGTCGTTGATCAGCTGTATCAGGCGAATCGGCGTGCGCGCCTTGAGGGCCCGCAGGTTGCCCACCTCGAACGACTGAATGAACACGGCATCGTCGCGTCCGCGAAAGCCATGTGCACCGAGGACCCCCAGCAAGCGGTCCTCCAGTGGCAGGCCAATCGAGCGGAAGAACGTGGGGTGCTTGGTCTCCGGATACACGCCAATCGTGCGACCAGTCTCCTTCTCGCGCCGTCGCACCAAGGCGAGGACTTCGTCGAGGGTGGGCACCAGGAACTTGCCGTCGTTGGCATGCGACCGCTGCGGAAGACGTTCCTTCGCCCGCACTTGCCGCAACTCTGCGAGCGTGAGGTCTTCGACAAACCACCCGGTGATGGTGTCACCATCCACGACCACCGTGCGCTTGCGATCGGGAAAGTGCGCGGCCACGTTGGTGGTGCTGCCAATCTCGTTCTCATGGCGGGTGACCAGCACCCCGTCCTTCGTGCTCACCACATCGGGTTCGATGAAGTCGGCCCCCATGGTGATCGCCAGGTCGTACGCCTCGAGCGTGTGCTCGGGAAGGTGCCCACTCGCACCCCGATGGGCGATGATGATCGGCGCCGCGCTCATCACCAGCCGACCAGATGACGCAGCTGGTGCACAGGCCAGCAGGATGGAGGCCGCAAAGACCAACGGAACACGCATGGCCGAGTCATGAGTTGGGAGCAAGCATGGAAAGTAGCCGTCTCCGACATGGCGATCGTAACAGAAAGGCTTCTTCCGTGATAGCAGGTCCACCAGACCATGGATGCTGGCCTGCGGTGCCTGCCACGCCCTGTCAGTACTTCATGCCAACCGCGTCAGCGAACGCCTTGAACTGTGCTTCCTGCTCCTCCGTCAGTTGCTCAGGGGGCACAATCGTCGCTTCCACGATCAAGTCACCTTTCACGCCTTCCTTCTCAATCCCCTGCCCGCGAACTCGAAACCGCTTTCCGCTGGCCGTGCCCGCTGGCACCTTGAGGGTGACCTTCTTGCCATCGAGGGTCTTGACCGACACCCGCGTGCCTAACGTGGCCTGCGCCAGGTTCAGCGGCACCTCGGCGATGAGGTCTGTGCCATCGCGCTTGTAGAACCGGTCATCCTGCACCTGCAGGGTGATGACGAGGTCACCTGGTGGTCCACCGTTTTCGCCCTTGGTGCCCTGTCCCTTGAGCCGGATTTTTGTCCCAGTATCCGAGCCTGGGGGTACGGTGATGATCACCTTGCGACGCGCCCGGATCTCGCCCGATCCGCCACACGTGGCGCACCGCTCCGTTGGGATCTGGCCGCGACCGGCACACATGGGACATGGCCGGTTGACAGCGAACCCGCCCTGCCCAAAGGACACCACACCGCGACCGGTGCATTCGGGACAGATCTTGATCGTGGCACCGGGCGCTGCACCCGTTCCCGTGCAGGTCGCACAATCCTCGTTGACGTCGACCTCGATGGGCACCTTGCCGCCCGCCGCAGCGACACGAAAAGGCACCTCGAGTGTTGACTCGATGGTCTGCCCGGTCTCTGGCTGCCGCTGCCGCGCATTCCTGGCTCCACCACCAAACATCGAGCTAAACAGATCGCCGAGCCCGCCCAGGCCGCCTACATCAAAGTCCTGGTAACGCGCCCCGGCTCCAGACGCGCCAGCAGTCCCTGCACCCGGCGGAGTCCCTGTCCCTCGGGGCCGTTGCCCCGCCGCGGACCCAAATCCTCCAAACGACCCCACGCGCCGCATGTCGTCGTATTGCTTGCGCTTTTCGGCATCACCCAGCACCTGATACGCCTCGGAGATCTCCTTGAAGCGATCAGCCGCCTTGGGATCGTTGGCGTTGGCATCCGGATGGTACTTCTTGGCTAGTCGACGGTATTGCTTCTTGATGTCTTCCGCCGCTGCAGTGGAAGACACGCCGAGCACCGAATAAAAATCTTTGCTTTGGGCCATCAGCGCCTAACGAACCTCACGCGTTCCACTGCCGCACGACCACACGGGCGGGACGGAGCAGCTGGCCACGAAAGACATACCCCGACTGGAACACCCGCGATACCAGGTGATCCATCTCCTCGCTCTCGGCGGGATCGGTGCTAACCGCTTCGTGCAGGTTGGGGTCAAAGGGATGATCCACGGGATTCACCACCTCGAGACCATGACCCGCGAGTGACTTGAGCAACTTCTTCTCCACCATGGCCACG
>JALHNK010000204.1 GCA_022843565.1 Phycisphaerales bacterium
TCGCCCGCCGGGTCTGATGCAGATTCCGGATTCACGCCGGTCGGCGCGGCGGGCGCGATGGTCGCGCCCATGCGATCGAGCTGGCTCGGCAGCGGGAAGAGCTCCTTGTTTGACCCCGCCCAGATGACCATCGCCTGATGGATGCCTCGAACTTGCGTTGAGTCTTTGAGGTGGCGCGTGCTCGGGGAACGACGGCCGAACGCCGGCAACAGGACTACTACAAGGAGAAGAGCGAAGACGCCTGCGGCCACGACGCCGACGACATTGATTCCCGAGGTGCCGCGGGGGTGGTGATGGCGATTGGGTGAAATGTGCATCGGCGCCTCCGAAGTGGAATGAGTGTGCGTCACTCGGATGTACGCGATGCCGTCAATGGCTGTTGCATGTGTTGTCGCAAAGCTCTTCGCTCGACTCAGCGTGCTTCGCGATTGAGACGTTCGGCACGCGTGAGCGCAGCCGTCCGCGTGCTTGCGCCCGCGGCTCTGACTGCACGAGTTGATCGCCCTCCCCCGGTTCCTACCGGGGGAGGTGCCGCGTTTCGCGGCGGAGGGGGCGGGACTGCGAGATACTCGTTGTCACAACAAACGCCGGAAGCCGAGGCCCCCTCCGGCTCGCGGACTCGCCACCTCCCCCGGTAGGACCGAGTGAGGGTGAGGGTGAGGGCGACCGTTCAGTCCCAGATCGGCTTGAAGTCGGCGGGCTTTTCTCCGGCGGTGATGAAGATGCCGAGGAAGTTGTTGGTCTGGGCGGCGTCGTCGGATTCGTTGAAGAAGATCGAGTCGGCAATCTGCTTGCCCGCGGCGGTGCGGTAGGTCTTACTCGTGGTGTGTGGGGTGCCAGAGGCGATGGTGTTGAACTCGACGTGGTTGTCGTTGAAGGCGATGCTGCCGCGCCACTCGCGCCCGTACCCGAAGGCGCTCATCGAGATCGATGCGGGGTTTGCGAAGACGGCGCTGACGGTGTTCGGGCCGGCGGCGGTGTCGGCCTGAAACTGCGGCGCGCGGAAGCTGATGATGGCGGTGGTGGCCTCGTAGGTGTCGCGCCAGTCCGCGAGGCGACCTGAAGGGGCACCTTTCAGCTTGGGGTCCGGCGAGACGAGTTGGCCCGAGGGTTGTGAATGGGCGTAGCTGGTGTTGCCTTGACCGGCGGTGAAGTCGGCGGAGAACGCCGGATCCCACTGGGCGCTAGCGGGGTTCACGGCTTTGGCCGGGCTCGCGTTGTTGTACGTGTCCATGGTCACGATGTTGGAGTTGGCCTCCGCAGGACTGACCATGATGCCTGGAGTCAGCACGTTGTTCCAGATCATGACGGAGTAGATGTTGGCGGTGGTGTCCTTAGCTCGCTGCGGGTCGGGCTCACCGTCGCCCTTGGCTCCCGGCTTTCCGCCACCCGCCGCGGCGGGCGCGACGGTGGCGCCCATGCGGTCAAGCTGGCTCGGGAGCGGATAGGAGTCCTTGTTCGATCCCGCCCAGGTGACCATGGCCTGATGGATGCCGCGAACTTGAGTGGCGTCTTTGAGCTGTCGCGCGGATTGTCGCGCCTTGCCGAGGGCCGGGAGCATGATGACCGCGCCGAGCGCGATGATGAGGATGAGCACGACGAAGCCGACGGCGGCAACGGCGATCACGACATGGACGATGGAGTTGCCGCGGCGGGAGTTTGCATTTCGCGGGCGTGTGCGAAGGGGCATGGTGGGCTCCGAGCGAGAAATGGGAAGTGAAGGTCGTCGAAAGTATACTAAACTTCAGTCGACGTGTGTTGTTCTTGCTGTTGATGTGCCCGGCTCGCCTGATTCGGGGCGAGGCCGGGATCTTGCGGCTTGGCGTGTTTGTGGCGACGGCATGAGCCGCGAGCCGGGCCAGCGCTGGCTTTCGGGCGGGTCTTCGCCCCCGCTGCGGGCGCAAGAGTGGGTAGGATGGGGTTGTCTGGGGCACCGACCTGAGGACAGGTCGGTGGCACGTGCGCTATGAACTTAGTTCTTGAGCCCGTCCAGAAACTCTTTGGCCTTGGCGTGCTTGAGGTCCAGCGCGAGCCTCGCGCTCGAGCGGGCCATGCTGGCGTCGCCGGCCTTCTGAAAGAAGATCGCCGCCTGATAGTAGAGCTCGCCGTCGGTGCCGATGTTGATCGCGGCGTTGCTGTAGAGCCTCGCCGCGGCAAGCGGCTTGGAGTCCATCGCCAGTGCGTCGGCCAGTGTGGTGAGGGCGTTTGCTTTGTAGAGGTCTTCGGGATCAAAGGCTTGCAGCAGGTCGATCGCGGCCCTGGGGTTGCCCTCGCGCTTGGCGATGCGGGCCTCGGTGTTGCGCCAGCGGAGGTTGTCCGGCTGCAGTGCGCGGGCCTTGGCGACGTGCTGCTTGGCCAAAGAGAGGTCATTGGTCTTCAGCGCCAGCTCGGCCAGCGTGCCCCAGGCTTCGGGCAGGTCGTCCTTCAGGCGCAGGGCCTTGACGAGCGAGGCGGTGGCGGCCGCGTCGTTGCCCTGCTTGATCTGCACCATCGCCAGGTACAGCGGGAGCTGCGGCTCGTTCGGGTCTTTGAGCGCGCCGAGATTCAGTAGTTCCGCGGCGCGATCGGTCTTGCCCGCCTGGTTGGCGACGACGCCGGCATCCATATAGAGCTTGACGCTGGGCGGGCCGATGCGCAGGGCTTCTTCGAGCTGTGTCAGCGCTTCGGGGTACCGCTGCTGGCCCAGCAGAGCCGCGGCGTAGACCTCGCGGATCTGGCGGTCATCGGGGAACTTGGCGGTGGCGCGATCGAGGATCACGCCGGCGTTGACGTACTGGCCGTTGCGGAGGTACTCGTCCGCCGCGGCGAGCGCCGCGTTGATGGTGTCGATCGGGCGGCTGGCGGCTTCGGATGAGGCGCCTGCGGGGATGGTTGCCAGCCCGGGGGTGGTGGGGGCTGGCGTTGGGGCCAGGGCGGCGCGGATGGCGAGGACCACGATGATGGTGAGCGCCAACGCCAGCCCGAGCGTCAGCAGGAGCATCGGCTTGGTCGCGGCGAGTCGGTTGCGAGCGATCTTGGACATGACGGAGTTTATGCGGAGTGTGCGGGGTGGCTCTGCGTCGAGGGGGTTGTGGGCGCGGAAGGGGGCGCAGCTCGCCCGTCTCGGAGAGGCGAGCCACCCAGAGAGACGACTAACATGCCGAATATGGCAAACGACGCTGAGAATGGTGCGATGGGCGGGGGCGGTGGCTCGTTGGGTGAGGCGATGAGCACTCGCTTTGTGCCGGTTGAGCATGAGGTTCGCGTGCGTGCCAAGTGGGAGGCGTCGGGGGCGTTTCGTGCGGATCCGCGCCGGGTGTTGAGCGGCGAGAAGCCGCCGTTTTGCATGTTCATCCCGCCGCCGAATGTGACGGGTGCGTTGCACCTTGGGCACGCGCTGAACAACACGCTGCAGGACATCTTGACACGCTCGCACCGGATGATGGGGTATGAGGCGTTGTGGATGCCGGGGACGGATCACGCGGGGATCGCGACGCAGGCGGTGGTGGAGAAGCGGCTTCGCCAGGACGGAGCGCTCAAGGGGCCGCTGAAGGACCCGGAGCGCAACGGCGGCTGGACGCGCGAGAAGTTCGTCAACCGCATCGGCGAGTGGAAGGAGGAGTACGAGGCGCGGATCACCGAGCAGCTCAAGGCGATGGGCGCCAGCTGTGACTTTTCGCGCCAGCGATTCACGATGGACCCGGTGTGCGCGTCGGCGGTGCGCGAAGCGTTCTTTCGGCTCTTCAGTGACGGGCTGATCTATCGCGGCAAGCGACTGGTGAACTGGGACCCGGCGCTGCAAACGGCGGTGGCGGATGATGAGTGCTACGACGAGGAGATCAACGGAAACTTCTACTACTTGCGATATCCGCTTGTTGCGGTACATGGCCAAATGGCCAAATCGCCAAGTGGCCAAGTCAACAGCACCGAGACATCGGTGCATGCGGCTGCAGCAAGCGACCATTTGAAAGATGGTGCCGCGCGCCCGGTGACTTGGGGCGAGCTTGCGCGGCGTGGGTATCCGGGCGCTGAGGCGCACGATGCGGATTCGCAGGCGTGGATCACGGTGGCGACCACGCGGCCCGAGACGTATCTGGGCGATACGGGTGTCGCGATCAATCCGCATGACACGCGGGCCAAGGCGCTGCGCGGGTTGAGTGTGGAGCTGCCGCTGGTGGGGCGTGTGGTGCCGATTGTTGAGGATGAGTACGTGGTGCTGCCGCGGAAGATGGCGGAGGCGCTCGGGCGCGATGAGGACGCGAAGGACGCCAAGAGCGAGTTCGCGTCGGGCTTCCTGAAGGTGACGCCGGCGCACGATCAGAACGACTACGAACTGGGGCAGCGCCACAAGCTCGCCATGATCAACGTGATGGCACCCGACGCCAGCATCAGCGACAAGCACGGCTGGGCCGACATCGGCGATGCGCACATCTTCGTGGGCAAGAAGCGCGAGGAGGCCCGCAAGCTCGTGGTGAAGTACTTCGACGATCACTTCGTGCCCGGCACGAGCGAGAAGCTGCTGGAGCAGGTGAAGCCGTATCGCCACAGCGTGAAGCACAGCGACCGCAGCAAGTCGATCGTTGAGCCGTATCTGAGCGATCAGTGGTATGTGAAGGTGACGGATGCG
>JALHNK010000205.1 GCA_022843565.1 Phycisphaerales bacterium
CGCCCGATGGCACGAAGCTCATCGTGCAGCGCGGGCTCGGCGACCTGGTGTTGATGGATCTGAAGGCCAAATCGGCCAAGGTGCTCCTGGAATCGTGGAACGACCCGGACGTGCAGTGGGCGGCCGACTCGCGCCACATCGTCTACGCGGTGGAAGACCTGGACTTCAACAGCGACGTCTTCGTCATGGATACCCAAGCCGACGCCGGCAGCGACATGGCCCGCGGCGTCAACCTCACGCGCCACCCCGACCTCGACGGCTCGCCCCGCCTCAGCGCCGACGGCAAGGTGCTCTACTTCGCAAGCGAGCGCGGCAACGAGAACTTCACCTTTGACATCTACGCCCTGATCCTTGACAAGAAGGTCGAAGCCCTGCGCGGCTACGAACTGGACGAGTACTTCAAGAAGAGCGCCGAAGCCGCGGGCAAGCGGAAGCCGATCGAGCCCGTGCTGTGGGATGAGCCGGAGAAGAAGGCCGACGAGCCGAAGCCCGAAGAGAAGAAGGCCGAGGAGGCGACGCCGGCCAAGGCCGATGCACCCAAGGACGCAAACACCGCCGACGACGCGAAGGCGGCGGAGAAGGATGGCGCGAAGGCCACTGACAAAGACGCAGCCAAGCCCGCCGCCGAGGCCAAGCCCAAGAAGCCCAAGGCGGCCGAGCCGTTCAAGTTCGATGTGCAGGACTCGCACCTGCGGGTGCGCAGGGTTTTCGCCGGGCTGGGGAACAAGTCCGAGCTCTCGATCACCCCCGCGGGCGACCGCGTGATCTTCGTCGGCGATGCCGACACCGAGCGTGCGCTCTACTCCGTGAGCTTCAAGGGCGATGATCGCAAGACCATCACACCCGGCACCGCCAGCGGTGTTGCCGTGTCACTCAACGGCAGCAGGCTCTCGTTCGTTCGCGCCGGCAACGCCTCGCTGACCACGCCCGGCGGCGGCAAGGTGGATGCGATGCCGATCGATGCGCCCGTGGTCATCGATGTCGCCAAGCAGCAGCGCCAGAAGTTCCTCGAAGCGTCGCGGATCATGGGCAACACGTTCTATCACCCGACGCTCAAGGGCCTGAACTGGAAGGGCCTCAGCGACCGCTACCTGACGCTGGCACAGCGCACGCGGACGCCCGGCGAGTTTGATCGAGTCTTCGAGCAACTCCTGGGCGAGCTTGATGGCTCGCACACCGGCATCACCTCGCCCTCGGGCGGCGGCGCCGGCAGCGCACAAGCCATCGGCTATCTGGGGATCGATGCGTCGCCGGTGCCCGGCGGGTACCGCGTTGATCGCGTGATCTTCCAGGGCCCGGCGGACCGCGAGAACACGAAGCTGCTGGTCGGCGACGTGATCATCAGCGTCGAGGGCGAGCCGGTGAGCGATGGCGAGAACGCGCCGGTGCGGACGGACCTGCACGCCGCGATGAGCGGGCGCGCGGGCAAGGAAACGTTGATCGGGGTGCGGCGCGCCGCCGGAGCTGGGGCGGGCACTGACAGCGCAAAACTGCCGACGACGATCTTGGTGACGCCGACGAGCGCCGCCGAGGACGGCAACCTCCGCTATACCGACGAGGTGCGCACGCGTGCCAAGAAGGTCGATGAGCTCTCCAAGGGCAAGCTCGGCTATCTGCACATCCGCTCGATGAGCCAGCCCTCGGTGGATGACTTCGAGCGTGACCTCTTCGCCGCCGCGGCGGGCAAAGAGGGCCTGATCATCGACGTTCGCGATAACGGCGGCGGGTCGACGGCGGACATCCTGCTCTCATCGCTTACGGCGCCGAATCACGCGTGGACGCTGCCGCGAGGCGCGGACCCGAAGACGACCCCGCGCGATGCGTACCCACGCGACCGCCGATTGATCTACGGCTACAGCCGGCCGATCAACGTGCTCATCAACGAGAACTCGTTCTCCAACGCCGAGATCTTCGCGCACGCGATCAAGACGATCAAACGCGGAACGCTCGTCGGCACCGCGACCTTTGGCGGTGTGATCTCCACCGGAGCCGCGTCGCTCATCGACGGCACCAGCATCCGCACGCCCTTCCGCGGCTGGTACCTGCCCGATGGCGCGGACTACGAGAACAACGGTGCCAAGCCGGACATCAGCGTCGAGAAGACGCCGCAGGACGAGGCGGCGGGTCGCGACGCGCAGCTCGAAGCGGCGGTGAAGGAGTTGCTGGCGCGCACGGGCAAGTAGTCAGGGGATTCGTGTTTTCAACGAAGTGAGGGAAGGGATGGAAGGACGCACGCGCGGGTCGCGTGGTTGTGACATCGTCATGTCGAACTCCGTGCCATCGAAGTTGACACGGTTCTCGCAGACCGCGATCACGTCACGCTCGGCGCGGACCGACCGGCCAACGGCTTCCCACTCGCCACTCCCTACCCCGTGCGTACATCAAACCCTGCGGCGTACATGAGCGCCGCCGCCACTCCGCGGCCCTTCCATTCCTTCCCTCACTTCGTTGAAAAACGAATCCTCTGACTTCGTTGAGAAACGAATCCCCTCGTCAATGGCATCAACTCACGCCTTCATGGCCGCCGCTTGGGCCACGATGCGCTTCGCCGCGGCGATGCCGGATTGCAGGGCACCTTCCATATAGCCCGGGAAAGCGTGGCAGGTGTGTTCGCCGGCGAAGTGCAGGCGGGTCTCTTTGAAGCCGCCGCGCAGGCCACGCCGGAGGACGGGGCCGAAGGACGTGATCTGGCCCGGCGAGGGGAATGAGTAGGAGCCTCGCGTCCAGGCGTCGCTGGGCCAGTTCATGAATCGCACGTCGGGAGTTCGTGTTTCGAGGCCGGGGTAGATCTTGGCCAGCGCAGCGAGGCCTGCGGGCTTCTGATCTGAGGCCGGCAGCGCTCGCAGGATCTCGGCGCTCGGGCCGCCGCTGAACCCGGCCAGGACGGCCCCCGGGCCGCGATCATCTTGCCCATCGGTCGCGTCCCATGTGAGGTTCATCGGCCCGTCGCTGAACGCGTATGGCGACGTCTTGTCGTCGAGCCAGAACGGCTTATCGACCGACGCGAAGAACTTCCACGCGCTGCCCATCTGGACGCGGGCCGCCATGAGTTCGCGTGAAAGCTCCGGCGGGCCGAAGCTGATCTTTGAGTACACGCTCGGCGTACACGCCAACACCACTTCGTCGCCCTCGACGCGCTCGCCCGAAGCGGTGAGCAGGCTCACCGTGCCCTGGTTGTCGGTCAGGTCGATGCGCGAGATCGGCGTGCCAAGCCGGATGCGATCGGCACCGATCGCGTCGGCGAAGCGCTGGGCCAGTTGCTGGTTGCCGCCTTTGCAGCGGAAGTCCTCGCTGTGGGCCCAGAAGCGCTCAACGCCGCCGCCCTTGAGCATCGCCAGAAATCCGAGGTAGCTCATGCGTTCGAGCTGCTGGGCGTTGTCGGCCTCCATCATCAGACGGACGAGCCGCTTGGTCTGGGCGCTGGTGTCCAGCTCTTCAAGCCACTGGGCCATCGAGCGCGCGTCCCACTCCTGGGCCAGCTCGGTCTTCCACGGCTCTTCGGCGTTCGTCGCCAGCGCATGAGCGTTCAGCGTGCGCAGGGCCGCCTCGGCCTTCTCGTACACCTCGCCGGCCTCGGCCTCCGACAGCCGCTGGCCATCGATGATGATCGGCGACGACAGGTCGTCGTGGGCCGAGACATCCGACATCGTCAGGTCAAACTTCTTGGCATACGCCAGCCACGCCGGATGGTTGGAGCCGATGAACTCCGCGCCGCCCTCGACGTTCTTGCCGGCGACATAGTCGCCCATGCTCAGCACACGCCCGCCGACACGCGTGCGAGCGTCAAAGACCACAGCCTCGTGACCCGCGGCCACGAGCTCGTGCGCACACGCGAGGCCCGCGAAGCCCGCTCCGATCACGATCACCTTGCGGCGCGGACCGCTCGGGCCCGAAGGTTCAGCCATGCGCGAGTCGCTCGCACCGGCTCGCGCGAGCGCCGCCAGCGGACCGGCGAGCATGAGGCCGGCCCCCGCAACGAGCGATGCGCGGAGCACCTCGCGACGCGAGACCTCCCAGCGTTGGCGGTCAAAGCGACGGGTCAACTGGGCCATCAGAGAAGTAGTCATGGACGGAGTGTACCGAAACGCCGTCGATCCTTCACGCTCGCCTGCGTGCAGCCGGTGCCCCGCCAGCCGCGACGTCCGTTTCGTCCCTTCTCGCGCGGCGTTCTGCAACCGATATACTTCGTCTCTCTGCGGTACCCCCCGGAGAACCCTTTGACCGAAGAGGACATCGCATGACCACCGCACCAAACCGGCCCGGCATTCAGTCTCAAGCCGCCCACGGCAAGGTCGATCCGCAGAGCGTGACGATCTCGGGGCTGATTCTGGACCCGGTGTGTACGCCGCAGACCCCAGTGGAATCACTGGCGAACATCGAGCGCGACATCCCCGCGCCGGGCAAGTATCCGTTCACGCGTGGGCTCTTCCCGCAGGGCTATCGCACGCGGCTGTGGACGATGCGCCAGTTCGCCGGTTTCGGCAGCGCCGATGACACCAACCAGCGGTTTAAGTACATC
>JALHNK010000206.1 GCA_022843565.1 Phycisphaerales bacterium
GGGCTCCTGCTCATCATCAGCGGGCCATCCGGCGTCGGAAAGACCACCATCACCCGCGCCGTCGAACGCGCCATCCCCGGCAGCGTCTTCAGCGTCAGCGCCACCACCCGCGCCAAAACCGCCGCGGACGTCGAGGGCGTCGATTACCACTTCGTTGACGAGGCCGAGTTCCAGCGCATGGTCGACGCCGACGAGTTCCTCGAACACGCCGGCGTCTTCGACAAACGCTACGGCACCCCGCGCGCCTGGGTTCTCGAACAGCTCCGCCGCGGCCGCCTCGTCATCCTCGAGATCGATGTCCAAGGCGCCAAGATCGTCAAATCCAAAGTCCCCGACGCCTTCAGCATCTTCATCGAGCCCCCCAGCGAAGAAGAACTCCTCCGCCGCCTCCGCCTCCGCAAACGCGAAGACGAATCCAAAATCCAACGCCGCTTCGCCGCGGCCAAAGCCGAAATCCACACCGCCCACGCCTCCAACATCTACAACCGCTTCATCACCAACAACATCCTGGACACCGCCATCGCCGAAGCCATCGACGCCGTCGCGACAGAAATGACGCGACGGCAGCCGAAAGCGTGAGTCGCGAAGCGCGCGCACGAACGCGCCGGCGCCGCACTTGGGAGTTGCTTCGTCCGAAGCAATCGCAACGCACGATGGCGATGCATCCATTTGCCCTGTCGCAGGCGACCAACACGCGAATGCGGAGAGCTCAACATGGACACGTTGGTTCCTGAGCAGTTTCGTGCTGAGCAGCAAGCCGTCGAGGCCCAGATTCGCCAAGCCTTCCGCGGGGTGACTCGTCACGGCGGCGTCTCATGGAGTGAATCGGTGGTGAACGACGATCGCGGCGATGACGCCGAGCGCGCACACGCAAGGGAACAAGACACCGAATCGTGTTGGGAGGATCTCGTTGACGCGCCATCGTGGGATCACGAGGTTGGCATCGGCGGGTTCAACTTCGTCGACCCGATCGGCTTCCGATACTACATCGCGCCGGCGATGATCAGGTGCCTTCGGAGTGGTTACGGCGAGTTCATCTCGTACGCCCTCACGGTCGAGCCCGAACCCACAGGACTTCACGTCACCGGCCATCCACGCTGGGGACCCCACAAGACCTTCAGCCGGTGGCGCGTGAGCCTGATCACGCCGCCGCAGGCCGACGCGATTGCCCGGTTCCTTCGCCTGATGATTGCGATCCACCGCGCATCGGAGGACGACATCTATGGGGAGGCGTGGGAGATTGCATATGAAACGTATTGGCGCCAGCGCGCCACGGATGTTCACGACACCATCTGAAGCGAGCGCGTGGCATTGATCGTGCCACTTCGATGAAGACCTGTTTGAAGTCACGCGTCGAGTCTCATTCTTCTTTCCGAGCGTTGGACATTGTCGGTGAGGGCCGGGGAGGGCGTCACACCGGTCAGCCGCCGCCGCGCCGCGCTGCGATCAGCTTCCAGCGGCCCCGCGGGATCACCGCGCTTCGCCCATCCGTACAACGGACCGAACATCATGGACTCGAACCGCATCCGCATCATCGCGATGGTCGGCGCGATCGTCGGCATCACGACCTTCGCCATCATCTCATCCTTCGACCCCATCACCACACTGCCAGCCGGCACCGGCGGCTTCGCCGTCATCCTCATGACCCTCGCCGCGCTCAACATCAAAAAGTCACAGCCCGCCACGCCAAAGTAACGCGAACTCCGCACGCCCCCGAGCCCGCACCCCCGCACCCCCGCACCCCAGCACAACTCAAGCCCCCGAGCGAGCCCCGTGGCACGATCGACTTCGCGCCCCCGATACACTCGAAGCGCCGCGTGCATCGGTTGGCCCTGGCCCCAGGGGGACCCAGAAGGGCCACACCGCAGATCAAAACACCGCGCCTCTTCGCCCCAACGCGGCGCAGGGGTGTAGCCACAGGTGAAGCGCTGCCCGCGCCTCGCGGGCACAGCGCAACCCGTGGAATCGCTCAAGCACGCCCCGCGACCGCCGAAGCGTGACGTCGAACACGCAACGCCGATGCGAGAATCGCGGCTGCGATCACCCCCAAGATACCCGTCGCTCCAGTCAGCAGCCAGTCGTACGAACTGAGTGTTGGCGTCACCCAAGCCCCGAGTGCCGAAGCGGTGCCCAAAACAACGACAAATCGCGGGCATCGATCAACGCTCGCACTCCACGCCAACGCCGCGATCGCTGGAATCGCAAGGCCGATCGGAAGCACGATGAGCCACAACTCCGGGTAGAGCATCCACTCGGGCTCGCTCATGGCGCCACGCGCACTCATCGCGACCGTTCCGGCTTGATACTCCAAATCGACGAACTGAATCCACGGCGACGCGACAAGACAAGCGATCCCGAACAGCGGCAAGCAACGACCAAGCCACGTGCCAGGACGCTCTGCGACGACCAGCATCGCCGCCGCGTCTCGCACCCTCGCGAGGTGACGTTGAGCGAATGCTGGGCACGGAACCCGAATCTTAAACGCGATGATCACGGCCGCCATCAATCCCAGCCCACCCGTGACCGCTGTCACGAACCAAATCTCGGACAGCCAGATCGGAATGAACCACGCGGCGAATGCCGAGATCCCCCCTACCACGACGACCGTCCGCGGGCATCGATCACTCATCGCCCGCCACACGAGCGCCACGCACGCTACCACGCCCAACACAATCGGAAGTACGAAAAGCCAGTACCGAAGATTCAATGACCACCCGCGCTCATTGACCGCCGCGAGCGACAGGCGTGCAACCGTTCCCGCCCCATGCCCTGCACCGATGATCTGCATCCACGGCGACACAACGAGACACGCAATGCCAACTCAAGGCAGCAATCGCTCAACCCATCTTCGCCCACGCATTGCAATCTCAGTCTTCATCGCCACCTCCCCGATCAGCGGCATCGGCGGCATCCCACCCTTCGTCAACAACGGTGTCACCGAAGGCGATTACAACCTCTTCTTCAGCATCTTTTTCAACGGCTGCTCCTTCTGACGACAACCGATCGCATCACGCACACTTCTTATTTGCCATTTGCAAATTTGCTCATTTGCTATTTCGCTACCCCCATCTTCGCCAGCAACCCCTCAAACTGCTCCAACGTATAAAAGTCAATCACCAACCGCCCCGACGTCGCCCCCGGGATCCTCGCGGCTCGGCCCTCGATCTTCACCTTCGTCCCCAGCCGCTCGCTCAGCGCCGCGCGCACCGCCGCGATGTGCCGCTCGTGTGAGCTCTGCCGCAGGCGCAGCTCGGCGCTCTTGCCGTCGCTGATGGCGACGCCGAGCCCCTCGTTCAGCCGGCCGGATTCGCGCTCTTCCATGCCGCGAACATGCGCCTCGAGCCTCCGATAGCTCCATCCCTCGCTCGCGGCGATCTGTGCCAGGTGAATCCGCTCCCCACCCGGATGCACCGCGCCGTTCAGCAGCAGCCGCGCGTGCGCCATCGTCAGGTGCCCGTTGCGAACCTCATCCAGCACCTCCCACTCAAGCTCCAGCAGCAGCAAGTGCGCCGTCACCGTCGTGCGGCTCACACCCACGCGCTTGCCGATCTGCTCGTGCGTCAGCCCAAACTCTTTCGACAAGCGCTTGAACGCCTCGGCCTTCTCCAGCGGCGACAAGTCCTCGCGCTGCACGTTCTCAACCAGCCCCCACTCCGCCGCCTCCTGATCGCTGATCGAAACCACGATCGCCGGCAAGCGCGCCAGCCCCACAATCTGCGCCGCCCGCCACCGCCGCTCACCAGCGACCAGCTCGTACATCGCGCCCGTGCCCCGCGCCACCGACCTGTCCTCAGGTCGGTGCCCGGAGCCAACAACATCCGCCTTCCCCCCCACTCCTGCCGCGCCGCCCGCAGCCGCAATTGTCGTTGCAACAGTCTTCGCCCAACCACTCTCCCCATCCACAATCATCCGCACCACGATCGGCTGCATCAGCCCCGTCGTCCGGATCGACTCGGCCAACTCTGCCAGCGTCTCCTCATCAAACTCCTTGCGCGGCTGCCACCGGCTCGGCACCACCCGCCCAACGTCCACCATCACCAGCCGCCGCCCAGTTTCAAACTCATCACCAAGCGCCCCGTCGCCCCGTCCGGGTACCCCCTCTCTCCGAGAGGGGTCGGCGCCCCGTGCCACCGACCTGTCCTCAGGTCGGTGCTCTTGCGCAACATCATCGCCCACACCACCCACGCGCCCAAGCGCCTCTCCCTCCGAATTTGCCATTTGCAAATTTGCAAATTTGCCACTTCCCTCCCCGCCCACGGCCCCGACACCCGCGCTCTGAACTCCCCCGCCATCATTCAACAAGTCCCCCGACAACCCACCACCCTCCCCACCACCAACGCGCGCGCCAGCACCGGGCAACACACGCACCGCCTCGCCGATCAAACTGCTCAACCCCTTGCCCAACCGCCGCGGCTTCTCCGCCACCTTCGCCGCCCCACTCGCGCCAGCCCCGGGACCCGCCGAGCCGCTCCCCCCCGCCGCGGGCGCAGCGGCCCCCGGAGTCACCCCCCCACCCCCC
>JALHNK010000207.1 GCA_022843565.1 Phycisphaerales bacterium
CGTCGTACATAGAGTCCAGCATTCCGTTGATGTTCTGGCTCCACGCCTCGCTGGGCTTGGAGTTGGCCATCATCTCGCTGGCGCCCTTGTAGTCACCGACCTGAACGAAATCGGGCGTGACGCCGACCCAGCGGAGCATGTCGGCCAGGTACATCTCTTCGACATAGATGCCCGGGATCATCACGCCGCCGCCCTTCTCGATGATCACCTCGTCGGCGTGACAGGCCAGAAGCATCTCGGGCGTGGAGTAGTTCTCGCTGTAGACGTGGATCTTCTTTCCGCCCTTGCGGCAATCGTCCATCACGGCGCCGAGCTCGTCGATGTTGGATCGCGTGAGCTCCGCGTCCTTGATGCGGATGACCACGCCCTTGAGGTCCGCGCTCTCCGACGCCTTCTTGAACGCGGCGCGGATCTGCGACATGTGCATGCCCTTGCCGCCGCCGAGCATGAACGGGCTGGTGTGCGGGCGACGCGTGTTGATCGGGCCGTCGAGCTCGATGAAGCCGATCGTCGGAGCGCCCAGGAGCTGCGCCGGCAACGCGAGCCCTGCCCCGAATGCGAGCGCGAGGCACGAAACGACGGCGACCGAACAACGGCGAGCGGAACGATCCGACATGGTCATCTCCAGTGAAAGGACAACGCAAGAACACGGACACCAGTGCGCCAATCAACCCGACGATAGGTGTAACCGAACGAATCCCGCCGGTTGCACCGGTCCAGCCCAATCTCCTCCGCAGCCGCACCGACCGCCAAGAACCCCATCGACCCGTGAAGCGAAGTGCGCGACACTGCGGCAATCAGCCATTTGGCTATTTGGTCATTTGGCTCACACCCGCCCCACGACGCACACGATGAAACTCTCCTCCAGCTCGCTCGCATCGGTCACCGGATGCGCGTACGCACGGCCCTCGGAGTCCTCGGCATCAATCAACTGCGCGTAGATCTCGACGCGTTTGAAACCAGCCTCCAGCATCGCGTCGCGCAGCTCCGGGACGCTCCAGAGTCGCCAGTGATAGACGAACGCATCGGTGAGTTCCTGGACGATCTCGCCGCCCTGTTCGATGCGGAAGTGGATGGCGTTCTCGACGCGAGCGGTCAGCGGGTCTGCGGTGCGTTGCTGCCAGGTATAGCGCACGCGGGTGCTCGCGCGGCTGCCCGTCAGCGCTGGCGGCACGGGGTGGATGCGTTGCACGCTGCCGCGGGTGAAGGCGGTCTCGCCGCCGTAGGTGTCGCAGATGTGTACGCCGTCGCGCTTGAGTCGCTTGCGTGAGCGGTTGAGGTAGCTCACGAGGTCATCGCGGCTGTGGATCTCGCCGATCGAGAAGTTTCCGGTGAACAGGACGTCGCACGATCTCACCCCGCTGGCGGACTTCTTCAGCACGTCCAGCCGCTTGGCGATCAGGCATCGCGCGACTTCGGGTGACTGCTCGACATGCCACGCTCGCACGCGCCGGAGCGGCTCGGGGTCGATGTCGGCGACATAGGCGACGCCGCCGGGGATGCTCTTGACCCAGTGCCGTGCGCACGCGGCACCGGCGCAGAAATCCTCGCCCAGCACCTTCGGCTCGCCGGCGTGGATCGCGCGAAGCAGCGGGATCAAGGCCTCGGGGCGCTGGACGCAGATCTCGTAAAGATCGTGGCGGTTGAGCGGAACGAAAGCGGGGCCGGAAGATGGCGTGCGCGATGCGCGGGGCTTCTTCGTGGTGGGGCTGGTTGGTTGGTTCTTGATTCGCATGGCGTGGTTGGGGAACGGGTCGATGGGCGGCGGCGAGGGCGCGGCTGCGGTTTGTTCGTAGTCACAGGCGTTGGCGGGAGTCTTCGGGCCCCCTCTGGCTCGCGGACTCGCCATCTGCCACGCTGCGCGGGGGAGAGTGAGGACTGGCCTCGCGTCTCACGCCTCCTACGCCATCCGCACCCAGCGCCACAGCGTCGCGAGGTTTGGCGGCTTGCCGTACATCAGCACGCCGACGCGGAAGATCTTGGCCGAGGCCCACGCGGCGAAGATCGATGTCAGCATCGCAACCAGGGCCGCGGCGGGGTAGTGCCAGTTCGGCACCGGCTCGGACCCGCCCATGCGGATCACCATCACGAACGGATTCAAGCCCGGCACGAAACTCATGACCGTTGAGAACGTCGAGTTCGGTGCGCGAGAGATCGGCAGCCACAGCAGCCAGGGCACCATCACGAACATCATCACCGGCGAGAGCAGCGTCTGCGCTTCGCGCATGTCGTTCACCGCGGCACCGATCGCCGCCATCAGGCTCGCGATGGTGAAGAACGCGAAGATGAAGAACACGCCGAGCCACGCGAGCTTGTAGAGCGGGACGAGGTCCGCAAGGGCGAAGGCAAGCAGCCCCGCCATGCCGAGACCGCCGAAGATCGTCAGCAGCAAGATGGCAACGCCCATCATGCCCAGGATTTTGCCGAGCATGAGCTGCATCGGGCTGACCGCCGAGAGCAGCACTTCCATCACGCGGTTGGATTTTTCTTCGACCAGCGCGGTCATGAGGTACTGGCCGCCGCTGAGGACGGACATCATCAGCAGGAGCATGAACGCGACGGGGACGAGAATCTGCAGCGCACCGGCGCTGGCTTTCTCTCCCTCTTTGGTCAGCGACTTGATGTCCGCTCGCGGGCGTGCGACGAGCTCGCGCAAGCGTTCCGGTGTCAGCCCCGTGCCGCTCAGGCGCAGGTCGGACGCGATCCTCGCATCGACGATCGCCTCACCCACGCGGCGGCTGATGGTCGATTGCACCTCGAAGTCCAGTTGCGGGTTCACGAAGACCTCGTGGGGCTCCCACGAGATCGAACCCGCGGCCTTCTCGGGGTCGGCGTCCGTCTGCACGACGCTCCCGCGCACCGCGGCCTCGGGGATCACCACGAGCACGAGGCGGGCGGGCTGGCCGCCGTCGGCACCCGCGCGGATCTGGCTCACGCGGATCTCATTCTTGATCGTCTCGATGTCCTCCCCCGCAGTGAGAAGCTCGACGGTCAGTCGCGCCGGGGGTGCTGCGTCTCGGGCCTGCTTCGCGCCGTCGAGCTGCTTGTCCACCATCGACTTGGTCGCGTCGGACATCGGCACCTGGCCCATGGCGTCCTTCATCATCGCCTTGGTGCGCCGTCCGTCGGACTCGGCTTCCTCTCGCACGCTCTCGTCGCTGAATCGCTTCTGCACCAGCGCGCCGACGGCGCCGCTGCGATCAAGCACCACGACGCGCCCGGAGACCGCCGGGCTCTTGGGGATCAGGCTCAGCGCGACGCCGACGATCACGAGCATGATCGGCACGATGGCCACGCCGATCAGGAACGCTCGCGTCATCACGACCGAAAGGAACTCCCGCACCGCGATCTGCATCGTGCGTTTCACGACTCACCTCCGGATTCAGACGAGCCGCTGGACGCACGCGAGAGCAGCGCGGGATCGATATCACCGCCGCCGGCGCGCCGGACGACTTCGAGGAAGACGTCCTCGAGCGTCACGCGTTTGATCTCGATCCGACGCACGTCGATCGCGCCGACGATCTCACCCATGACGCGCGCCGGCTGGTGGCCGTCCTGCACGCCCACCTCGACAACCCCGCGCGACGAGCCTCTCTGCGAGCCGGCGCTCACGCGCGAGACGCCGGTGACGCGATCGAGTCGCGAGATGTCGCCGGCGTTCATCGGCTCGACGATCAGCGATCGCGGGTCAAACTTCGCGGTGATCTCGCGGAGCGTGCCGTCGAGCATCTTGCGCCCGTTGTGGATCATGAAGACCTGCTCGCACAACTGCTCTGCCTCGAACATCGCGTGGGTGCTGAAGATGATCGTGCGTCCGGCGGTGTGCTGCTCCTCGATGAGCTCGCGCATCAGCCGGCGGTTCACCGGGTCCAGCCCGCTGAAGACCTCGTCCAGGATGATCAGCTCCGGCTCGTGGATCACGCTGGCGATGAACTGCACCTTCTGCTGCATCCCCTTGCTGAGCTCCTCACACTTCTTCTTTGCGGAGTCCGGCAGCGACACGCGTTCGAGCCACTGCTTGGTCTTCCGATCCGCAACGGCCCCGTCCAGACCTTTGAGCCTCGCGATGTAGCCCAGGAAGACGCCGACTTTCATCTTGCGGTAGAGCCCGCGCTCTTCGGGCAGATAGCCGATCTGGTCGCGGCTCTCCATCGCGCTGCCCTTGCCCAGGACACCGATCTCGCCGCGATCGGGAAACAGAATCGACATGATCATTCGGATGGTTGTCGTCTTGCCCGCGCCGTTGGGGCCGATGAACCCGCAGACCACTCCCCGCGGCACAACGAGATCGAGTTCGTCCACCGCCACCTTGGGCCCGAAGGTCTTCCGCACGCCTTTGATCGTTACCGCCGCGTCCATGCACAGACTCCATCACCGCGCCTGCCACGACCCCGAACCCGACATGTCTCGCAAGACAGCCGCCGATGCGACACGAGCAAACATAGCGCCGCGGCAA
>JALHNK010000208.1 GCA_022843565.1 Phycisphaerales bacterium
CCCGCGGCGACCCCGGTGCCCGCCGCGAAGCCCGCAACCGGACCGGCGACGCCGTGAACCGCCCGCGCATGGCGCTGATCACGACGTTCGGCCTCGGTTACCGGCGGCCCGCTTCCGGCACCTGGGGCTCGCTGCCGCCCTGCGTCATCGCGGGCGTTGCGTGCCTGATTCCCGGCGGCGAACGATTCCTCCCCGGCGGCGCGAACGCGTTGGTGTTCTACATCGCGATGGCGCTCATCGTCCTCATCTTCTCCTTCGCCTGCATCTCACGCGGCGACGAAGCCGAGATGTACCTCGGCAAGAAAGACCCCGGCGAAGTCGTTGCTGACGAAACCGCCGGCATGGCCCTCACGCTCTGCGCTCTGCCCTGGTTTCACACCGGCGTGCCGATGCTGGCGTGGATCGCGCTGGCGTTCATCTTCTTCCGCGCCATGGACATCATCAAGCTCTGGCCGGCCTACGGCCTGCAAAGCGCGGGCGGCGGTTGGGGCATCCTGCTCGATGATCTGGTCGCCGGCCTCTACGCCGCCGCGATGCTCATCGCGATCTCGCTGCCGATGATGGGATGATTGAAGAAGTGGCAGAGTGGCAGAGTGGCAGAGTGGCAGAGTGGCAGAGTGGCAGAGTGGCAGAGTGGCAGAGTGGCAGAGTGGACTCGCCCGACGCAGCTTCGCCGAAGCGTAGTTCGTCGCCTTGCGACTTCGTCACTTTGCCACTTTGCCACTTTGCCACTTTTCGCAGCCCAGTGCCCAATGCCCAATCCCCAGTGCCTCCCCCTCCCCCTCACTCCCCGCGCGTCCCCGCGCTCTCCGGCACCGGCGCATCCCACGTCTCGGACACCAGATTCAGCCGCGGCACATCCGGCGCACCCACCGGGTAAAGCTGGATGTGGTTCACGCGCCAGGCGGTGCTCAGCCCGCGAAGCTCCACACGCACGCCCTGATACAGCGGGTTCACCGGCTTGTCCGGGAGCGTGGAAACGGGGCGCAGGATGTCGACATACGCAGTGCCGCCGCGGACGTTGACGCGGGCGACGTGGTAGATCGGCAGGTTCTGCGTCTGCTCAGTCAGCGCCCGCGCAAACGGCGACGTGTTCCCGATGATCGACCGCACGTTGTCCTCGTTCATCAGCGCCGGCAGGTTCACCGCGAACGGCACCGCCGGCTGAGGGTCCAGAGGGCCCGATGAGTTCGGCGGATACCGCCTCACCACGTACTCCAGCGCCGCATCCAACACCCGCGGCACCGGCGGGTTGTTCACACTGTTGCTGATCGTGTCCCCCGCGATCGGCGGATAGTTCACCTGGCCAGCGCCCGGGCAGCCGGCCATCACGCCCATGCCGCCGACCAACGCCATGACCAATACCGGGACGCGAATCTGTGAGATGATCGACATGCGAGACTCCTCTCGGCGACTGACCGCCTTGAACACGTTGATGATAGGTGTTTCGGCAGTCCGAGTGCTTCGCAATCAATCGCATTCGGGTACCCCCTCTCTCCGAGAGGGGACCAGCGCTCACGACTGCCGACACCCACTCAGGATCGACACCAACGAACTCAGCGGTGGCGTTGCCGTTGGCGCTTGGCCCCTCTCGGAGAGTGGGGCTACCCAATCGCCTCAATACAGCGCCCGCACGCGGATCGTCTCCGCCAGATCTTTCAGACCCGCGAGGATCCGCTTGCCGTGCTGCTCTTGAACATCGAGCACGACGTAGCCGACGTCCTTATTGGTCTGCAGGTACTGCGCGTGAATGTTGACGCCGAGCTCGGCGCAGATGCCGTTGATCTTGCTCATCACGCCGGGCACGTTCCGGTGCAGGTGCAGGATCCGATGGCGACGGCGCGTCGCCGCGTCCGCGTCAGGGCTTGATTGCTCCGGCAGCTCGACGTTGGGCAGGTTCACGCTGCCGGTGGTGCTGCCGTTGTTCATGAACTTCAAGAGCTTCTCGACGACGTCCTGCGCGATGTTCCGCTGGGCCTCTTCGGTGCTGCCGCCGACGTGCGGCGTCAGAATCACGTTCGGCAGCCCCTGCAGCTCGCTGGCGAACTTCTCGCCTTTGCCGGCAGGCTCATGCGGGAAGACGTCCAGCGCCGCGCCGCTGAGGTGCCCGTCTTTGATCGCCGCGGCCAGCGCACCGACATCGACAACGGTGCCCCGCGCGTTGTTGATCAGCATCGCCCCGCGCCGCATGGCCTTGAGCTGCTTGGTCCCGATGAGCCCGACGGTCCCGGGCGTTTCGGGCACGTGCAGGCTCACCACGTCGCTCGCCTTCAGTAACTCATCCAGCGAGCGGCACGGCCTCGCATTGCCCAAGGGCAGCTTGCTGATGATGTCATAAAACACCACCCGCATCCCCATCGCCTCCGCCAGCACGCTCACCTGGCTGCCGATGTGCCCATAGCCGACGAGCCCGAGCGTAAGGCCGCGGACTTCGTGCGCACCCGCGGCGGACTTATCCCACTCGCCCTTGTGCATCTTCGAGGACTGATCCAACAGCCGCCGGTAGAGCGCGATGATCTCAGCGATCGTCAGCTCCGCGACGCTGCGCGTGTTGCTGAACGGCGAGTTGAAGACCGCCACCCCGGCCCGCCGGGCCGCGTCGCAATCAATCTGATTCACGCCGATGCAAAACGCACCCACGCCCCACAGCCGAGGCGACGCCGCGAGGACCTCGCTGGTGACGGTGGTCTTGCTGCGAATGCCCAGCAGGTGTACGCCGCCGTCATCGCTGAGGGCCTTGCGCAGGGCGTTGCCCTCCAGCGCCTTGTCGAACGTAGTGACGCTGAAGCCCTCGCTGGCAAAGACCTCTTTGGCCACCGGATGAACGCCCTCAAGCAGCAGCACGCGGATCTTCTCTTTGGGGAAGGAGGTTTTCATAGCGAGGGGAAGGTAGGCGGCGGGGGCCGATGGCCAGATCGCACAGAAGGCAAAGCAGCAAAGCAGCAAAGCTCAAAGCAGCAAATTGAGACAGCGCTGCTTTCGGTCTTTGCACTTCGGACGCCGTGCCTGAGGCTTGGCGAAGGCACGGGTCGCGTCCCACCTCGGCCCTCGGCCCTCAAGCCCTCACCCCCCAATCCGAATCCACCCCTGCCACGCCGCAACGATCAACGCCGCGCCCAGCGCCAGCCGATACCACCCAAACACGCTCAGCCCGTGCTTGTTCAAGAACCCCACCAGCCAGCGCACCGCCACGAACGCCGACACAAAGCTCACGATCAGGCCCACCACAATCGGCGCGGCGTCGAACACGCGGAACATGTTCTCGTTCTCATCGCCCGTCATGTTCTTGTAGAACTGGTACACCGTCGCCCCGCCCAACGTCGGCAGCCCGAGCAAGAACGCAAACTCCGCGGCGTCCTTCGGCTTCAGCCCCACGAAAATCCCGCCGGCGATCCCCATCATGCTGCGGCTCGTCCCCGGCCACATCGCGATGCACTGCAACAGGCCGATGAAGAACGCCTGACCGAGCGAGAGGTCGTCAAGCGTGCGCTTGGCGTGGAGGACGTCGGGATCGCCGAACTTGCCGCGGCGCCACTGCTCGAGCACGAGCATGAACACGCCGCCGAGAATGACCGCCGCGATGACCGGCACCGGAAAGAACAGGTACTTCTTCAACGCCTTGTCCAGCAGCAGGCCCAAGACCATCGCCGGCGCAAACGCCACGCTCAGCTTCACCAGCAGCATGAACCCCGCGTTGTCACGCCCAAGCACGCCCAAGATCATCTGCCGCACCCGCGGCCAATAAATGCTCGCCACCGCCAAAATCGCCCCGCCCTGCAAAACAATATTGAACGCATCAATCGCGCCCTTCCGCTCCGGCCCATCCAGCCCCAGCGCGTGCGACGCCAGAATCAAATGCCCCGTTGACGAAACCGGCAAAAACTCAGTGATCCCCTCGACCAGACCAAGAACAATCGCATCAAAGATGGTCAACCGAGGGCTCCTTCGTCGCAGTCGCGCGTGCCGAGTCGCGAGTCGCGAGTAAATGGCGTATGGACCATGTGGTGCTGTGCTCGTGCCGTGCTACCCCACAAAGAGCGCGCAACGACTGAAAGCTGAAATGTGAAATGTGAAATCTGAAATCTGAGAGCTGAAAGCTGAAGGCTGAAGGCTGAAGGCTGAAGGCTGAAGGCTCCCCTCACTTCTTCTTCACCCCCTCCAACATCCCATTCCACGCCCCCTCCGCCGCACGCACCGCCGTCGCCGTGCCGCTCATGCTCACGAACACCTTCCCCCCCGGCGCATCCACAATCGCCCGAAGCACCCGCGCATCAGCCAGCGGCGGCTGCGGCGTCATTCCCGTCATCCCCACATACGTCCCCTCGCTCGCAAACTTCAAGATCGCGATCCCACCCGGCGAGATCGACGACCGCTCGCCCTTGGCCGCCTGCCCGTCCGGCCCCTTCACCTGCTGCATCCAGCGATTGATATTGCT
>JALHNK010000209.1 GCA_022843565.1 Phycisphaerales bacterium
ACGCGGGACTCTGAACACGAACGCTTTTGGGGCAGGCGAGACTCGCCTGCCCTTTTCATTCGCGATGACGCACGCGCCACACTCACCAACTCGGAACGGATCCGGCGACAGAGCCGGTCGTGATCGGTCGCTGCTGTATCTTGCGCCGGGGTTTTTGTCCTATCGCGTTCACAAGCACGTGCGCGGCGTGCAGGTCTTTGATGTGCAGTTGATCAGGCAGCTTGTGGGGCTCGGGTTTCGGGTGACGCTGCCGGCGGAGTCGTCGTGGAAGCCGCGGATGGCGGAGCTGCTGGGTGATGTGATGCTGAAGGGTGGCGACGCGTGCCCGGGCGTGGAGATGTTCTGGACGCCGACGCTGCGCAAGCCGCTGTGGAACTCGCTGTGGGCCGCGGCGGCGCTGGGGCTCTCGCGCCGGCGGTGGGAAGTTGCGTACATCGGCAACGCGGGCGAAGGGCTGGCAACGGGGGCCGGCGCGATGCACCGGCTCGGCGTCTTTCGGCGGCTGGTGGTGATGACGCACCGGTACCCCAAGCGGCGGCTGATCTCGCTGGTGCAGCGTTGCCCCTCGCGGACGCTCGCGGTCAGCGGCACCGTCGAGTGCATGTTCCCACGCGATCTGTCGCCGCCTTGCGTGATCCGCTTCGGCGAGATGGACCACGAGCTGTTCTACCCGCCGGCTCCCGGTGAGCGATCGCCCGACGGACTGGTTCACTTCGTGATGCTCGGGGCGCTCGACACGCCGCTGAAGGACGTGCCCAGCGCGATCGAAGCGTTCGCCACGTTGCCCGACGACGTGCGGTCGCGTTGCCGATTGCACCTGGCCAGCTTCGGTGATCCGCCTGCGCCGAGCACGCTGCCGGCGGGCGTGACGGCGTACCGCTGGATGCCGATCGACGCGATCCCCGCGTTCCTTCGTCGCATGGATGTGATGCTCGTGACATCCAAGAGCGAGACGTTCTGCCTCGCGCTCGTGCAAGGCATGCTCACCGGCATGCCCTCGGTCGTGCGAGAGATGGGGACGCTGAGCGAGAAGGTCGATCCGGGCGGCGGGCTGACGTTTACGACGGTGCAGGAACTGCGAGACCACATGCTGGCGCTGGCGACGGACCCGGCACGGCGTGAGCGCATGGGCGAGATCGCGCGACGGACGGCGCTGGAGCGCTTCACGTGGGACACCGAGCGCTTCGTGCGGGAGTTCATTGATGTCGATGCGGGCGATGGCGAGGCTGCGGACTCTCGGTGAGCGATGGCTGGGCGAGTGCTCTCGGCTTCGGCGATGAACAACAGAGCGAACATGGGAACGAAAAAGCCCCGGCTCGCGGGAGCCGGGGCTTTGGTTTTGAAGTTCGCTGAGCTTGGCCAGGAGAGGCAGGCGGGACGCCTGCCCCACCTTTGAGCTGATTCAGCCCTTGGGCGTCGCCTCGGGCAGGACGGTGACGCGGAAGCGGTTCTCAGGCTTGCAGTACTTGGCGAACACATCGCGGACGTTCTCCGGCGTCAGCGCCGCGTAGAACGAGCGGATGGTCATGATGTCGTCGAGCTTGTTGCCGCGATACTCCATGGAGCTCAGTCGCGCGGCCCAGAACTCGGGCTTCTTCATCTCTTCCTCAAGGAGCTTGTCGAGCTGGCGCTGGGCCACTTCGAGCTCCTCCTTGGTGGGGCCCGACTTGGCGAACTCGCTGTACATCTCGTCGAGCGTCGCCGGCAGGGCCTCGGCCTTGCTCGGATCGGTGGGGGCCTGAGCGGTGAACACGCCGTAGCCGGGGAAGGCCTGCGACGGGCGGCTCGCGGCGGAGATTGAATAGACAAGCTGACGCTCTTCGCGAACGGTCTTGACCATTCGCGTGCTCAGGATGCGGCTGGCCATCTGGAGCGTGCGCACATCGGCGACATCGGTGTAGTTTGCACCAAAGAAGCCATCAACGACGACGGCCTGCGGCGTCTGCGTCTTCAGCGTGCGGGTGACGCCGATCGGACCCTTGGGCCGCTCGATCTTTCGCAGATCGGCGAAGAGCGTGCTGGAGATGCGCGGGCGCGACGGGAGCGAGCCGAGGTACTTCTGCACCAGCGCCGCGGTCGAGGCCTGATCGAAATCGCCGACGATCGTGATCTCCATCGGCGCGTTGATGATCTTGGTGGTCAGCCACGCCTGTGCCGCGTCGAGCGTGATCGCGTCGATGTTGGCCTGCTCAAGCGGGCGGGTGCGCATCTCGTTCTTGGGGTAGATCGCCTCGGAGAGGACCTCGCCGAGCAAGCCGCCGGGCTGGCTCTTGCGCATCTGGATGCCCTGGCCCTGCCGATCCTTCCAACGCGCAAGTGCGGTGGCATCGACCTTCGGGTCCGTCATGAGAAGATGTGCGAGTTGGAGAGCGGTCTCGATGCCCTCGGGCGAGCCGCTGATGCCGAGCGTGACCGAGTCATCGCCGCTGGGTCCGCCGCCGATGCTGGCCTTCTTGCCGGTCATGAACTCGCGAATCTGCGTGGGGCTCAGGGTGCTGGTGGCCTGTGACGCGGGGGAGAAAGCGAGGGCGGCGGCGCTGGTGATGCCGCGGTTCTGGGCGGTTTCGAGGATCTCGCCGGTGGCCAGCGTGATGGAGATGCTGACCTCGTTCTTGCGCTGGTCGTTGCGGCGCATGTGGACGCGTGCGCCGTTGTCCAGCCAGGCGCTGGTCACTTCGGTGGCGCTGTGCGTGGTGGTCTCGATCATCTTGCCGGGCGTCGGGGCCTGCTTGAGCAGGGACTCGACGCGGGCGACGCTGTCCTGCTTGGCGGGCTTGACTTCAAAGGCCTTACGGCCGAGGTCCACAAGCTCGGCCTCGCTGGGCACGCTCGCGGAACTGGGGAGCTGCGCGACGAAGACGCCGGCGGTTGGATCGAAGTTGGCGGCGAACGCCTGGCTGACTTCTTGCGCGGAGATGGTCGGCAGGATCGTGCGAAGGATCTCGAGGTTCTGCGCCGCGGAGGTGATCGGCTCGCCGTCGTTCACGCCGCCGTTGATGCGACGGAGGAAGACCGACGCCGGGCGCGTGGCCTCGGCCTTGACGGACTCTTCAGCGCCGGAGACCAGGGCCTCGCGGGCGTCGTTGATCTCCTGATCGGTGAAGCCGTGGATGCGGGCGCGCTGCACCGCGACGCCGAGATCGGTGAGCATCTCGCGCCACAGCTCGGGCTTGCCGCCGACGCGAAGGTCCGACGAGAGCGCACTGCCGAAGAAGTCACCGATGCTGGCGCTGGCCTGAAGGAAGCGACCCTGGCCCTTTTCAAGGTCCGACGCGATGCGCCGGTTGAAGGCCCAGGTGCCGATGAGATCGACAAAGTCGCGCCGGGCATCGGCCATCGTGAGCGACGGGCCGCGCGGCGGGGAGTATCGCGTCAGCGAGATCGAGCCGGTCTTGAGTTCGGCGTCGGTCGCCACGATCGCGCGAAGGCCCTGACTGGGCTTGATGCCCACCGGCAGGTCCGAGGGCTTGGCCACCTTCTTCAGCGAGCCGAAGTGGTGCTTGATGCGATCAGCCGCAACGGTTGGATCGACATCGCCGACCACGATCACCGTCGAGTTGCTGGGCACGTAGTACGTGCTCCAGTAGCCGAGGAAGTCCTCGCGAGAGACAGAGTTGATGGTCTCGACGGTGCCGATCGGCAGGCGGCGGCCAAAGGTGGACTCAGGCGCGAGGCGCTCGAAGATGTACTCCTGGATGCGCTGGCCGGCGCTGAGGCGTGTGCGACGCTCCTCTTGAATGATGCCGCGCTCGCTGTCGATCTCGTCGATGCGGAGCAGCAGGCGGCCGTTGACGTCGCTCATGAAGGTCAGGGCCTTGTCGAGCGTCTCGGTCTTGTTGTCCGGCAGGGCGAGCTGGTAGACGGTTTCGTCGAAGCTGGTGTACGCGTTTTGATCGCGGCCGAACTGGAGGCCCAGGCCCTGGAAGAAGTTGATCACCGAGCCGGGCGGGAAGTTCTCTGAGCCGTTGAAGGCCATGTGCTCAAGGAAGTGGGCGATGCCGCGGGTCTTCTCGGTTTCGTTCAGCGAGCCGGAGTCGATGCGCATCCACACGCTGGCGCGGGCTTCGGGGTTCTTGTTCGGCTTGATGATGTACTTCAGCCCGTTGTCGAGCTGGCCCGTGATCAGGGTGGGGTCCGAGGGGATCATCGCGGCGGGATTGAATGCCGGGGTCACGACTGGGGTGCCGGCGGGGACGGTTGCGGCGGGGACGGTTGCGGCGGGCATGGTGGGGCTGGGGGCTGGCTTCGGTGCCTTGTCATCGGCGATGAGCACGGTGTTGATCGACCCGGATGCGAGAATCAGAGCGACGACGGCGATACCAGACTTCATGGTGGACCTTTCAAAGGTGAGCGTGCATCCCGGGCGGAAAGGCCGTGCGGATGCGGGACGGGCGAACTCGCGGATCGACGAGATCGGAAGAGCA
>JALHNK010000210.1 GCA_022843565.1 Phycisphaerales bacterium
GAAAGTCAATCACGAACGGCGCGTGTTGTGCCCGCAGCAACTTCAGCGCTGGCGACGTGCCAAAATATGCGAGAAGCAGGTCAAGGCGCATGGCGGCTGTCCGATCGCTCTGGTTTCCACGGGAATAGGGTAGTTGCCACGGCATCTGCGGGCAGCGCTCCGATGGAGATCGCGTGGCGGCTTCAGACCATGCCTATGCGGTGCTCTGGCGAGCAAATCCGACTGCGAGTGTCCGCTCGTGCCGAAGGCCGTGTGCTCTGTACCAGTTTTGGGACGAGCAAGCCGTCCACAAGCCAAACATGCCGGTCTTGCCCCGCTTTCGTAACCGTTTTGGTGGTACAATGGCCTTCCGTAACGATTTTGGCGTCGTCGTATCCGTTTTGAGGAGTCAGCAATGGACCAGCCAAAGGCGACATCCCGGCCCGCAGGCTACACCGCGCTGCTCGATCGATATGCGATCCGCGCGATGCCAACCTGGCATCGGTCCGTGATTTCTGAGGGTAGTACCCGACGAACCGATTCATCCGCGGGCGAGGTCGTCGAGACGTACCCGGCTGCGTATTGGCCGGGTGAGAGTCCAGGAGACCACCTCGAGTTCGCCCTGAAGTACGACGGAATGAACCTTGGCATGCTGGCGGTCCTTCTGCCGGCGATCGGGGCGGACGAGATCGCCAGATACATCAACTCGAAGCCGAACGGGAAATACGCCCGCCGCATCTGGTACTTCTACGAGATGCTGACCGGCGATCGTCTCCCGCTTGCCGACCTGACGCAGGGAAACTACGTGGATCTCCTGGAGAGCGAGGAGCACTTCACGTTCGATCGCGCGGAGCCGATTCGTCGTCAGCGCGTCAACAACAATCTGCTCGGCGACGCAAGCTTCTGTCCGACGATTCGGAGAACGAAGACCATTTCGGCGTTCATCGCACGGGATCTGTCCGCCCGGTGCAGAACACTGATCTCGTCGTACTCTCCTGAACTTCTCCGACGAGCACTGAGCTATTTGTACACGAAGGAGACAAAGTCGTCGTTCGAGATTGAGAACATCAAGCCGGACGCGAATAGAACCGAGCGATTCATCGCTCTTCTGCGAGTCGCTCTGAAAGAGGACCTGTGCACCAAGCTGCGGCTGATCGATCTCCAGAATCAGATCGTGGACCCTCGGTTCAAGGATGACGACTACCGCGACAGCCAAAACTACGTCGGCGAGACGGTCTCCATCGGGAAGGAGCGCGTCCACTACGTCTGCCCGAAACCCGAGCACGTCACGGCGCTGATGGCGGGGATCATCTCGGCGCACGGACGGATGGAGCGCGGCTCCGTCCATCCAGTTGTCCAGGCGGCGATCGTCGGCTACGGCTTCGTGTTCGTCCACCCGTTCGAGGATGGCAACGGCCGGATCCACCGTCTCCTCATCCACAACATCCTTAGTCGGAGAGGTTTCGTGCCGGACGGCGTGATCTTCCCGGTTTCGGCGGCGATGCTCAAGCAGGCCGCCGCGTATGACGCGTCGCTTGAGGCCTTCTCACGCCCGCTCTTGGGGTTGGTGGAATACACGCTCGACGATCAGGGGCGCATGACGGTCCACAACGATCCCGGCGTGTGGTACCGGTACCCGGACATGACCGTGCAGGTCGAGAGCCTGTTCACCTTCGTCGAGCAGACCATCGAAACGGAACTCGTCGAAGAGCTGGCATTCCTGGCGAACTACGACGACACAAAGCGCTCCGTGCAGGCGATCGTCGACATGCCCGATCGCGATATCGACCTGTTCATCCGATTCTGCCTGCAGAACAACGGGAAGTTGTCCCAGCGGAAGCGGGAGTCGCACTTCCGGCTGTTGACCAATGACGAGATTGACCGGCTCGAGCGAGCCGTGGCGGAGGGGTACAAGCAGCCCGACGGCGGCCCGGGGGACTGACGGTCGGCGTTCGAGAGGACGAGAAGTGGCATTCTCAACTCGCCTCATCGGGCCGAGCGGAGGGGTCCGCGAGACGCGCTCGCCTCCCGATAGAGGCGAATATCGGCGTGAGCGACGAAGCCCCGTTCGATCCCCGCTATCCATCCTCTATTCGCATAACCCCCGGGTCGTCGAGACCCGGGGGTTGTCGTTTGAGAGCCGATCGACACATCTGGTGGCTGATCCCTCGGCCAAGCGAGCCTCGCTCGTGAGGAACTGGCGTCATGGGCACGATCTAGGCCTGCGCGAAAAAGCTACTTTCTACCTCGCGTCGCCCAACCCTCAGTCTCTGCGTGCGCGACGGCGGCCTCGACTCGAGCGGTGTCCTCCTCCACTGTCGCCCGAACTTTGACCCCGGATTGCTCAGGAAGCGATTCGAGCGACAGGCAGAGTCTTGTTGGAGCGCCGGACGCGAGTTGTTCGAGCACTCCTGGTGGCAGCCGTGTGCTTCCCTTCCACGACAGTTCCCCGGAATATGCCATCCAGAAGACTTTGCCGCCAGAATCAAGCGCGATGATCACGTGTTCGACACCGGCCTTGTTGGGTGGCAGCATCAGCCGCGTGGCGCTTTCGGGCAGGATCGTGAAGTTCGCCGTGCCGTCTTGCCCGATTGATGCGATCGACACTTGTGCCGTGACACGCTCATCAAGTTGCGCGAGCGTCGGCGATTGGAGGAGGGTCGGCTTCGGCGGCGCAGTCGAGGAGGTACCTGATGGGATGACGAATGCGAGGATCGTCACCGAAGCCAGACAAGCAACCGCAACAAACAGAGCGATGCGGGCGCGGGGAGCAGTACGAGGCGTTGTTGTCACGGGCCGGCGAAGAATGACCACCGCGCCGACAAACGCGATCATTCCGGCGATCAAGGCTCCGATGGCCGCTCCATTCAGCCAGGCTTCGGCTCCGGGATCTCGATGCGCGATCATCATCGTCGTAGTCCAGACACCGTTCACGCCGGCGTGCATCGAGAATGGCAGCCAGATCGATCCGGTTCGCCACGCCACGAATCCGAGCCACAAGCCAAGCGGCAGGATGGCGGATGCCGAGACAGGATCGCCGTGGACGAGCGCGAAGAGCACACTCGTTGTCACGATCGAGGCTGTGGGACCCCACTTCAGCAACAGGCCCCGCAGGAGGAACCCGCGGTAAAACACTTCCTCGACGAAGCCTGGGACGATCGCGATGAGCAACACCCAAGAGATGCTCTCGAACTTCGAACCCTCGGTCCACATGCGTTGAAGCGGTCCGTCTGTCGACTTGGTCGCGATGCTCATCAGCCACGCGAGCGTGAGGCCGAACGCGAAAGGAATGATCGTCGCAACCAGCAGCACAATGCTGCGGGTCGGTCCGAGGCCGGACTGCGCAAGGCCGAACCGATCGAGCTTTGGCTTGCCGAGCAGCCTCCAGGCCAGCCAGATGCATGCGAGCAGCGCGAGCTGAGACGCGATGACGCTCAACCATGCGAATGTCGACGAGTTTGTCGCGGCTTCAGCGATCCGCCGTAGTTCCGCGGATGACTTCTCGCCCGCGAGCGCAGCGCGAACCGTCGTAGCGATGGTTCCCCCGATCAGCGCCAAGACGCCTGCGAAGAGCACGGCGACACCTGAGATCAGCCAGACGATGAGCACGAAGCGAGGACCATCGGAGCGCCAAGCACGCTTGGGGGCGTCGGGGGGAGAAGTCAAAGGATGTGGACTCGTGCTCATGGTTCGGTTACCCGGCATTTCCACGTCTAAACACTTAGGGTATTGTACAGGGTTCAGCCAGGTATTTTCGGGCAGCCCTGCGCTCGAAGCGGGCAAAGGTGGACAGATCATTAGCCACCGAGAGTTGCTGGACGCGCCCCGTGCCGCGCCATGTCTCCCGGGCTCTGAACGGTTCGTCGTCACACCTCCTCGCGCCCACTCGGCGTAAGGCAGCCTCATCCCCCCGAACAGCAGGTTTCTAGTCGAGTGAAAAGTCCGCGGTCGATGCACTCTCTCTATGCAATCGCCGGATGGGCTGTGCGTGACTGAGGCTGGAGAACAGCCAAAACGATGGGCATGCCGCCGTCGGCCATCATCGCGGCCCCTGCAGCGGCGCGGCGGAGCGGTGTTGTGCAACGGTTCGTGTCGCGACCTCCCGGTTACGGGCTCCATAATCGCCGAAACGAGCATCCCCGCCCGAGACCCCCTCTGGCACGCTCAAAAGCGGTCTCTGCGGTCTCGGCAGCCTGCCGACGGCCGCTCATGCCGATGGATTGAACTCCCAGACAGATCGGAAGAGCAC
>JALHNK010000211.1 GCA_022843565.1 Phycisphaerales bacterium
CCAGCCGCGTCGCCGGTAGCCCGAGCGTCACGATCGCCTCCGGCCGCACCGCCATGATCTGATCAAAGAGATACGGGCTGCAACGCGCCGCCTCCTCCGGCGTCGGCGTCGCGTTGTTGGGCGGGCGGGTCTTGAGCACGTTGGCGATGTACACGCTGTGCCGATTCAGCCCCATCGCCAGGATCATCCGCGCCAGCAACTGCCCCGCCCGCCCGACAAACGGCCGGCCGGTGCGATCCTCATCGGCCCCGGGTGCCTCGCCGATGAACATCAGCCGCGCACACGGATCGCCCTCGCCAAACACGATGTTCGAGTGCGCAGTGACAAAGTGCTTGTGCGGCGCCTCGCGCTCGTATCGCTCGCGAATCTCATCCAGCGCCCTCTGCCCCGCCGCCCGACGCTCATCCACCAGGTGCCAATCCGTTCGCGCCGGCGGGATCAGCTCCGTCTGACCATTGACAACCACCCCGGCGGTCGTCGTGCTCGCAGCCAGCGCTGCGCCACCCCCCGCCCCCCCCGCCCCCTCACCCACCACAATCGACCGAAAGCACGGCACAAACTCCACGCCCAGCAACGAACTCGTCGCGGCGCCCTGCTTCACCACCGTACTCAGACTCGCCCGTCCGCTCGCGCCTGCTTCCATGATCGCAGCATACGCCCGATCACCAAACCGCATCACGGCACCGCGGGCGCCGGCTTCGGCTCGCCATTGGGCGACGGCGTCACCGGCGTGCCGGGCACCGGCTCGCCATTCATCGCCGGATCAGCCGCGGGCGTGTCGCTCGGACGCTGCTCGTTGGCGGGCCCGTCCTTCGGGCCTTCGCCGCGATCCATCGTCTCGCTCGGCATCGCCCGACGCTGCGACGCGTTCGGCACCACGCCCCCGCCGCCATCGAGCTTTGCCAGCAGGATCGGCACCGCGAAAACACCCGCGAACATGCCGATCACCAGCCCCAGCACCAACCCCGGCACGAACGACGTCATGAACGTACTCGGGCGACGCACGCCAGACTGTTCCTGTGAGGCGGGCGCGGCTTGTGTTTCCGTTGTATTCATTCGTCAGCTCCAATATCCAAGTGGCGATCCAGTGATCTCAAACACGCGGGCGCTCACACGCCACGGTCCGACGCGCCAGCGAGACCCTCGACAGATCCTCGCTCGCGGCTGCATTTTCCACGCATCGCGGCATGATTCAATCCAAAAACCCGGATCAGCCACCAACTTCACAATTCACGCCCGCGCCGGTCCGCGTACCCGCACGCCGACCTCACCCGTGCCCACGCCGCATGCGATAGACCCAACGCGCATACGTCCACATCGCGTGCGCCATCTCCCCACGCCCCTCGGGCACGCCACGACCAAACGCCGTCTCATGCCGCCACTGCCAGTAAGGCCCCTTGAACCGGAACCGAGAGATCACCCCGAGCCGCGCAAGCTCATACGCCGCCCCAAACTGTTCCATCAACCACGCCAAGACAATGCTCCAATCGGTGTTCTCGTCGCACCCATTCTCGCCGCGCCCGGCTTTCCACTCGCGTCTCGCGCCTCCCCTGCCGCTACCGCCGCCCGTTGGCTGCCAGCGACTGCCGGTAATACGCCGCGATCTCCGGGAGCGCATCATTCAGGCTCATCACCGGCACATAGTCAAACATCTGTCTCGCCAGGCTCACATCCGCCATCGAATGCCTCGGATCGCCCGTGCGCGGCACCTGAAACACCGGCTGCAACTGCGGCGTCCCAAACGCCTCGGCCATCATCTTGCACAGGTCCAGCAACCTCGTCCGCTTGCCACTACCGATATTCACCGCCTCGCCGTGAAGCTCTTTGCTCGTGCTACCGGCAAGCAGCATCGCCGCGACCGCGCTGGCCACCGGCGTGAAGTCCCGCGTCTGCTCGCCATCGCCAAAGATCACCGGCGGCTTGCCCGCCACAAGCGCCCGCGACCACGCGGGGATCACCGCCGCGTACGGCGAATCGGCCCGCTGTCGCGGCCCAAAGACGTTGAAAAACCGCAGGCTCACCGCCGACAGCCCGTAACTGGCAGCCCACGCCTTCACCGCCGCCTCACCCGCCAGCTTGCTCGCGCCATAGGGCGACAGCGGCACCGGCAGCATCGTCTCCACACGCATCGGCGGCGACGCCGACGCACCGATCGCCGCCGCGCCCGTCGCCGGGGCAGCACTCAAACCAGAATCCCCATACACCGACGACGAACTGGCGCTCACCACCCGCTTCACACCCGCGCGCCGCGCCGCCTGCAACACACGCACCGTCCCCGTCGAGTTCACCGAGAACGTCCGCTGCGGCTCCGCCAGACTCAGCGGCACACTCCCAACCGCCGCCAGATGCAACACCAAATCGCACCCCAGCATCGCCTGATCCAGCGCATCATCATCCAGGATCGAACCGTGGACAAACCGCACCCGCTTGGGCTCAAGCTCGATCAAGTCCGCGATGTGCTCAGCCCCGGAGTTGCTCAGGTCATCCACCACGCTGATCGGCGAAGCACCGAGGGTCATCAGCGCATCGACAACGTGGCTGCCAATGAACCCGGTCCCGCCGGTCACGCACACCCCCCGGCCCTTGTACAGGCCGCTGAGTCGCGAAACAAGCTCGGCCGGGAGTTTCATAACCTACGACAGTTTACCCGATTGCCCCTGTCTGTGTTCGGGTTTCCACGGAAACATCTCGCTTCCGGCCCACAATCAGCCCATCCCGGGAAAGCTCCTCCCTTACTCCACACCCCCAATTCAGACGGCCCGGCGCCCTCACGAGGCCAAGGTGGCCATCCGCCAGCCGCCGGCCACGATGACCGGGCGGTGCCGTCGATCGTGAAGCGCCCGGCACGCGATCATGCGGGCCGGGCGATGGGTTACGGGCCTGTGATGGGCAACTTACGGGCAACCCTCAAAGTACACCGCGAAGAACACGTTGTAGTCGCCCTCGGTCACGCCGTTGTTCGCCGCGCTGCTCCCGCCTGTGCCAAACGGCGGCAGCGGCGTTCCGCCGTCGTCGGCGATGTCGCACCAGTAGATGGCATCAAAGTAGCCAGCGAAGAACGCGTTGTAGTCGCCCTCGGTCACGCCGTTGTTCACGGCATTGGGCATACTCCGATCGAACGCCGTGCCCGAATCGTCGGCGATGTCCGCCGGCGAGCATCCCGCCGCCAGTTCGACGATGAACGCCTCGTTGGCGACGCCGGTCCGCGAGGCCCATCCGCAGATCGTGCGGCCGTCGGCCGAGACCGCGGTCGCCGCGACGAGGCGGCGCCCGCCGAGGTCGATGAGATACGTGTTGGTCAGCAGATCCGAGAGCTTCTGCACCGATCCGCTGCCCAGCCAGACAAACGCCTCGAAGCCCAGTTCGCTGCTGCTCTGGCCGACAACGACGTTGCCGTCATTGCTGACGCCAAGGCCGACGCCGAACACTGCGCCGCCGGGTAGATCACCGAGCGAAACGAGCCCGCCGGCGCTCGTCCATCGCATGATCTCCGAGCCCGCGGCGGTGGCGCCGAGGCCGACGACGACGGAGCCGTCGGCGTTCATGCCGCGCGCGATGCTCAGGTAGCTGCCGCCGCTGAAATCGCCAAGACCGACCATGCCGCCTGCGCTCGTCCACCGAAACGCCTCGGCGCCGCTGGCGCTGTTGGCCTGCCCGACGACCACGCTGCCGTCGGCGCTCACTGCGGTCGCGGTGGATGAGAATGTACCGCCGGTCAGATCCCCCAGGCCCACCATCCCGCCGGCTTCGGTCCAGCGGAACGCCTCGGTGCCGCTGGCGCTCGCCGCCCGACCAACGACAACCGTGCCGTCGGCGTTCACGCCGAATGCGGCACTGTTGAACGTCCCGCCCGAGAGATCACCCAGCCCGACCATCCCGCCGGCCTCGGTCCAGCGCCAGGCCTCCGGGCCCGCAGCGCTGGTGCCCTGGCCGACAACGACCGTGCCGTCGGCGTTCATGCCGTTGGACTGCGCGTTGAACGAACCGCCATCCAAGTCACCGAGCCCGACCAGCCCGGCGTCGCGCGTCCAGCGCGTCGCTTCGTTGCCGCTGGGGCCCGCCCCGCGCCCCGCGCTTGCGGCACCAACCGATGTCGGCGTCGCAAGCGCCAACGCTTGGCTGCTCTCAGCGCCGCCGACGAGATCACCGATGATGGTGAAACGGGTGCCAGCGACGCCG
>JALHNK010000212.1 GCA_022843565.1 Phycisphaerales bacterium
GCGCGATTGTCGGGTCCTGAGCGCATTTCGTACAAGACGATTGGCCATGCACCCGGAACAATGGGGTCAATCCGTCACTCGCCGTCTAAGGAGCCGTCATGCTGTCGTCCATTCTGCCCGTCGCTTTCGCCGCCGCCGCACTCTGCGCGTGCTCGGCTTTCGCTGCCAACCCCGTCTTCTCGGCCGGATCCAGTCGCGTCGAGTTCACCAGCGGCGGGCAGACGATCGCGGGCACGTTGCGTTTGCCCGCAGGTTTTACCGAAGGTGAACAAGTGCCGGTCATCCTCGTCGCCGGTTCTTGGACGACCGTGAAAGAGCAGATGGCGGATACTTATGCCGCCCGCCTAACAGGCGAGGGCTTCGCCACGCTGACCTTTGACTTCCGCAACTGGGGCGAGAGCGGGGGCGAGCCCAGGCACTTTGAGAACCCGGCCACCAAGATCGAAGACATCGCCGCCGCGGCCAACTACGCCAAGTCGCTGCCGATCACCCAGGACGGACAGATTGGGACCTTGGCCGTGTGCGCGAGCGCGGGCTACGCGGCTTACGCGATCAACAATGGCGCGCCGATCCGCTCGCTGGTCACGGTCGCGGCGTGGATCCACGATCCCGAGACGGCCAAGCCCATCTATGGCGGCGAGGAGGGTGTCGCCAAGCGCATCGCCGACGCCCGCGCCGCCGTGGCCGCCGAATCCAAGGGCGAACCGACCCGCACCGTTCCCGCCTGCAGCGCGACGGACCAATCGGCGGCCATGTACGGGCCGTTTGATTACTACCTGAACCCCGCTCGCGGCGCGATCAACCAGTGGCCCAACCGTTTCGCGGTGCGTTCGTGGGAGCCGTGGCTGACCTTCGACGGCGTTTCGGCGGCGAAGAAACTCGCGGTGCCGACGCTCTTTGTGCATGGCGACGGCTGCGCCTTGTCGCAGAACGTCCGGGCCATCGCAGCCGCAATGGGTGACAGAGCATCGACGCTGTGGATGCCCGGTATGCACTTTGACTTCTACGACCAGCCAAGACAGGTCGATGCCGCGGTCGCGGCGGCGGCGAGCCACTTCCGTTCCACGCTCAGTACGTCTACAGCCCCGATCACATCGCCAGCCGATCGTGACTCGATCATCGCCGCAGTCAACGCGGTCGGCTCACTCGCCGATGCCCGCAAGTGGCCCGACCTCCGCGCCGTCTTCGCCGACAACGTGGATGTGGACTACACCTCGCTCGTGGGCGGCCAGCCCTCGCGTGTGAAGGCCGATGATCTCATCACAGGCTGGGAGAAGGGCCTCACCGCCTTCGCCAAGACCGAGCACGTCGTGAGCGGTCACCAAGTCACCGTCAACGGCGACACCGCCGAATGCCGCGCCCGCTTCATCGCCACGCACACCCGTGGCACGCCGGACAGCACCGACCGCTGGACATGCGGCGGTCGCTACCGCTACACGCTGAACAAGGTCCACGGCCAGTGGAAGGTGTCGGGTACCGTCATGACAATGGAGTGGGAACAGGGGAAGCGGTAAGCCGAGTACGATCACCGCATGTCACTCGCCGAGCCAAACAACCAAGCGGAGCACGACCTCGCCGCGTGGCGTGAACGTGCGCAGGCGGCCGAGAACGAGCTTGGGCTGATGCGGGCCATGCTCGATCTGATCCCGGACTACTTCTACATCCACAACTGGAACCTGGAGTTCCAGTACGTCAACAAAGCCGGGGCCGCGCTCTGGAACCTGCGGCCCCAGCAGGTCATCGGCAAGTCCTACGCCTCGGTCGATCCCAACCCTCAGCAATCCCAGCGGGTCATCGAGGTCTGCCGCGCGCTCATGCGGCAAGGCGGTGCGCAGCGTGTGGACGGCTTCGCGTTCCAAGACCCCAGCGGCGTTGAGCATGTGCTCTCACAGTTCAACGTCGCCTTCAAGCATCCGGTCTCGGGCGAGGACATGCTGCTGGGCGTCGCGCGCGACATGACAGCCGAGGTCAAACTCGCTACCGAACTGGCTGCACGCAGGGCGCTGGAGCAGGAAATGCTGGTCGCCCGCACGATACAACGGGCACTGGAGCCGCAGCACGCTCCCGACTGCCCAGGATTCACCATTGCGGCGAGGAACACGCCCTCGGCGTACGCCTCAGGCGACTTCTATGACTGGTGGTCGCTGCCCGTGCCCACGAGTGCGACGCACGCTGACGTCATGCTGTGCCTGGGCGACGTGACGGGCCACGGCGTTGGTCCCGCGCTCAACGCCGCTGCGTGCAGGGCCTACGCCCGGTGCTTGCTGACCGGTCGCGCCCCGATGGAGGCGGACCTGGCCCTGCTCAACCGCGCGATGTACGAGGAGATGGGGGACGGTCGCTTTGTCACCTTCGCCTGCGCGCGGCTTGATCCGGTCGCCCGCGACGTTTCGTTCATCTCCGCCGGGCACGGGCCCACGCTGCTGTGTCACGCGGGCGGCGGCGCGACGGTGCTCGAGAGCAGCGGCTTGCCCCTGGGGGTGCATCCGGGCGAGCAGTACGAGCGGCCGCGAGTCATCCAACTCGTGCCGGGCGATACACTCGTGCTTCTCTCTGATGGGTTGATCGAAGCAAGGTGCCCGGCCGGGCGGATGCTCACGTTCGCCCCTCTCGTCGATGAAGTCGTGCGGCTTTCTCAAATGGAGCACACCGCGTCGTCCATCGCGCAGGGCTTGATCGACCTCACCTTGCGGCACACCGGGGACAAGTCCACCGAAGACGACTTGACCGTTGTGGTCATGTGCGCCACCAAGGGGGACGCTGTTGCTGAACCGTGTTTGTCTTGATCGAGTGCGGCTCTCCATGTCTCAACTGCTGTCGATCCCGCCGCTGCCGACGCGGTTGGACCCCCGACGCGCGGCCTTCCGTAATCAATGGCACAGGTCAGGAGGGGCAGACATGGATCGCCCAAGGACATCCGCATGAACAGCGATATCGCACGTGTCTGGATCAATGTTCTCCTCGCGCTCACTCAGTTGGCGTTGCCGCCCTTGCTCTTCCGTGGCAGCTTTAACACACTGACCGCCAAGCCACCCGGTATGGCACCGTCCAACCCCGCCACGCCAGCGGGCTATGCGTTCATCATCTGGGCTTTCATCTTCATCGGCTGCATGGTCTACGCCGTCGTTCAGGCTCTCCCGGCCAATGTGAGCGAGACGTTGTTCCGCCGTATCGGCTGGGCGACCGCTGGCGGCTTTGCGTTGTGCGCCGCGTGGCTCTTTGCTGCCCGCTACGGCCCGGTTTGGCTCACGGTCCCGATCATCGTCGGTATGTTCGCGTGCCTGGCCTTTGCGGTGTTGTCGGCCGCGTCGTGGCAAACACCACTGTCCGCCGCGAGATACTGGCTCGTGCTCGCGCCTCTGACGCTGTATCTGGGCTGGCTGTCGGCGGCGATGTTCGTCAACGCTGCGGACGTGCTGCCGGGATACGGCTTCGGCCGCTTCGGATTGACCCCCAGTGGCTTTGGCGTGCTGATCGTCGCGATGGCGGGCGCGGTGGCGATCTCGTTGATGGTCTTCTGGCGATTGCCGCTGATCTACCCGCTCACCGTTACCTGGGCACTGGTCGCGATTGCCGTCAACGCCCGCACCGCGTCAGGCACGGTTGCGGTAGTGAGCCTCGCGGCGTCCGCGCTGGTGCCCGCAGCATGGCTGGCCCTGCGGATGTCCAACGCCAAAGTCGGGCCTGTGTAGTGTGCCGACCTGACGTGAGACGGCGGAACGATGGCCAGGCTCCTGTGCGCATGCTCCAACCATTTGACGATTCCAACTACCACTACAGGCGCGATCGATTTGTTGACCATTCATAGGGTCACCGCTTGTTCCACAGACAGCGCGACGAGACCTCGGGATTCTGAGCAAGCGGTGAATCACACGGGATGTTTGCCGCCCACACGTCCTCGTACCGCTCCCGATTCGCCTCGACCCAGGTTCCGGCGAAGAGGTGTGCGCCCAGGAGGAACTGCTTCGCGTCCGGATTGGACTTCGACTCTCCGACCGTCGGGTGGAAGTACGCCGGCGGGTAGAGCGCCACGTCGTCGTACTGGGTGACCACGCGAGCGATCAGCCCCGGCCCC
>JALHNK010000213.1 GCA_022843565.1 Phycisphaerales bacterium
GGTGCGCTTGCGCAACGTGTCAGGATGGCCGTCGATCTCGCGAGCCATGCGCTCAGCGCCGGTGATCCGCCCCAGCGGCACGGCGCGAGCCGCGGCGGGCGAGATCTTCGCCAGCCCGGCCTGCACCCAATCCAGCTTCAGCGCGCCGAACCCAGTAACGACGCCGACGATGATCGTCGCGTGCCACAACGCGAAGGGCCAGCGCCGTGGTGAGGCCTGGAGCGTGTGCGCGAGGCGCGTGGCGTTGAGCGTGATGTAGACCGCCGCGAGGGGCACGAGGGAGACGAAGCCGGCGATCGCCCAGTTGCCCTCGGCCTCCTGGATCGTGGCGATGGCGAGGTAGAAGATCAGAATCGGCGCGGCGGCCCAGGTCAGCAGCGACCCGAGCGCCCGCGTCCGCGTCGCGTGGCGCGCGTGCGTGGCCCCGGCGATCATGAGCACCAGCACCGGGCCGACGATGGCGAGCTGCGCACCGGCAAACTCCGCGAAGAACCGGGGTGACCATGACTCGGCGCCGCCGCTGGCGCTCGCGGGCGGCGCGCTCGTCGCGCCGGTGATCGCCGCGCCATCAAGCCGGAGGCCGAGGTGGCCGAGCAGGTGCCTGAGCGTTGACCAATCGTGCTGCGCGTTCCAGATCACCACCGGCAGCAGGCTCAGCAGGAAGATGACGGAGCCGGCGACGATCCACGGAGTCGCGCTGGGTGCGCCGGCTCGCATGGGCTCATGTGCGGGCTCGCGTGATGTTGACGCGAAACGCCGCCGCAGCGCGAAGATCACCAGGCCCAGCGGCAGCAGCAGGATGGTGTACTTGAACAAGAAGCCCACGCCGAGGGCGGCACCGAGCAGCACCCACGCGCGCCGATCTCGCCGCACGATGGCCAGCGCCGAAGAGAGGCACGCGACGGACCAGCAGGCGATGTATGGCCCATCGATCGTGGAGAGGATCGATGTGATCTGGAAGCCGGGCATGAGCGCAGCGATGGAGGCGCCGATCAGGGCGCAGGCGCGGGCGGAGCGTTCGTCAAGCCGCGCACGCTCGGCCAAGAGCGCACTGAGCGCCGCGGCGCAGAGCATGAACACGCCGGCGCTGAACACCGCGACAGCGCGCACGCCGATCATGGTGTCGCCGAGCATCGCGGTCGAGAGCGCGATCGCCCAGGCGATGCCGGGGCCCTTGGTGTTGTAGCTCCAGGCGAGGTTGCGGGACCAATCCCAGTAGAAGGCTTCGTCTTCCGCCAGGTCATACGGGCAGAGCCACGCGAGGTAGATCAGGCGTGCGACGAGGATCGTCAGCGTGAGCGCGAGGGCCGGGCCGAGAGCGGCGCGGAGGCTTCGCGTGCTGAGCGGGCTGGTGAGGTTGGAGAGGGCTGGCGTCGGCATCGGGTTGGAGGGTGAGAAAAATCGCAAATGGCAAATTTGCAAATGGCAAATAAGAACGGGCGGGAGGTGCGGGAGGTGGTCGGCGGTGGAGCACTCAGCGCATGGCCAGGACGCGATACTGGGCGAAGGTGAGCGATCCGAGGGCCACGAGCCCGCCGTAGAGCACCAAGAGACCCGGTGCGCCCCACGAGGCGGTCGCGCGTTGGCCGCCACTGACAAGCAGGACGCAGCCCAGGGCCGGCAAAAAGCTCCAGAGGTAGACCGTCAGCGGCAGCGAGAGTGACAATCGCATGCCCATGACGGCACCGAGCAGAACCATGAGCGCGCAGGCCAGCGACGCCGCGATGCGCTCGTGGAACTTGCTGAGCAGCTCGCGCTGGGTGTCACGGACGGTTGATTGGTAGATCTCGACACTTCGGCGCAGCTCGACGTCGTCAGGATGGGCGGCGCGTTCCTTGTCAGCGACGGCAAGGAGCGCCTTGGAGTCGAGCATCAGCAGCGGAGCGAGACGGTCCTCGGGCAATCGCAGGTTGGGGATCTGATACTCGCGGATGACGCCACCGGCCTGCTCGGTGCCCTCGCCATCGGGGGCGACGCCGGAGGTTGAGACCTCGCTCATGCGGATCGTGAGCAGGCTGGCCTGAAACTCCGGTGCCGGGGGCACGCTGATCCACGCCCGGCGCGCCCGCTGCACACGCGCGCGACCGTCCTCCAGCACCGTCGTCACCTCGATCGGCCCGCTGGATGACCGCAGCGCGAACGCACCCGCCGCCAATCCCTTGGCGTTCTCCACCGGCGCAAGATCGAGCCCCGTCGCCTTCACCACCACCGTGCGCCCGTTGAGATCTGTCAGCGTCGTGCGCTTGTCGCGCTCCAGCACGACTCGCAGATCATCCGCAACCGAGCGCTCGTTGAGGATCGACGCGGTCGCGCGATGCTGGGCCATCACATCGCCCAGGCGACGCGGATCGTCCTGCGCCAGCAGCATCTCGGTGAACGTCAGGAACTTCGGATCATCGCGGAAGATGCTCGGCACGACGAAGCTCATCGTGCTCTCGCCGGCCTGACCCGTCGCGCGCCCGGTACTCTTGCCGACCGAGTCCAGCAGACGCATGACAACCGTCATCGAGCCGGGGCCGGAATCTTCAGCACCGGGCACGCCGGCACCCGCGCTGCCGCTGGCGCCACCAGCGACATCGCCGCCGCTGGTGCCAGCCCCGCCGCGATAGACCCACACCGTCGCGCGAGAGGCGCTGGCCTCCCACGTCAGGCCCGAGCCGGGCTCGCGCTGGACGACGACGACGCCCAACAGATCAAACTTGTGGACGGCGTTGCTGCCGGGCTCCGGCTGGCCGGGGACGAAACGATCGGCGTAGAGCACGCGCTGGCCGCCGGGCTGCACCAGGGCCTGCCCGCGCTCAACGCTGCTCTGAAGCATCCGCGTGAAGTCCCGCGTGATGAGCTCATCCATCGATCGCAGCAAGCGCGGCATCGCCTGATCCGCCAGCACCAGCAGCACGCCGGACAGCAACAGGCCGCTGATCAACGCCGGCAGGAGCATCGCGCGATGGCTGATGCCGCCGGCGTAGACCGCGGTGAGCTCGTTGTCCTGCGCCAGCCGGTGATACGACAACGTCGCAGCGAACCCGGCCGCGAATGGCAGGGCGTATTGCAGCATCGGGATGATGGCGTAGCCCATGAAGCGCAGCGCGTCGAGCGCGCCGAGTCGCCCATCGGCAAACGGCTTGATCGTCGTGGCAAACGCGATGACGCAGACCAGCACGGCGCTGGTGATCGCCAGGAGCCGCCACAGCTCAACAGACAAAAGCCGCCACAAGATGCTCGGGCGCGCGATGCGCATGAGCCAGAGGGTATGGGCGGGGGCAGGAAGGCTCAAAGCTCAAAACTCAAAGCTCGACTTCAAACCGCGCGGGCGTCGCAACCGGCATCGAACGCGGTGTCCTCCACCGGCGACTCGCGTCTCGCGACTCGCGACTTCCTCCCCCTCCCCTCACCACGCCTTGACACAATGCAGCCCCGTCGGCTCGCCACTGGCCAGCGGGCCGGGGCTGAGCACGTACAGCGGCAGTTGGCGTGGGCAGTTGATCCGCAGGCCGGACCAGAAGCCCTCGCCGACGCCGCGCGAGATGAGGCCGAGCGTGTCGCGGCTACGCAGGATGCCCGAGGCCATGTGCCCCGGCAGGTCGCTGGAGGTATGGATCGCAAATCCCGGCGCCAGGCGGATCTGGCCCGCGTGCGTGTGGCCAGCGATGACGATCGACGCGCCCATGTCGGCGCACGCCGTGAGAACGCTGGGCATGTGGGCCAGCACGATCGTCAGCGGCCGGGGTGATTGCTTGGCCGGTGCCCGCCCCAGTTCGAGCATCGCCGACAGCGGATCCTCGGGATAGCTCAGGCCGATGACGCGCAGCGCCAGCGGCTCGCTCCGCCCGGGAACTCGCAGGATCGGCGCCGCCCTGTTCTCCAGCCAGGTGATGCCGGTGATCCGGCGTGCGAGCTGGCGCACGCGATCGGTGTCGTGATTACCGAACACGCCGTAGACCCCCAAGCGATCGCGAGCCCTGGCGGCGACCGCCAGATCGGCCAGCAAGTCCGCCGCGGCGGACTCGTGCCCGATC
>JALHNK010000214.1 GCA_022843565.1 Phycisphaerales bacterium
GCCCGCCGCGAGCGCCGTCGCAATCACGCCCGGCACCGTCACGCCCGGCTGGCTGAGATAATCCTGCAAGTGGTCGTACACATCGTCGGTGTTCTTCAGCACCGGGAAGGCGTCGACGAAGCGAAACATCTGGACCTTGAAGTTCGGGTCCTTCATGCTCCAGTTCATCAACGCATCAGAATAAAACGCGCTGCTGAGCAGCCCGGACTTGTGCCCACGCGCACGCTTGAGCATCTCGGTGCCAAACGCGAACGTCTGCGCTTCCAGCTCGCCACCGATCGCCGGCGGCATCGCGGAATCGGCGGAGCCATTGCCCCCGTTGCTCGATCGCGGCTCCACGCCCGCGGCCCCGCCCTTGCTCGTCCCGGCCACACCCGACTTCGCCCGCGTAAACCAGCTCATGGTGCCTCCGTGTTCAGCCGCATGGTATCGCCCCGGCGTGCCCACGCCGCCCGTCTACCCTCTTCCGCTCATGCTCCCCTGCGTCGCAACCATCGGCGTCCTTGACGGCGTCCATCTCGGGCACGCGGCCCTCGTTCGCGCCGCGCGATCGATCGCCAACGCTCGCGACATCTCGCGAGTCGTCGCCTTCAGCTTTGATCCGCACCCACTGGCCGCTCTCCGCCCCGAGAGCGTGCCCCCGCGCCTCACCACCTGGGACCAGCGCGAGCGATTCCTGCGCGAAGCGGGCGCTGATGAGGTCATCCGCCTCTCGCCGACGCCCGACCTCTTGGCCCTGGACCCCGCCGCCTTCCTCGCGGGCATCGTGCGAGATCACGCCGTGCGTGCGATCGTCGAAGGCTCGGATTTCCGCTTCGGCCACAAACGCGCCGGGGACGTGCAGCTCCTGCAATGGCTCGCGCCACGCCTCGGCTTTGAGGCCCACATCGTCGAGCCCGTCTCCGCGACGCTCAACGATCACTCGATCGTCCGCGCCAGCAGCACCATGGCCCGCTGGCTCCTGACAAACGGTCGCGTCGCCGACGCCGCCATCGTGCTCGGCCGTCCATACGAACTCGACGCCATCGTCGAGCGTGGCGACCGCCGCGGGCGCACCATCGGCTTCCCCACCGCCAACCTCAAGACCGACCAACTCCTCCCCGCCGACGGCGTCTACGCCGGTCTCGCCACCCTCCCCAGTGGCCGCACCGTCCCCGCCGCGGTCAACGTCGGCAAACGCCCCACATTTCAGAACGCGCCGCCCACGCTCGAGTCGCATCTCCTGCTCGACACCGGCTCAACACACAGCCGCGCCGCGCGAGCTTGGGCCCCCGTTGAGAACCTGCCTGAGTACGGCTGGCCGCTCCGCCTCCGCCTCGTTCACTGGCTCCGCGATCAGATCAAGTTTGCATCACTCGAAGCCCTCACCGCTCAGCTTGAAATCGACTGCACACGAGTCGCTGAGATCTGCAGCGCCCCGCCGCGAGCCCATGCCCGCGGGCCGCACGCCACCGACCCATCCGATGGGGCCGCAGCGGTTATGTGTACCCAGTCCAATCCCAACGCCACCCACGCCCTCCGCTCCTGACCGACAAGGAAAGAGATGAGTCATCCCTCGAACGATCGCGCATCCGGCTACACCACCAATGCCACGCCCGCCGAGATCGCCGCGACACTTCGCGCCGCCAAGCGCGTGCTGATCACGACACACTCCAAGCCCGACGGCGACGCCGCGGGCTCTTCGCTGGCCATCGCCCGCGCGCTGAAGCACATCGGCGTGACGCCCGAAGTCTGGCACGTCGGCCCCTTCCAAGCCTGGCTGAAACCGATCGCCGGCGACATGCCGATTCGCCGCCTCAGCCCCGACACCCAGCCGAACGACCTCATCACCGACGAGCCCGACGCCATCGTCATCACCGACACCGGCTCCTGGGTGCAGCTCGAAGCCGTGACGCCCTTCCTCAAGTCGCGCACCGCCAAGACGATCGTCATCGATCATCATCTCAACGGCGACACCAGTGTTTCAACCCGTCGGCTTGTTGATACGTCTGCCGCCGCCGCGACCGAAGTCGTCGTCCGCGTGATCGACGAACTCCTCGGCCTGAAGCCAGACGCACCACTGCCCACCGACATCGCCACCATGCTGTACCTCGGCCTGGCCACCGACACCGGCTGGTTCAAGTTCTCCAGCACCACGCCCGCCACCATGCGCCTCGGCGCCCGCCTGCTCGACAGCGGCGTCGACCACCCCGCGCTCTACGAACTCATCAGCCAGCAAGACGCACCCGCCCGCCCGCTGCTCCTGGGCCGCGCGCTCTCATCGCTCACCTTCGATGCCCACGGCAAGATCGGCGTCGTCTCCATCACCGCCAAAGACATCCAAGACTGCAAAGCCGGACAGGAAGACACCGGCGGCTTCGCCGAGCCGGTCATGTCCGTCATCGGCGTCCAGGTCGTCGCAGTCTTCACCGACGCCACCCGCGCCGGAGACCTCGAACCCACCACCAAGATCTCGATGCGCAGCAAGCCCGGCCCAAACGCGGTCGACGTCGCCGCGGTCGCCGCCACCCTCGGCGGCGGCGGGCACGCACGGGCCGCGGGGTTGAAGTTGAAGCTGCCGCTGGAGCGGGCGCGGGGGTTGGTGGTGGATGCGATTCGGGCGAAGGTGTGATACGAATCGCATGCCCGGTTCGCGATCTGCGTTGAACGTGCTCCGCCGGCGCTCTGTCTTGCAGCCCGGAGGGCTGCCGGGATGTAGCCGGGGGTGAGCGAGTCATCGAGCGGAACCCCCGGAATGCGACGCGCAGATCTGATGCACCCTGGAGGGGTGCAGGACGGTTCAGGCCGAGCACAGAGAACTTCAGCGGCGCATGACTACTTGTGATCAGGCGCACCCAAAGTCCCGCGCCGTGCGTCACACCAGTTATCAATCATCGCGTGGACCTCGTCAAACGAGGCGAAGTTTCCTCGCGCACGATCACCCAATATTTCGCCGCACAACTCGCTTAGCGCCATTGTTGCGGTCTTCGACTGAGCCACCGCATCAACCTCGCGGTGCAACGCGGTGCGGATCGTTTGGACGAGAGCGTCGGAGTTGGCGCTTTCGAGCTGCGCACGCAGTGACCGCACGGCAAGTGCAAACGTCTGCAGCCGATCCTGCTCGCGAATCGAATCCTGCACGGCACTGTCGATGATCCGATTCGCCGACATGTCCAGCACATCCGGCGGCCCGCCGCAGAGCCGCTCGATCAGCTCCGCGCGGGAGCCGACTTTCGCGATCGCCAGACCGGTGCGAACAAGATCATCCGCATCGAGCCCCTCATTTGTCCGAGTCTTGAGCAGACCGCCATCGGTTGTTGTGAGAGTCAGCAGATCGCCGTTCATTGTCCACAACTCCAGCAGGCTCGCCGGGCGAGCGGGATTGAGGGCTGCGATCTTCGTGCGCTCCTGCATCGCCGCCGCCAAGACTCCACGGGGAAACGGGCACGCCCACCACACGCTCAAATAGTTCGTGAGCATTCCATCGTCAAAGACATACCACTCCCGCGCGGGCCAGATCACCGTCAGCACCGGTCCGACGCAGATGTCAATCAGCACGACGATCCGAACATCATTCTGAACTCTGGCAATCTCTTGGGCCATGGCAACTGTGTACAGCTCGTGCCAGCTCGAAAACGCCGCCCGTACCTCAAGCACAATGACGTCTGGACCAGAGCAGCGGGCCTCTTCAATCGCCCGCCGAATGAGCGTCCCGTCGTACGCCCAGCCAAGGTCATGCCCACGATCGTTTTCTTTCGACCTCCAAGGGACTTCGCCCGCAACCGGCTCCGGCTTTGGTCCACCGATCTCAATCACCGACACGCGGCGCGGCAGCGGCGGTGGTTCATCCGCCGCTGCGTGCCGAACCCCGATCACCACCCACGCCACCGCGAAGATCAGAGTGATTCTTCCCATGCCACGTTTGACCCGCCGTCGTCGCCGAAGTTCCTTCGCCAACCAAAGTTCTTGAGCGGATCGCGCGCCTCGCCAGCCGGCAACAACCAACTCGCTCGAATACCCTCTACCCATGC
>JALHNK010000215.1 GCA_022843565.1 Phycisphaerales bacterium
GCACTCGCTGGATCAGTGGATCACAGCCAACGGCTGCGCCCAGCCGCCGGAGGTCGTGCAACTCCCCGACGCCGCGGCCGACGGCATGACCGTGACACGCAAGACCTGGGGTGGCGGCAAGGACGGCGCCGAAGTCGTGCTCATCGAGATCACCGGCGGCGGGCACACCTGGCCCGGCCGCGAGCCGCCGCTGGAGATACTCGGCGCATCGACCAAGGACATCTCGGCCAACGACCTGATGTGGGAGTTCTTCCAGAAGCACGCACGGAAGGCCGCCGACGCGAAGCCGGAAGCGAAGCCGCCGACAGCAGCGAAGCCCGACACCGAAGTGACCTTGGATGTCAAGGGCGCCAAGCGCCGGGCGATCGTCGTCAACGCCCCGGCGGACGCGGCCAAACGCCCCGCGGTACTCGTGCTCCACGGTGGGATGGGCAGCGCGGAGGTGATGCGGGCCAACTCGGGCTTCGACGCCGTTGCCAAGAAGAACGGATTCATGGTGGTCTACGCCGAGGGCACCCGCTTCGGCCCCGCCGGCGAGGCGCGGCACGCGTGGAACACCGGCTTCCTGCTCCGACAGCAGGTGCAAGACGCCGACGACTTCGCGTACTTCGACACGCTCATCGACACGCTCGTCCGCGACCACAGGGCGGACCCGGCGCGCATCTACATGACCGGCGGCTCCAACGGCGGGATGATGACCTTCGTCTACGCCGTGGCCCGCCCGCAGCGGCTGGCCGCGATCGCGCCGGTCGTGGCGACCATGTTTACGTTTGACAACGTGCCCGCTGTACCGCTGCCAGTCCTCATCATCAACGGCGCGAAGGATGAGGAGGTGCCGCTCGGCGGGGGCATGAGTCGCAATGCGATCGTGCGCCGTGCTCAGGAGGCCCCGTACAAGCCGCTGAAGGATGTGGTGCAGTTCTGGGTTCGCGCGAACAAGTCGCAGGCCGAGCCGAAGGTCGCCAGTGTCGGAACCGTCACCACAACGACGTACGAGGCCGGGCCCGGTGGAACTGTGACCGAATTCGTGGTGGACTCAGCGGGTGGGCACGGCTGGCCGGGCTCCAAGTCCCGACGCGACGGCAACGCGCCGATCGCGTCGTTCTCTGGGGCCGAGCGTGTGTGGGAGTTCTTCCAGCGACACGCGCGACAGCCCGGAGCGCCGGCGGGCAAGTGAGCGAGCATGGGGCGCTCGATCTGAAACGGCGCGCCCACGCCCCGTACCCTCGGCCCGCTCTCCCCCGCACCCCCTCCCCCGCGCCCCTGAACGCCCAGCCCGCGACGCGGCGCGTTCCTCGGCGATGCCGCCGGGTCGGTCGTCATACGCGACAACGCACGCGCCGCACGCGACAGGCATCCGTCGCGTCCGCAGACTGAAGTGCCGCGATTGACGGGCTGATGATCCCGTCTGACGACCGCTCCCTCTGCTCCATCGAGCGCGGCAACCGCCTCCAGCGGACCCTCCGCTTCATGGACTCGGCCGCGCCCACCCGCAAGGCCAAGCCCGCCGGTGCGCTCGGTTTCGAGCTATGGAGTAAGGTCGGCACCACCACCCAACGGGAGAAGCGGACTTGCCGTTCGTCGCCGTGGACACTGGCGCGCCGTACGTGATCAACTTCGATTCCGCCGACGGCGGCAAGACCAACTCCGTGTGGATGCGGTGGATCTCGCCGACGGGCGAGCGCGGGCCGTGGGGCGAGCAGGTGCAGGCGACGATTGCGTCTTGATGCTGGAAGGCACTGGGCGTCAGGCACCGGTGGCGAGTGCGGCTTCTTGGAACCGCTGCCGCGGGGCGTTGTGCGAGTAGCCCGCGCCGTACTGGTCGCTCATCACGCCGCGAGAGACGAGCGTGTTGCCGGCGTCGACGAGGAAGACGTCGGTGGTGGTCTCGGCGCGCAGGGCCGCGACGATGGACTGGTCCCGAGCCCCACGTCAGATGCGAGCCCGCAATCTCGCTCACTGCTCTTCCGACAATCGACTTCTCTTCATCCACGACGCGTCCAAGAAGAGGCCCGGTTCTTCACCGAACGCGCTCACTCCCCTTGGATAAGGCATCGGGCTTGAGCGCAACGGCGCCTCACAATCAACGACCGGCCAGTGTCGGAACGCGTCGAACGATTGCGGGTCGGCGTTGAACCTCGTGCCTTTGGATCCGCTCAGAGAGGGGGTTATCGCCCCCGGCCTTGCCACGCCCGAGTTTCAACGGCGACCCGCATCAGCCGTCGGGCGCTTGGCTCCGTCTGTGGAGACTGCTACGATGGATTGTCGGACATTCCGGAGAGGTGGCCGAGAGGCTGAAGGCGACGGTTTGCTAAACCGTTATACTGGGTATATCCCGGTATCGGGGGTTCGAATCCCCCCTTCTCCGCTTTCCTTCTAACTGAGCCCCTTGACGAACACGTCAAGGGGCTTTTTCATTGTCGCTCATCGCGTCACGCGATCGATCGCGCCGCTGGCGGATGCGAGCGACGCCAGTAGGATTCTCGTGGAAACTCGTGGCCTTGGACGTCGCGCCGGGGACCGGGCAAAGGCACGGGTCGAACCCGGTGCGCGCGTTCCAGCCGAATTGTCCGGATCAGCGATCGCCAGTTGACGAACGCACTCCGCGCCCAGATCACGCCGCGGCTGTCCCATTGTGTCCCCACCCGTTCGGCGCTGTGGTTCGAGTGCAGCGTCCGCGCGGACTCGCCGTGGCGCGCGTTGGCGATGCGATCGATCACCGCGACTGGCTCGCCGCGTGTCGCGAGGGTTGGGACGTGGGAAGCGGACGGGCAGGTCGGTATGCGGGGCGATCACGCTGAACTGTGCGTCGGTGAGTTGCGAGGCGAGCTTCTCGGGTGAGGGGGTGAACCTTCTTCGACATCGCCCGCCTCGTCAACCTGATCGACCTGGTTCTCCTGGATCACACGCCAAGAGCGTTGTACCAGAGGATCGCCTTCCGATCCGACGTGTTCATCGCGTCGGCCACGTCGTGCGGGCGCTGGAAGTCCCAGTCACTTTCGATCGCAACCACGTCGCTCCGCTTCTCGCCGCGTCATTTGCGACCGAGGCTTCCATCGGACGCCCGACGCCCACTGCTTCGTCGAGCCAAAAACAGAAGCGGGCCTGCCCGTTGGCAGACCCGCTTTGAGTGTCGACAAGAGACGTATCACTCTCTGTGACGCGAGGCCGAAGCCCGCGTCAAGGTCCGACGTGCCTGAGATCAGGCGCGGCGGCGGCGAGCAGCCACGAGGCCGCCGATGCCCACGAGCGCCAGAGCGCCGGGGGTCGGGACGGTGGCGGTGTTGCCGGAGAACGAGGTGTTCGCGGTGAAGCTCGAGATCACGCCACCGGGGCCGATCAGAGGAGCGAAGCCACCGTTCGGGTTACGACCCGTGAGGACGTCGGTGATCGTGAACACGGCTTCCTGGGGGACAGCGGGGATGCTGGCCGCGTTGCCGGTGGAGATCAGCAGGTTCTGCAGGATGGTGCCGAACGTGTAGCTGAAGCCGGTGATGTCCGACAGGAGCACGGAGTTCGTGCCACCGAAGCGGATGAACGCACCGCTGTTCGCGTCGCCGCGAAGGATGGTCGCGCTGGCGCCGGTGCCGACGCTGCTGTCGTAGATCCGGAAGAACGAGTTCGGCAGGACCGCAGCCTGGGTGACGCCAGCGCTGGTGGTCGAGACGCCGATGAACAACTGCATTTCCATCCGGGCGGCGGTGTAAGCCGGGACCGAGAAGGGAACGGGCTCAGCGCTGCCGTCGATGATGAACGAGATGTTCGTCGACGTCGAGTAGGTCATCTGGCCGGTGCCAGCGCCTGCCGAGTTGTCCTGGGTGTAGGTGAGCTGGCGTCCACCGACCGGGTCGGCAAACGAGAACGCCAGGTCGGCGTTGGCTACCGAAGCAGCCAGACCGACAACGGATGACAAAATAATCGCGGTGCGAATCATGTACGACACTCCCT
>JALHNK010000216.1 GCA_022843565.1 Phycisphaerales bacterium
CGGATGGATCGTTCTGCGAGGAGGGGTCGTCCGGGGTGTTCCAGCCTTGATCGCTCATAGCTTGGTTCCGAGGTGCAGTGTATCTGAGCGGGCGGGGCGGCGGGGCGGCGGGCGGCGGGGGGGGGTGTGGGGGCGGCAAATGGCAAATTTGCAAATGGCAAATGGGCAAATCGGACAGGGACGGGATCGGGGCGGGTCGGCGGCGGAGGGCAAGTGCGGCGCGGGACGTCGAGGTGGGCGCTGACTTTGTATACTGGCCCGTTCGAGAGTTGATCGTGGCGAGTGTTTGAGGGGGCTGGGGAGCCCTGAGAGCGATTTGCCTGATGTGAAGGAGGCGGACGTGTCGGGAACTGCGGCTCAAGCGCTTGTGTATCAGAAACTGCCGGCGGCGCTGCCTTCGGGCTGTGTCGCGGCACCGATCATCCCGGGGCCGTCGGCACCGGTGCGGCTGTGCGTGGTGGTGCGGACGGGGATGCCGTTGGGCAGCTCGGGGACGGGGACGCGGATGCTGGCGGGGCCGGGCGGGCCGTTCATCCCGCTGCGTGAGACGTACGACGCGTCGGTGGTGCTGGGGTGTATCGCCGATGCGCGCGGGCGGGTGCAGCAGTGGTTGGAGATCTGGATCCAGAACTTTGACACCAGCAGCCCGCGGATGTCCACTGCGAAGGAAGTGCTGAACAACTCGATTCTGGACCGGCGATGGGCGGCGCGGTGCGAGCGGTTTGCCGAGGAATCACCGGGTGGCATCGTGCGGACGGGCTTTGAGGACACGCATCCGGAGCCGACGCTGATCGATCTGCGGCGCGGCGTGGCGATGCGCGCGGTGGACCCGCGGACGGGGAAGGTCTGGTCGTTGTGCGAGGATGATGCGCTGCTGGCGGGCAAGAACCTGCCGGCGTATGGCACGAGCCTGCACCGGTATCTGTATCAGCCGGAGGCGGACGCGATGTCGGCGCTGGTGCCGCTGACCGACGGTGCGCCGAGCCCGGCGGGGGCAACGACGCCCAGCGATTTGCGAGAGGCGATGGGCGTGAGCACGGAAGTGATCGTGTTCAATCCGGGCGGCGGGCTTCTGATGGTGACGCCGCACGCGCCGGTGGGGCTTGAGAACTACGTGCAGGCGCTGACGCTGCTGGGGACCGAAGACGGCTCGATCTCGCTGCTCCAGACGGCGTCGCGTGCGGTGAGCCGGATCGCGGAGAACTCCGGCGGCGTGGGCGATGAGGCGGGGATGCTGTTCCTGTCGCGTCATGGCAACACCGGGCGCGTGCTGGAGACGCTGTACCACAAGCTCGCGCTGCTGTGCGACGCGACCGCGAGCGTGCGAGCCGCGACGGCGACGACGCAGGAGCCGCTGCTGAACATCACGGCGCAGAGCTTCAGGGTGCATCTGGGCGCGGGCTCGCCGGGGCTGCCGTTCCTGTGGTCGTCGCGGGTGGTGCTGGCGGTGCCCGGCTGTGCGGTGGCGCTGCCGGTGAAGATGACCGACCGGAAGCTCTTTGGCGTGCTTGAGGAGACGCGGGGCGTGTACAACCCCGCGAGCTCTGCGCGGGCCGGCGGCGGGGCGTGGGGCGAGCTGCGCATCCGGCGGGTGCAGCTTCAGGACGAGATGATGATCCTGGAGGGCACGCTGACGACGCAGGAGCGGATCACGGCGACGGCGCGAGACAGTGTCTGGATGCGATTTGGCACCGGCGCCGGGCGCGTGGACCTGTTCGCGGCTCTGGAGGGTCGGTCGGCGATGGCCGCCGGCGAGCTGCGCGTGCGCAGCGTGCCGATGAAGCTGCCATCAGAGATCGTGGCGGAGCTGAAGGCCAGCGAGGGTGCGCAGTTGCCCGAGGTGTTCTTCGAGGTTGCGCCGTTGCTGAGCACGCCGAGCGATTTGTACTCGCTGATGGTGCTGGGCGTGCGGACGCTGCTGGTGAGCGGGGACACGAGCGTCGCGGTGGCACTGGACGAGTTCCTGAGTCTCGTGCGGCAGGTGTCGGCGGATCACGACGCGGGCAAGCCGCTGGAGCAGCGGGTGCGGGCGGTCTTTGCGAGCGATGAGCGGTTCATGGATGCGCTGGGGCCGCAGCGGGTGTCGGGCGTGAAGCTGACGGCGACGCAGGCGATGGAGATTGTGCCGCTGAGCTTGTGGTGCGAGGTGCTGGCGGCGCTAGTGCGGGCGACGCCGGGGGTGGGCCCCGATAGCACGTGCCGCGATCTGGGCGATGCGCCGATGGCGGCGGTTGAGAAGGCCTTTGATCCGCTGCTGAGCGATCTGTATGCTCTGTTGCGGAAGGTGCGGAGCATGATCGTGAGCGATCCGGCGGCGGACGCGGAGCTTCACGATATCGTGCGATCGTGCATGTAATGGGTTATGGTTCAGCGAGTCACTGGGCCGGTTTTCGAGAACACACTCTGAGGAGCACAGCAATGCAGGGAATCATGCGAGCGTTGGCGGTGGTGGCGGTCTTGGCGACGACGACTCTGCTGGGCGGGTGCGGTGCCAAGGCGCCGCGGGCGAGCGTCATGCCGATCGAGGTCGTCCTGGCCAAGGACGTCGTGGACGGCGGGCGCAGCGCGCAGGTTGACCTGGTCGGCGTCGGCGCTGGCGAGCAGGCGAAGTTCGCCAGCAAGTCCGTCCGCGAGTGGTTCCGCGGCGGGGATCCGGATCGTCTGGCGGGCGCGACCGACCAGTACGCCAAGATGCTCCAGCTTTCGGATCGCGCGCCGTCGGCGAGCGTTGCAGAGGCTGACGCGTTCTGGATCAAGTCGATGGAGCGCAGCGCGATCACGCTGTTTGTGTTCGCGCAGGTGACCGGCGAGGACACCACCGGCAAGGACGTGGCGTGGCGCAAGGAACTGCCGATGGATCCGGCCCGGTATGAGGGCGAGAGGATCCGTCTTGAGGTGCAGCGCGGCGGCGTGAACGTGCTGAACCTGAAGCCCGAAGCAAAGAAGTGATCGTTTGGCGCGATGGCCCGGGTGCGCCGGCCGTGTGGCGCGTGCGTGGCTGACGTTGCGCGAGCGTGACTGGTACGATGCGCCGGTCCGGGGTTGTCCCGGCCGGCGCGGAGTTTTTGCATCATGGCGAAGTTCGGAAGTTACGAGACACTGAGCGAACTGAGCCCGAGCGGTGGCACGCGGGTGTTCGTTGCGCGCCGGGCTGATGCCGGCGAGAAGCGGTTCGTCGTCAAGGAGCGGGTGGCGGTTGACGAACTGACCGGCGAGCGGGATCAGGGCGCGATCGATGACTTTTTGAAGCAGATCGAGATCCAGAAGCGCGGCGGGGCCGGCTGGGCGCCGATTCACGAATCGGGAGTAAGCGAGGCCGGGGCGTATTACGTCACGGATCTGTACGCGACGGCGGATGAGCGCTCGCAGAACCTCGACACACTGTTCTCAGTGCGAAGGCTGAATGTTGACGAGCAGTCGTTCTCGCGGATTGTGGCGGGTGTGGTGGCGGCGCTGCGGTCGATGGAAGACGGGATGCGGCGTGGGCACGGGAGCCTGAAGCCGCAGAACGTGTTTCTGGATGCGACGCCGATGCCGCGGGGCGTGGAGGAGGAGGAGCGGCAAAAGGCCGAGGCGCCGCAGGTGTGGCTGGCGGACCCGCTGGCGACGGACGTCGGCGGCAAGACGCTGCGCGATGACCTGGTGTCGCTGGCGTCGCTGATTTATCTGATGGCGTTCAACCAGCCGCTGCGGCGCACGGGGATGGTGTCGCTGCGTGAAGAGACCGATTGGAAGGAGCGTGGGTACGACGGCGCGTTCTGGCGGGCGCTGTGCGCCGAGTTGCTCGGGCAGACGAATATCACACCGACGCTGGACCAGGCCCAGCGGAAGGTGCGGGCGCACCAGGACAAGCTCGGCGGCGGGAAGGCGAGCAAAGCCGAGCGTGCGAAGCCGGTATCACCAAGCGGCGCGGGCGGGGCGAACCCGGCGCGCGGCGGCGCGGCT
>JALHNK010000217.1 GCA_022843565.1 Phycisphaerales bacterium
AGGTCAACGCCGCACCGACGAAGACCGGCCCCGGTGCAGATCCGCGTGAGCCCGGCGAGGTCAGGCGCTCGAACATTTCCGCGATCGAAGACGCGGAGAAGACCAAGACGGGCCTCGACGCCCGAGTCGTCACGCTCTACGCCGGCGGCCGTTATCACCTCTACACGTTCAAACGCTTCACCGATGTCCGCCTGGTCTTTGCGCCCGAGGTCCAGGCGGCGTACTTCGGCGGAGATACCGACAACTTCGAGTTCCCGCGTTACTGCCTCGACGCCGCGTTCGTGCGCGTCTATGAGAACGGCAAGCCCTACGAGCCGGAGCACTTCTTCCGCTTCGCGAAAGACGGCGTGAAGGACGGCGAGCCGATCTTCGTTTTCGGCCACCCGGGCCGCACGCAGCGTCTGCTCACCATCGAAGACCTGCGCGACGTGCGAGATCGGGAGCTGCCGGCGCGCCTCGCCACGATCTGGCGCATCGAGAGCAAGATCCGCGAGTTCATGGGGCACTCACCGGAGAACGCCCGCCTGGCGCGGGAGGACTTCTTCGGCTGGACCAACAGCCGCAAGGCTCTGACGGGCGAGCTGGCGGGGTTGCTCGATCCGGTGGTGTGGAAGGCCAAGCTCGCCCAGAGCGCCGCGGTCTTTGGGACCGGCACGCCGAAGGCCGCCATTGCGATGAGCGCGTCGGAGTCGCTGGACGCGGTGCGAGCTCGCGCCCGCGAGATCGCACCGCGGATGAGCGTGTTCCCCCGAGGCTTGCCCGGCGAGATCGGCTCACGGGCGATGCGCATCGCGATCCGAGAGCAGCAGCTCGCGCTCCCGCCGGGCGAGCGGCTCCCCGACTATGCGCCGGCCGCTCTGGCGCAGACGGACTTCGGAGTCCTGGCCGACGTGCCGATCTACCCGCAGTACGAAGAAGCCCAGCTCGAGTGGTGGTTCTCGCTCCTGACCGAGCGGCTCGGTGGCGATGACCCCGTCGTCATCTCCATCATGGACGGCTCAAGCCCGCGTGAGCTCGCCCAGCGCGTCGTCCGCGGCACAACGCTCGCGAACCCCGCGGCGCGAAAGGCGCTGATGGACGGAGCGTCGTCAAGCGGCGCCGCGAAGTCCGCGGACCCGATGATCGCGCTGGCTCGGCGCGTGGCACCGGAGTTCCTGCGACTGCGCCGGATCAGCGATATCGAGATCGGCGGTCCGCGTGCCGACGCGTACGCAAAGATCGCCGAAGCGCGATTCGAGGCCCTCGGCACGAGCGTCTATCCCGACGCGACGGGAACTCTGCGCATGAGCTACGGCATCGTCACCGGCGTGAACTCTGACACGCCGCCGACGCCGGCGTTCACCACGATCGCCGGTCTGTACGATCTCGCGAAGCGCCGCGCGGATTCTGACGAGTTCGCGCTGACAAAGTCGTGGGCCGACGCCCGGGAGAAGCTCGACCTCAAGACACCTTTCAACTTCATCTGCACCGCCGACATCATCGGCGGAAACTCCGGCTCGCCGGTTCTCAATGCCAAGGGCGAGGTTGTCGGTCTGATCTTCGACGGCAACATCGACTCGCTCGCCGGGGCGTTTGTCTACGACGAGGCGCGGAACCGGGCGGTGGCGGTGGACAGTCGCGCGATCATCGAGTCGCTGCGAAAGGTGTACGGGGCTGGTGCGCTGGCCGATGAGCTACAGGCTCGATAGCGAGGCGATTTATCGCTTCTGCGAGTGCGGCGGTGCCCGACGGCGATCGCACGCCGTCGGCGTCGCCACGGTGGCGCGACGGTGGCGAGTCTGAGCGCTCCGGCACCAGAGCCCAGCGGCGGGGATTTGGGGGTCTGGGCCGTATCAGCGGCCTGCCCATCTTCACATCCGCGTGTGAAGTGCGGGTAAGTTTGCGTGATCCGGGATGCGAGCCGAGGTTCGTCGTGTACAATGACGTGTACTCAGTGCGCGTGGGGTTCAGGTTCTGCGCTGGATACTCACCAGGAGCTTGAGCGTGAACGATCGATCTTTCAGGGCATTGACGGGCGTGGGTATCGCATTGTCGCTGGGTGCCGCGGCGCTCGGTGCGCCGGCGGAGGCGCTTCATCCGATCCTGGCCCACGTTCCCTCCGGGTCGACGCGGGCCGACGTGCCCGGCCTTCCCGGTCTGCAGTTCAACAACTTCGGGCGCATCTACCGGAGCGTGAGCGATCGATGGGTGACGGTGCCGACAATGACCGGCGCGCCCGCCCCCGGCGGTACGAATGACCAAGTGATCTTCTCTGGCGTCGGGCGCGTGGGTGCGGTGCTTGCGCGCGAGGGCGAAACCGTCGTCGAGTCGCCGGCCGGCACGCTGCTCAACCTCAGCGGCGGCGCGATCCCGCGCGTCAATGACGCGGGCGATTGGGCATACGCGTTCACCACCGCCGGTCGCTCGCTCGTCGTGCGGTCCACTGCGGGCGTGTTCAGCACGATCGCGGCGAGCACCGACGCGGCGCCGCAGATCAGTGCATCGGCGACCTGGGGCAACGACTTTGCGAACGCGATTCTCACCAACGACGGCGTGGTTGCGTTCCAGGCTGATAAGGTGAACGATCCGGCGTTCTCAGAGACGCTCTCTCGCCTCAATCTGAGCAATGGCGGTTCGTCGATCATCGCACGCGCAACGCAAACTGTGCCCGACGGTCAGCAGCAGGCCGGCGATCCGGTATCGCTGGCCTCGCTGAGCTACGCGACCACGACGCTGCATTCGCACGTCTCGGGTGACGGGCGTGTCACGCTTTACTTGGCCGATCTGGCGTTGCCGGTGGTCTCGCGGGTCGTCGTCCGCAACGGCGTCGTCGTCCTGCAGGCGAATCAGCAGTTCCAGGGCAACACCGTCAGCGCAATCAGCGAGTGCTGGCTCGAGCCCTCGGGCCAGTGGTTCGCGTTGGCCTTGCTCCAGCCCCCGGGCCCCGTTGGCGCCACCCTCGCGGTCATCCGCGAGGGGGCGATCATCGCCCGCATCGGCCAGCCGATCTTCCCCGGCAGCACCGAGAACTGGGCGGTGTTCACCGACTACAAGGGCAGCACCGACGAGCAGTTCATCGTCACGGGCACGACCTCGCGCACCGACACCGCGTCCAATCAAGTCGCCGTGCTCAACGCCGGTGAGGTCATTGCTCGATCCGGCGACCCGGTCGCGCTCGATCCCGATCTTCTGATGAACGACAACGTCTTCATCCACAGTTTCCGAGATCGCACGACGTTCCTCTCTGATGCTCTCCTGGTGGGCGGCCGCATCAAGAACTCCGCCACCGGCACGTCCTCGCTCGGGGCGAACGCCTCGCTGCTCCGCATCGCCGTCACACCGCGGCGCTGCTCGACGGTCGATATCGCCAACGATCAGGGCGAGGCCATCCACAACTACAGCGCGATCCCGAACCCGCTGGTGCCCAACAACGGTCTGACCGAGGGCGACTACAACCTCTTCTTCACCACCTTCTTCGACGCGGGCGCACCGGCGGACGTCGCCGATGATCAGGGTCGCCCGCTGCCGCCCTTCGGCCCCGGCGGTACCGGCGGCGTTCCGAACAACGGCGTGACCGAAGGCGACTACAACCACTTCTTCTCCGTCTACTTCGACGGCTGCTCGGTCTAACCCTCGCTCACATCTCAACGTCTCCAGAACACTCGACCCTGCCGGCACTTCCGCCTGCGGGGTCGTGTCGCATCGCGGCGTATGCTCCCGCTCCCTCTCCCGGAGCGGCACTTGATCCACGCACCATTCGTTCGCACTCGTCCCATCCGTCTGGCACTCTTCGCGACGCTCACCGCCGGAGCGTGTCTGCTCGCTGGCGCGCCAGTTCTTGCTCAGACGCTCCCGAAGATGACGCCCGTCCCGCCGACGGCCGCCCCCGCGACGCCTCCGCCGC
>JALHNK010000218.1:0-500 GCA_022843565.1 Phycisphaerales bacterium
CAGTAGCCGCCGCGGCCACCGCCGCCGCCGCCGCCGCCACCCTCACGAGGACGAGCCTCGTTGACGGTGAGGTCGCGACCATCGACGTTCTGGCCGTTGAGCGCCGCGATCGCGGCGTTGCCTTCCTCAGCCGAGGAGAACTCGACGAAACCGAAGCCGCGGGGGCGACCGGTCTCGCGATCCATGACGAGGCTCGCGCTGGTGACGTTGCCGTGGGCCGAGAAGAGCTCGCGAAGCTGATCCTCAGTGGTCTTGAACGAGAGATTACCGACGTAAAGCTTCATGTGCTTCACCTTGAACCCGAGACTGTTTACGATTCCGCTGCTTGAACTCGGGCGGGCCAAAGCGTCGGGAAACCTGAAGGACTCGACCGACATGGCCAGGGTCTAAGCAGGAGACAAGGGAAGCATACACCCTGTTGCCCGCTTTGTCACCCCAATTCCACGCTTTCTTGGCGTGGCGCCCGCCCGGGCCCCGAGAGGTCGCCGGCACCCGCGCTT
>JALHNK010000218.1:510-3674 GCA_022843565.1 Phycisphaerales bacterium
TTTACGTTCGTCGGCCAAAATCGAGTATTTGTGGCCTATTTGGCTGATTTTGTCCGATCGCGCCCGGCGCCACGAGACAAACTGTACACCAATCACCCCCACACCACGCACACGCCCACATCGCCACGCGATTCCGCTGGAATCGCCCCTCTCCCCGAAACCCCGGCCACACCGAGTTCGCAACCATCAGACGGTAAACTCGCGGCGTATGTCCACTCAGCACCACCCCACGCGACGACCCGCATCGCTCTCGCCCACATCAGGCAGAAGCGGTGCGATGAGATCTTCTGGCAACGCTGAGTCTTTCAGCATCCATGGCCTGAGCATCCTCCTGTTGCTGGGCATGCTCGGGCTCTGCGCGTACATCGTCTACTACCGCCTGAACATCAACATTCCAGGCGCGGTCAGCACGATGTCGCCGAGCAAGGTCATCACGACGTACGTCACGATCGCGCTGGTCGTCGCGGGCGTCGCCGGGGGCATTGGTGCCTTGGTCTATCTGATCTCCAAACGCTCGGTGGCCGCGGCGAACCTCGCCATCTGTCTGGTCTTGCTCTTGGCGATCGGCACGCTGGGCTACTCGCTCTACAACAACATGCAGTCGGTCGAGGCGATGCGGCAACGCGCCGCCGCTGGCAATACACGATCGACGGCCCCGGGCACGTCTGGCACCGCTGGGACGCCGAGCCCGCGGACACCGACGCCAGCGCGGCTGAGCGCCCCGACACCGCCGGCGATGCCCGGCCCTCAGCCGGCGCCGACGCCCTCCCCCACCCTGACGCCCACACCCACGCCAGTCACCCCGAACACGCCGCGGCCCGCTCCGGCACCGACCCAGCCGAAGTCGGAAGACCCAGCGATTGCGACCACGATCGAAGCGTTTGAGAAGGAGTTGGACGGGCAGATCGAGTCGCTGGCGGCGCAGGCCGCGAGCGTTTTGCCGCAGTTCGCCAAGCGCCCAGCGCGTGATCGCGTCCAACTCGAGAATCGCATCCGCGATTGCGATGTCATCGAGCGCGACGCAAAGGCGGTGTCAGATCGCTTGCTCAACCCTTCGACCGAGCTTCTGAAGCGATTGACCGATGCGGGTGTCGACCCCGCCGCTGCCGGCACGGCGGCGAACATGTTCGGTGCCGCCGGAGCACGGCGCCCGATGCTCCACCCGCTGGCCCGCGTCGGCTTCATCGCGGGCGCCGCGCGAGACGAAGCGAAGCTGCTGCTGGACAACTACAACTCGTGGCGCATTGAGCGCAACGAGATCGAGTCCAAGGACTTCGCGATCAAGTCGCGCCTTCGCGGCGCGCGATCGCGCACTGAGGCGATGACGCGCGATGTTGACGAGATCGTCAACGCACTGCGGGGGAAGTGACGTCATCGCGACGAGGCTCGCAAAGTCATGGCGGAATGGCTCGACCGCGCGGACAACTGCCAGATCGGCGAAAAAGGGAACCAGCACATCTCCTCCGCTTGGATACCAACCTTGCTGCCGTCCACACCCACCCTGCCGCCACCGGCGCGCCGGGCGGTCATCATCTGTCAAATCGCGTGGCGCCTGCCCGGCCTGCTCATCGCGTTTCACATGCTGCTGCTCTTGCTGGGTCTCAAAGCCTGGAACTTCGGATGGGTGCTCGCGGTCCTGTCGCTCTACCCAGTCGCGTTGGCGACGCTGATCATCACCTTGTTCCTCGCCCGCCGGTTCTTGCGCCGGACAGAAAGCGACCTGCGCGCCGGGCGGCTTCAGTCCTGCCCGAGTCGCGGGTATGAAATTCAGGTTCGCGACGCAACCGTGTGCACCAAGTGCACCAAATGCGGGCTCACAAATCCTCTCGACCCCGAGCCGTGGCAACAGGCAGTTCGCGCAACCAGTTCGTTCTGGCCTTGGTACATCGGGAAATGACGTCACCGCCGCACCGGCCGCGCACCGCGAATCTCATCGCGCCACGTTCGTCACTCGAGGTCACGCCGACGCGGCCCCGCGGCGCCCCCCCCGCTCAGCACTCAGCACTCATCGCTCATCGCTCAGCACTCGCCTCACCTCACCGCACCACGCGAGGTGCGCGACGCCCGACGTTCTTCCTCGCCAAGCTCGCGGCACCCAAGAGCCCCGCGTCGGCTTCGAGTTCGGTCTTCACCACCTCGACCTTCTTCGCGACGCTCGGGAACGCGTGGGCGTGGACGCTCCGCCGCACGAGCGCGACGAGGCGCTCGCCCATCGCTTCAGTGAGGCCGCCGCCGATGACGACGCGCTGCAGGCCCAGGGCGGTGACCATGTTCGCGATGCCGATGCCCAGGATGTTCGCGGCGTCTTCGACGACATCGAGCGTCACGCGGTCCTTGCGATCAAAGGCCATGGCGACCACGCGGGCCTTGACGTCGGTCAGGTCATTGTCAGCGAGCTTGGGGACGATCGACTTGTGATTGGTGCGGATGAGCGTGAGGATGCGCCCGACGATGGAGGTGCGGGAGCAGTTGTTCTCGATCGAGCGCGAGCCGGGGGGCATGTGGGGGAAGAGGGTCATGTGGCCGACTTCGCCGGCGGTGTTGGTGTGGCCGTGGTACAGCTCGTTGCGGAGGATGAGGCCGCCGCCGATGCCGGTGCCGATCCAGACGCCCATGAGCTCCGAACAGCCGCGGCCGGCGCCGAGCTGGTGCTCGCCATAGATCGCCGAGCGCACGTCGTTATCGACGTAGACGGGCCGACCGACGCGCTTGGCCAGGGTGCTGGCGAGCGGGACGTGGTTCCATCGCAGGTTGGGGGCCTCGAGCACGACGCCTGTCACCGGGTCGATCGCCCCCGGCGCGCCGATGCCCACCGCCAGGAGCGACTTGGTCGGCACCTTGGCCTCGTCGCAAGCCTCTTGGATGCCGTCGAAGATGCGCTGGATGACTTTCGCGGCACCTTCTTCGGCGCGTGTCTTCTTCTTGGATCGCCCGAGGATCTTGCCGCTGGCATCGACCACGCCGATCTGCATGTTCGTGCCGCCGAGGTCAATCCCGATCACCGGACGCAGGTTCGCTTTGGCCATACCCACAGGGTCGGACGCGCGGCGGGCAAACTCAAGTGATCTGTGCGAATTTCATCATCGGCGACGCCCGCTGCCACAGCAGACGGCCATCGCGTAGACTGGCGAGGGTGGCGGGGCTCGGGCGGGGGCGGGGGCGGG
>JALHNK010000219.1 GCA_022843565.1 Phycisphaerales bacterium
CGCCGTGGCTGTGCTGGGCGAGAGCCATCGACGCGGTCGATAGTGCAAGGCCGGATGCGAGGATCAACGACAGGACTGGAAGACGTAAACGATTCATGACTGAGCTCCTTGATCTGAGGCCGCAGGGCGGCCGGTTTCGGGTGATGCAGAGGCGGACGCGTTGCCACGATCGCTCGCCCCTGCTGGTGTGGCGACGGTGGGTTTAGAATGGCTTTCGGTCGTGGTCGACGCTGGTTGGATCGGTGCGCGCTCGCCGTGCTTCTCGGCGTGCTCCCTCGCCAGCCGCTCGGCGGCGGTCTTGCCGAACCGGTAGAAGACGGCCGGGGTGACGAAGAAGTCCAGCAACGTGCTGGTGATCAGGCCGCCCAGAATGACGACCGCGACGGGGTACAGGATCTCCTTGCCCGGCTCGCCCTTGCTGAGCACCAAGGGGATCAGGCCCAGCCCCGCGGTGACGGCGGTCATCAGGACCGGGGCCACGCGCTCCTGGCTGCCCTGGATGATGAGTTCCTTGCTCCAAGGGCGGCGTTCCTCGGTCATCAGGTGGATGTAGTGGCTGACCATCAGCACGCCGTTGCGGGTGGCAATGCCGGTGAGGCTGATGAAGCCCACCAGCGAGGCCACGCTGAAGGGTTCGCGGGTGATGGCGAGCGCAGCCACGCTCCCAAGGAACGCGAAGGGGACATTCAGCATGATTTGAATGGCAATCATGCCCGAGCGGTAGTGCGTGAAGAGGATGACGAAGATGGCGATGAGCGAGCCCGCGCCCAGGGCGAGCAGCAACCGGGTCGATTCCTGCTGGGCCTCGTACAAGCCGCCGTACTGGATCGTGTAGCCCTGCGGCAACTGCACGTCCATCGCCACTGACTTCTTGATCTCCTCGACGGTGGAGCCCAAGTCGCGGCCCCGGACATTGGCGGAGACCACAATGCGGCGGCGCAGGCTCTCGCGCTGGACCTCGTTGGGGCCGAGTTTTTCGACGATCTCGGCGACATCCTGCACGAGGACGATCGCGCCCGTCGGAGACACCAGCCGCACGAGTCCCAGCGCCGTCGGGTCGGTGCGGTGGTGGTCGTCCAAGGTCAGCGTGATGTCGAAGACCTTGAGGCCGTCGAGCACTTGGCCCACGACCTTGCCCTTGGTGGCCGTCTCCATCGCATCGGTCAGCGTCGCGGGCGTGAAGCCGACGCGGGCCGCCGCCTCACGGTTAACGCTGATGTGCAGTTGCGGGATCAGCACCTGCTGTTCAACCTGGAGGTCGGCGACGCCGGGGATGCCTTCCATCGCGGCCTTGGTCTGTTCCGCGAGCGTGCGAAGCGTGCCGAGGTCATCACCGAAGATCTTGATGGCGACCTGCGCGCGGACGCCCGAGAGCAAGTGCTCGATGCGGTGGCTGATGGGTTGGCCGATGCCAGTGGCGACGCCGGGGAAGGCCGCGAGCTTCTCCTCGATCATCGAGAAGACCTGCTCCCGCGGCAGAATGTCCTTCACCGCGGGCGGCCTGCGACCCGCAGCCGTCGCGTGCTTGTCGGGGTCCTTCGCCTCTTCCTTTGTCCAGAAATCGACCTCGATCTCGCTGGCGTTGACACCCAGGGCATGCTCATCCTGCTCGGCGCGGCCGGTGCGCCGGGCCGTGCTCTTGACCTGGGGGAGCGAGAGGATCATCTCCTCGGCCTTGGTGCCAAGTTTGTTGGACTCGTCCAGTGACACGCCCGGTTGGCCAAAGAACGAGACGACGGCTGTGCCCTCGTTGAAGGGCGGCAGGAACTCCGAGCCAAGGCGCGTGACGACAAACAACGCCACGGCGACCAGAGCGCCGAGCGTCCCCAGGACCGCGACAGGCCGCGGCATCGAGATCGAGTAGGACTTGAGCGCCAGCCACTTGCAGGCCCGCAGCAACGCGCCATCCTTGCCATGCTCCATGCGCTTGATGCCAGGTAGCAGGTAGTACGCCAGCACCGGCGTGACAGTGAGCGCCACGAGCAGCGACGCGAAGATGCTCACGATGTACGCAGTGGCGAGCGGCGCGAAGAGCCGACCTTCGATGCCCGGGAGAAAGAACGTCGGCAAGAACACCAGGTTGACGATGATCGTGCCGAGGATGATCGGGTTGCGGATTTCACTGGAGGCGTCGAAGACGACCTGCGCAATCGGCTTGGGGGTGGCAACGCGGCGGTTCTCACCCAGGCGGCGGTAGACGTTTTCCACGTCAACCACCGCGTCGTCCACGAGTTCGCCGATGGCGACCGCCAGACCGCCAAGCGTCATGGTGTTCACGCTCAGGTCCAGCCAGTGGAAGACCAGGAATGTCGTGATAATGGAGAGGGGCAGCGCCGTGAGCGTGACGATCGTCGTCCGCACATTCATGAGGAAGAGGATCAGGACGATGACGACCAGTATTGCCCCATCGCGCAGCGCCTCGAAGACGTTGCCGATCGATGACTTGATGAAGTGCTCCTGACGGAACACATCGGCGTTGATCTCGATTCCCTTGGGCAGCGTGGGCCTGATCTGTTCCAGCGTCTGGTCGAGTGCCCGCGTGAGCGTGATCGTGTCCGCCCCCGGCTGCTTCTGGATCGCCATGATGACAGCGGGCGTGCCGTTGTCCGACCCGTCACCGCGCTTGATCGTGGGACCGGCCTCGATGACCGTCGCCACGTCGCGCACCAGCACCGCCCGTGGCGGGCTGACATGGTCGCCGGGCTTTGTGGCGATGAGGGACAGTGCAATGTCGTCGGCAGTCTGCACCCGCCCGATGTTGCGGACGACCAGTTCCTGCGAACCGCTGACCACGAAGCCGCCGCCGGTGTTCTGGTTGGCGGCGGCGAGGGCCTTCTCGACGTCCTCGATGGTGAGATCGAACAAGCGGAGCTTGTCGGGATCGACCTGCACTCGGAACTGCTTGAGATCGCCACCCATCGCAGTCACCTGGGCGATGCCGGGAATGGACAGGATCGCTGGCCGCAGCGTGAACTCCGCGACGGTGCGGACATCCATCGGCGTGAGTGTTTTGCTGGAAACACTGATCAGGGCGATCTCGCCCATGATGCTGGTCGCGGGCGTCATGACCGGCACGACGCCGGGGGGCAGCTTCTCCGTGATGGTGCCCATCCTCTCGGTGACGACCTGGCGGTTGTACTTGAGGTCCGTGCCCCACTGGAACTCGACAAAGACGATCGAGAGCCCAAGCGAGGAGACGCTCCGAACACGTTCGACGCCTGGCGAGCCGTTGACGGCGGTTTCGATGTTGTACGTGACCTGGGCCTCGACCTCCTCCGGTGCAAGCCCGGCGGCCTCGGTCATGATGGTCACGACTGGCCGGTTGAGGTCGGGCAGGACGTCCGTGGGTGTCCGCAGCGTCACGTACATCCCATAGACAGAGACGAGCAGCGCGGCGATCAGCACCAACACGCGGTTGTTCAAGGATGATCGGATGATCCAGTTGAGCAAAGGGGGGTCCTTCCTGGTCAGGGGCGAGTGACTGCCTCGTCGTTAGTGGGTGTGGCCGTGGTCGTCGCCGCTCTTTGCAGGCTCAGCAGGCTCCGGCGCTCCCGGCACGAACCCTCGCAATTGCGACACGC
>JALHNK010000220.1 GCA_022843565.1 Phycisphaerales bacterium
GCATGGGCGGTGCCGCCGGTGGCGCCCCGGCTGGCGGCGAGGGCCAGCCCGCTCCGCGTCGTCGTACGCGCGGCAACAACGACAATCCGGCCGGCACTCCCGCCCCGGCACCGGCCCCCGCCGGCAACCCCTGAACTCACCAAGGCCCGCGCCGACAACACGCACGGAGAACTGACGCGACATGGATGCGCACGCGGATTTGAACGGATCGATCGCAAGCGCGCCGGGCGATGCGGTCGCGGAGCGCGCTGGGAGCGCTGGGCGAATCGGCTCCACAGCAACATCATCGGCCGCGAGCGAGCCCGCGGCGCTGCCGCGCGGAACGGTCGAACTGACCGAGAAGCCCACGATCAACGCCGACGCGGCGCGCCTGCTCACGCCCGATCAGGCGGTGCGACTCGGCGCGGTGCCGTTCGCGTTTGAGGGGTCAAAGCTCGTTGTGCTGATGTCCAATCCGCGCGACGAGGATTCCGCCGATGAGCTGAGCATCATCAGCGGCCGCGCCATTCGGCGCGCGGCCGGGCCTCAGGAGATGTTCGATGACCTGATCCGCCAGGCGTACGGCGCGACGGCGTCTCAGATGGCCCAGCGCCTCGGCGGCGCGGGCGAAACCACAGAAGACGACCTGCTGGCCAACCTCGAAGCGGTCGACGCGCAGGACATTCACCGCATGGCCGAAGAGCCATCGGTGATCAACCTCGTGAACCTCATCATCCTTGAGGCGGTTCGCGGGCGGGCCAGCGATGTACATGTCGAGCCCTTTGAGCGGGCGCTCAGCGTCAAGTATCGCATCGACGGCGAGCTGCGCCCGCAGAACTCGCCGCCCAAGGCTCTGCAGGCGGCGCTGACCAGCCGCATCAAGATCATGAGCGGCATGGACATCGCCGAGCGCTACGTGCCGCAGGACGGGCACATCACGCTGCGATTCGAGGGCCGCAAAGTCGATATCCGCGTCAGCACGGTGCCCACGATCTACGGCGAGAGCGTGGTCATGCGCATCCTGGACAAGCAATCGATCGTGCTTGATCTTCGAGCGCTGGGCATGCGCGAGACCGACCTCATCGAGATGGACCGCCTGATCGCCATGCCCCACGGCATGATCCTGGTCACCGGCCCCACCGGCAGCGGCAAGACCACGAGCCTCTATGCGGCGCTCACGAAGCTCTACGACCCGAGCCTCAAGATCATCACGGTCGAAGACCCGGTCGAGTACGAGCTCAACGGCGTGAACCAGATCCCGGTGAATCCCGAGCGCGGGCTGAGCTTTGCTGGCGGCCTTCGCGCGATCTTGCGGCAAGACCCGGACGTGATCATGGTCGGTGAGATTCGCGACGCGGAGACTGCGGAGATCGCGGTGCGCGCTGCGCTCACGGGCCACTTGGTGTTGAGCACGCTGCACACCAACGACGCCGCGAGCGCGATCGGGCGGTTGATCGATATGAACATCGAGCCGTTCCTGCTGGCCAGCGTGATCGAGGGTGTGATGGCCCAGCGGCTGGGGCGGCGCGTGTGCCAGGTGTGCGTGAAGCCGACGGACATTCCCGAGACGCTGCGGCACCGGATCCTCGAGGACGAGCGATTCATGTTCCCGGGCATGCGCTCGTTCAAGGGCATGGGTTGCGACAAGTGCGACAACACCGGCTATCGCGGGCGCATCGGGTACTACGAGCTACTCACGATCACGCCGGCCATGCGACAGATCATCGGCCAGGGCAATAGCACGCCGACGGAGCTCCTGGCGGTCGCGGCACCCACGCACGTCAACATGCGCCGTGATGGCTTGATGAAGGCCAGCGCGGGGCTGACGACCGTGGACGAGGTGCTGCGTGCGACGCAGGACGCGGCGGAGTGATCGGTGGGAGGGCCGAGGGCGGGGAAGTGCTGAGCGATGAGTGCTGAGTGCGGAGTGCTGAGTTGAAAGCCAAACGAAGACGAGGTTGACGGCGGCATGGAGGCGACGCGATTGACGGGCTCCGAGTGAAGATTCATGGCGACGTTTCGATACACCAACTTGGGCGGCGGCGGGGCTCAGGTGCTTGAAGCGCCCGATCGTTCCAGCGCGCTGCGAGAGTTGATGGGGCGTGGCGTGACGCCGGCGTCACTGGAAGAAGTGAAGGGGTCGGGCTCGCGCACGAGCGGGCGCGGATCTGCTCCGCAGATTGGTGATGCGACGATGACCACGGCCCAGTCAGCCAAGGCGGGGCTCACAGTCGCTGCGGCGGCTGCTGGCGCAGCGAACATGCCCGGCGCGGAGCTCGCGTTGACAGCCGTGAAGACCGGCGCGGCGGGTGCTCAGGCGGTCGAACGGTTGTATCGCGGCGGCGTCTTCGGCGCGATGTCCCTCTCTGAGACCGCGTCGTTCATCAGCGAGCTTGCGACGGCGTTGCAGGCGGGCCTGCCGCTGATCCCCGCGCTGCGGACGCTCGGCAAGTCGGGCCGGACGCCGGCGCAGAAGGCGATGCTGAACCACCTGATCGCGAAGGTCGAGCAGGGCGGGACGCTGGCCGAGGCGTGCCGCACGTGGGGCAAGCCGTTCAACGAGCTGATCATCAATCTCGTGCGCGCCGGCGAGGCCTCGGGGAGGATCGGTGAGATCTTGCAGCAGACGGCGGAACTGGTCGAAAAGGATCTGCGCCTGCGTCGCTCGCTGCTGAGCGCGACGCTGTACCCGCTGATCCTGCTGGTGCTCTCGGGCGTCGCGATCATCATCGTGACGACGTTCATCGTGCCCAGCGTGCTGAAGCCCTTTGAGGGCCAGAACATCTCGCTGCCCTGGCCGACGCTTGTGGTGCAGGGCTTTGCCGGAATCGTGCTGAACTATTGGTGGGCGATGCTTGGCGGCGCGTGCATCGCGCTGCTGGCGTACTTCCGAGTCCGCGCGACGCCCGGCGGGCGGCTGGCGATCGATCGCGTGATGCTCTCGATGCCGCTGATGGGCGCTCTGGTGCGCGACGCGGCGGTGGCACGCTTCACCCGCACGCTGGGCACGCTCGTCAAGGCCGGCCTGCCGGTGCTCACGGCCCTGCGCCTCACCAGCGCCACCCTTGGCAACATGGTCATGCGCCGCGCGATGGACTCGGTGTGCGAGCAGGTCGCCGGCGGCAAGACCATCGCCGGTCCGCTGGAGAGCACCGGCCTCTTCCCGCCCTTGCTGGTGCAGATCGTGAGCCTGGGCGAGCGCTCGGGCAAGCTGCCGGACCTGCTCAGCCAGGCGGCGACCGCGATGGAGGGTCGCACCGAGACGCGGGTCAAGGTCATCACCACGATCCTGCCGCCGATCCTGGTGGTCGGGCTGGCGTGCGTTGTCGGGTTTGTTGTGCTGGCGATTCTGCTGGCGCTCCTGCAGTTGCAGGACGCGGCGGGGAAGCTCTAGCCTGTTGGATGAGTCGGTTCGTTCATTCGGATTGTCGCACTCAGGAGTTCTCACATGAGCCATCGGAATCAGCACTCGTCACGCGTGGCGCGCCGCGCGTTCACGATCGTCGAGATCATCGTCG
>JALHNK010000221.1 GCA_022843565.1 Phycisphaerales bacterium
TCAGCCACGCCGCGTCAAGCGAATCAGCACCACCGACGGATTGAAGGTTCTCGCCCAGCGTCCGCTCCCCGGCCTTCCCAATGCCCAGTGCCTAAATGTTGAAACTGTCGCGACGGATCCGCACTTCCTCGACCGGCACCAGCGTGCCCTTGTTGATCCCCGGGCACGTCTTGCTCGCGCTGTCCCACGTCGCGCGGCTCTTGATCAGGCTCGGCCAGAACGGCCACGTGCGGCACTGCGCAGGGCGATCTTCGTACACACCGCAGACTGCTTTGCCGGGGATCGTCTTGCGATCAAGGAACACGCAGTCGTTGAGCTGGCCGAACTTCACCTCGTTCAGCGAGCGACCCTCGCTCATCATGTGCGTGTAGCGCTCGGTGAAGTCGCTGGCGGTCATGTTGAATCTCGCCGCGAGGGCGATGATCTCGGCTTCGTCGACCAAGACATACCCCGGCGGGCCGCTGCAACAGTTGCCGCACATGGTGCAGCCGAAGCGCAGGCCGGCACCCGCCTCCGGGCTGTCGGGCTTCGTGAACCACTCGTTCTGTGAGACGCTGGCCATCGGGCGTTACGCGTTCACCGTCACACCCACCGGCTGCGGACGCGGGCGGAAGTTCGGCGCAACACTCAGACCCAGGCCCACACGCTTGCCACCCTGGAACCGCGGCGGGATGTTCTCGTTATCCACGATCCGCTGCAGCGCCATGATCCCCTCGATCAACTGCTCGGGACGCGGCGGGCAACCGGGCACGTAGACGTCCACCGGCACGAACTGGTCAACGCCCTGCACCACGGCGTACGTATCAAACACGCCGCCGGTCGAGGCGCACGCGCCCATCGAGATCACCCACTTGGGCTCGGACATCTGCAAGTAGATGCGCTGCAGCACGGGCATCATCTTCGTGCTCACGCGCCCGGCGACGATCATCAGATCGCTCTGACGCGGGCTGAATCGCACCGCCTCAGAGCCGAAGCGAGCAAGGTCAAACCGTGAGCTGGCGGTGGCCATGAGCTCGATGCCGCAGCAGGCGGTGGCAAAGGGCATGGGCCACAGCGACGACCGGCGTGCCCAGTTGATGACCCGCTGGAGCTGGGTCGTCATGAATGTATCGGCAGGGAGAGCGGCTTCAAGTCCCATCGTCCGTGGCTCCAGGGTTCGATCCGCCCGCGGCCAGGTGGGTGACGCCGCGTGCGAAGCCGGGAATCGTACACCGGTGGGGGCCAACGCGTGCATCGGGCGACGGACGGTTTCGCGAGCGACCCCGCCCGCCATTCGCGGCCGAAGCGGGGTGACCGGGTCGCGCGGACTACGATCACACTCAACGGGGGGATTGGAGTTCGTATGGGCCAGATGAACACACACGCAGGGCGATCGTGCGGGCGGGCGCGGCTTTCCATGGCCTTGGGTCTGGGGGCCATGTACGGCGCGATGCTGCTGACGGCATCGGGCTGTTATTCCAAAGTCACCGGCGCCAGCGGGCCCGCGGCGGGCCAGTACCGCGTCGAGCAATCTGATCGCACGGATACGTGGATCGATCGCCAGGTCTTCGGCGAAGAGACGCCGACCAAGACCAGAAACCGCGAGTGACCGGCCAGCTCTGCAGCTCGATGCCTTGATGCCTCCTGCCTCGATGCCTTCGCCTGCATCAACACGCCTCAAGCCTCAACACCCCTCGCCGCGGCACGCTGGATCATCTCATCGACAAGCCGCGCCAGCAGGATGGCGCTGAGCGGCGCGCTGCCCTCGGCCTTGTTGTTGATGGAGACCCAGATATCGAAGCCCTGGGGGAGCGTGTCGAGGATGAGCCGCGCGATCTGGCGGCGGGCGGGCTCGTCGGGGTCGCGCACCTGGTTGAACGGCGCGTATCGCGACTTGGCATCGTCGTAGCCGAGCTCGTGTCGCAGCAGCCATCGCACCACAAGCGCCGGGTTGCTCGCCGGCGGCAGGCCGGCCTCGCTCAGCACGCGAACCTGCTCACCGATCGCCAGCACGCCGGGATGCCACGCGAAGGAGTGGCTGACCGCCGCGCTCCGCAGCATCTGGGCGTATCGCGTGACGTGCTCGGGGTGAAAGAACTCGTGATTGCGGACTTCGAGCGCCAGCGACCAGGCGTGCGGCTTGGCCCGCGCGCCGGCGCTGCGCTCATTCACGCGCGTGAAAAACTCCGCCAGACGATCGATCAGGGCCGACGCGCCGCCCAGCGGCCCGCGGGGCGACAGGTTCAGCGGCGGCAGTTGAAAGATCACCGGCCCCGCCTTCGGCCCCAGCCCCATCGCGATCGGCCCGATCACCTGATCCACGGCGTGAGCGGCGTCCAGAAACCGCGGGTTCAGATCGCCTTGGGCGTGATGCGGGCGGGCGTGATCGTCCACAAACGGGCGCGTCAGCGCGCTGTGGGCCTTGGCGATGAAGCGGAACGAGTCGATCGTCTGGTCGGCCAGATCGCGGAGCCCCTGCTCGCTCATCGGGGCGTAGAACAAGCGATCGAGCGAGACGGTGCGGAGCAGCGGGTGCTCGCTGTACGCGCCGAGGCCGAAGCGGGCCAGGTCCGATTCCGTATGACCCCGAGCGAAGACGAGCCCCTGCCAACCGGGAAACGACCAGCTTGATGTGCCAAGTCGCACCCGCGAGGGCAGGCGCTCGCCGAGCGCTCGCTCATCAGCGACCGTCGGCGCGGGCGCGACGCGATCCAGAGCCACCCCACGCGGACCCTGCGGACCAAAGAGCGGCTGCGTGTGCTGATCGTTCGATCGGGGCAAGCCCGATTGTTGCAGCCTGCGACAGTTCCAGCCTCACCAACGCCGAGACATCACCCGCGATTGCGGGCCTGCTGCTCGGTCACCACCGCCAGCCCCGTCGCCAGCGGCAGCGCCAAGAGCGCGACCATCGCCAGCAACTCGAACGTGCGAAGGTCACGGAACGCGGTGGACGAAAACGCGGAGGCCAGAATCGTGGGCAGGATCAGTGTTGCGGCGCAAGCGATGACGATGACCAAGAGGCGAACGGCGCGAACGGGCTGGGGCATGGTGAGTTCACCGGGCGATTTGGTTGTTTGGGGTGGGGCGATTCATCGAAGGGGCTATCAGTGTCGGCGAAGTGTGCAGTTGAGCAATAGCAAAGTCTCGTGTCAAACGGGGCTTGCGACCAGATCCGAATCAGATCGCGGGTTTGCCCCATGATCAACCGACAGCCAACGCACGACGCGACGGCCCGAGGCGACCGAACGGGCAGGTGTGGCCTTAGCGCTCGCGCAGGATTGTCGAGCACTCGAGCTTCAGCGAGCCGTGCGCGACGCTGACGCCGGTGATGCGAACGCGTCGCGAATCGGCCAGCGGAATGACGAGGTCTGCCAGGGGCTCGCCGCCGCGGAGCGCCGCCGCCAGCGACCGGAGCGACGGGCTGGCGCTGCGATCCAGCGGGGCCAGGGCCGTCGAGAGCGGCGCGGGCAGTTCGCCGACGCGCGCCCCGGCACCCTTGAGCCACAGACGGCCC
>JALHNK010000222.1 GCA_022843565.1 Phycisphaerales bacterium
GAGCGCCGGGGCCCGCAGGGCCAACCGGCGGCACGGGCGCACCCGGCGCCGGAGCGACCGGCGCGGCTGCGACTTTGTTCCAGTCCAGCGTGATCACCCGGCCCGCGAGCGGATCGCCGGGCTCCATCGCGACGCGAGCGCGGCGCCAGTAGCCGGCCGAGAACATGAACATCTCCGCCGACGCGTTCGGCACGGTCGTCAGGGTGGTCTTGCCGCTGGCACCGGTGATGAAGTAGTACACATCCGGGTCAACAACGACCGGCTCGGACCAATCGCTGACGGCAGTGAACAGCGCGTAACGGCGCGAGATCTCCGCGTCCTGCTGCTTCAGCTCTCGCTGCTGACCAAACAGCGGGTTCGAGACACCGATCCGCACGCGGTATCGATACGCCGCGCCACGCTTGGCATCCAGGTCGTGCGCCCAGATTTGGATCGCGCCATCGCGCAGCGTCTCGGTCAAATCCTTGAACTGCGGATCCTCTGGGAGCGGTGCGCGAACACCCGTCCGCACGCCCAGTGCCTTGAGCTCCGCATCCTTCGTTGCAATCTGGGCAAGAATGGCCGCGAGCTCGGCCTCGCGCCGACGCAGCTCATCCTGCTGCGGAGTCGGTGCCGGGCCGGTGCCGGGGCCGCCGCGGCCCGGGCCGGGTGCGCCGCGCCCCGCACCAGGGTTCGGCCGCGGGTTGTTCGCTGGCTGACGCAGGCCCGCGATCACACGCTCCAGCCCCGTCGCCTTCTTCTGCAGTTCGTTCAGCTCGCGCTGCTTCTGCTTCACCTGATCGCCCTTGGCCTCGATCGCCTCAGCCTGCGACGGCGGGTACCACTCTTCACCGATAAGATGGCCCGACACTGACGCCCGCTGATAAAACTGCGGACGCAGAATCTCCTCGCGCTGCTCCTTCGCAGCGCGGACCACCTCTGCAATGTCCACGTTGTTGCCCTTGATCATCTCGCTGAGGTTCGCTCGCCCTGGCATCGGCGTCACGACCGTGTCCTCGCCCCAGGTGCCGTCGGCCAACCGCCGCTGACGACCGACCTCCACGCTCACGATTTCCGTGCCCGCCCACCAGCCGCGCGGCACCGGCTTCAACTGCTCCTCAGGATTCGCCGCGTTCTCAACGCGGGCCATCTCCTCACGCAGCGCCACGCCGTTGAAGATCGTCTCGATCGTGACCGAGGCCTTGTCAAACGGCCCGTTGGTGCCCGGACCACCGGCGTTTGGCACCAGAGCCGCCAATCCCGGCACGTTCGCGATCTCCTGCGGATCGATCGTGCTCATGAACGTACCGGCCACCGGCTTGGCCGGCGCCGGAAGATTCGGAATGCGGACGTGCGTGCCGCGTGCGAGCGCGACCGGATTATCCCCGGCCTTGATGCCCGCCAGCCCCGGCAGGTTCCATGCCAGCGCCGGCGCCTTGGGCACCAGCGGCTCCGAACGCTTGCGCGCGAACTCCGCCTTGATGTCCGTCGCCGGGATCTCCGGCAGCTTCGGCTCCTTGGCGACGATGTCCGCCTTCACGCGGTTGGCCATCTGCTCAAGCTCGGGGATCGCGCGATCCAGCGGGACCGACTTCTTGTCGACCATCACCATCGGCCGATCGGTCACCTGCCACGCGATGACCCCAAGCAGGCCCGCGCCCGCGACGCACACCAGGATCTTCTCGAAGTTCGCTTCGAGAAAGTTGATTCTCTGTACAGCCATGTGCCGCCCTTTCGCAACTCGGTCCAGTCATCCGTTCAGACTTCTCACACTCTGATCTCGATCCATCGCGATGAGGCTCACCCCGCCGCCGGCATCACCGGGGCCGCGGGCGCAGCCGGAGCGTTCGGGGCCGCGGGCGCGTTCGGGTCCGCAGGGGTTGAACCCGCCGGCTCCGGCACGCCCAGCAGCACGCGGACCTCGCGAGGCATGATCTTCATCGTCCAATCCCGCAGCCACACCGTCTCCAGCTTGATCGAGGCACGCACCACGGCTTCGTCGCCGTAGAAGAAGCCCTTCTTGAGCTCGTCGTTGCTGTCGACGCTCTGAACGTCCACGTCCAGCACGCTGATGAAGTTCGTCTGCGCCAGCGCATCCAAGAACCGCGGCAGGTTCTTCGCCGACGCGATCACACGAATGTCCACCGTCCGCAGGTCGTACAAGTGCTGCCCGCTGCCCTGGCCAGAGACGCGACCGGTCACGCTTACGTCAAACTTCACAGGCATCGCCCCGCCCTCGGGCGGAGTCTCAGGCCCCACGCGCGGCGTCTCGGGAACCGGCTCGCCCGGTGCCGTGGGCACCGGCGATGCGCTTGACGAGCTCCCGCCGAACGACGAGTACACGCCGATGAACTCAACCCGCTTCACCACCCCGGCGGGCACGCCGCCAGCCCGGGCGCCATCGTTCACCGCCAGGATCGCGTTGATCACGTCCTCCCAGACGTAGTACTGCATCTGCCAGTCGAAGCACTGCGCCATCGAAGGCAGCGGTCCTGAACCATCGCCCTGCGCCGGAACGCCGAAGACCGACGCATCGGCATAGAAGTTCAACGCCGAGGCCACGTTGCGATACCGCTCAACACGCAGGTCCACCAGCTTCTGGCGAATCTCCGCCCGATCCGCGTCGCTCAGCATCGCCGGGTCCGCTTTGCCCGGCGGCAGCTTCGCGCGAGTCATCGTCATCAACTGTTCGGCCAGCTCGCGCCCGATCACGTCACGCTCCGGCGGCATCCCCGCTCGCGAGCGCTCGATCAACCGGCGCGGCGCCTCCTGCGTGAACGCGCGGATCATCTGGAACCGCTTGATGTCGATCTCGTTCTCCGACGGGTCCGGGAAGAGCCCCGGCACAAGCGTCTGCGGCGTGCCATCGGCACCCAGCCGCTTGCCGACGTTCATCGCCAGCGCCTCGGCGAACAACGACGCCGCCTGATCCTGCTGGCGATCGCGAGCCGTCTTGAAGTGCGCCGTCAGCACCTCGTTGGGCACCGCGGATTCCTCCACCGTCGCCGCGCCGGCGATCAGCGGCGTCACCGCGTAGTTCACCTTCGGGTTGCCCAGCTCCTTCGCGTCGGCGCCGATCTCCGTTTGCAGCTTCGTGAGCTGCGACGCGCGCATCGACGTCGAGAAGTAGTACGACAGCGGCAGCGCGACCACCACCGCCCCCAGCAACGAGAACGGCAGCCAATGGGCCTTGAGTACAGCCAAAACCTTGTTCACTGCGGACCTCCAGGCGTTGTCGCGGGCGCGGGGGCTCGCGTGATCGGAAGCTCAAATGTCACAACGAAACGCGTGATCGTCGAGCCGGGTGCCGCAAGCTCGGGCTTCGGCGGGATCGGTGCAAGCTGCTCCG
>JALHNK010000223.1 GCA_022843565.1 Phycisphaerales bacterium
CCCCCCCCGAGAGGGAACCACCCGCCGCGATCGTCGTGCATTCCGAGTGCCTTGAGCGGGGGTGCCGGGGGCGGCAGCCCCGGCATTGACGACCGCGGCTGATACGATGGGCATTCAGGAGCAACTCATGCCCGTGCCCGGCTACCAAGACTTCATGCTCCCGCTCCTAAAGCTCGCCGCCGACGGCGAAGAACGCAAGATCACCGACGCGATCGACACGCTCGCAACCCAGTTCGGCCTCACCGACGCCGATCGCGAATCCATGCTGCCCAGCGGCACCCAGACCCGCCTCTACAACCGCGTCACGTGGGCTCTGACATACCTCGTCAAGAGCCTCCTGCTCGAAAAGTCCGCCCGCGGCAAGTTCAAGATCGCCCAACGCGGCCGCGACGTCTTGCAGAAGAATCTGTCCCGCATTGACAACGCATTCCTGAATCAGTTCGACGAGTTCCGCACGTTCACCAGTAAGAAGTCGGATCCCGCCGCAACCGTCAACCCAACGTCCGTGGAACCGGTGATCGCCGACGCCACACTCACTCCTCTCGAACGCATCGAAGGCGGCTACAACGAACTCCGCGAAGCCCTCGCCGACGAACTGCTCACCCGTGTGCGCGCGATGACGCCGAAGGCGTTCGAGCAACTCGTCGTCGATGTCCTCGTGGCCATGGGCTACGGCGGCTCACAGCTCGACGCCGCGCAAGTCGTCGGCAAGAGCGGCGACAACGGCATCGACGGCGTCATCAAAGAAGACCGCCTCGGCCTCGACATGGTCTACGTCCAAGCCAAGCGCTACGCCTACGACGTCGGCCCCGCGGCCATCCGAGAGTTCGTCGGCTCCCTCGGCGAGCACAAAGCCACCAAAGGCGTCTTCATCACCTGCGCCGGCTTCACCTCCGGCGCCATCGACGCCGCGTCAAAGGCCCACTTCCGCATCGTCCTCATCGACGGCGACCAACTCGCCCAATACATGATCGACAACGGCGTCGGCGTCACCAACTACAAAACCTACACAGTCAAGAGGCTCGATGGCGACTACTTCGGTGAGGTGTAGACACGTCGGATTGTCAAATGTGTTCACCAGCCGCGCCCCGCGCCCCCTCCCCGCCCCGGAGGGGCGCAGGGCTGTAGCCACGCGGTGAAGCGAAGCGCAACCCGTGGAATAAACGTTACCCTCACGACCCTGCCCCGGAGGGGCAGAGGAACGGCAATCCATCAAGCACGACGAAGAACTCACCCAGACGTCGCCAACTCCAACCGCTCTATGGTCCTCCGCCGAATCACCCACGGCGTAGCCGTCCGCATGGCGGCGCAACACGAACTAAATGCTACGTGTGCGGCAAGGGTTTCCACCTGCCAACCCGAGCAGCTTACCTTCCAAACAAACACCAAGCCCGTCGCCCGAATCGCAATATCTCCAAAATTGGCTTGAACTGGGGAGGCGCATGTGCGACAATCTTCGCCATGTGGCCGCCAGTTCGGCGACGTCACTCGATAATCAGGGCGAACGCACAAGGGGGAGGACCATGGGAACGATCTGTCAAGCCGCCATCGCTGCCCTAACCGCGGCAGCAGGAGCCGTCACGGCCGCGCAAGCGCAGTGGCTGCCCAACTACCAGGTGTATTCGATCCAACGCGTTGGGCTGTTTGGCCCGGACCAATCGGGCAGCACCGGGTTTCAAAACTCCCGCTTGGACGGAGTATTCGACAGTTTTGTTATGGGCAACTCGCAGCGTATTCTCGGCGTGAATACCGCAAACGGCCAAGACACATGGGTTTACAACCCGATATACAACACCTCGGTCCAAACTGGAATGTTCGGTCCAGAGTATTTGACTAGTTCGGGCCGCCGAGAAAGTGTCAATAGTCACGGAAGTCGATCCGGCCATGTCAGCGGTTACACGGTGCGATATAGCAACGCTGGCGCCGAGAACGGGCGAAGCACGTGGATCTACAATCCGACATCGAATACATCTATTCAGACCGGGCTGACAACTCCCGCGCATACTGGCCGAGAAGGCTATCAGTATAGCTCAAACGATCGCCTGTCCGACTCGGGATTCGCGGTCGGCACTTCGCGCCGCTACTTGGCACCAAACGATAACGGCGGACAGAGCAGTTGGATCTACAATCCCACACTCAATGCAACAATCCAGACCGGCCTCATCGGCGCCGAACACACATCCGCTTCCGGTGTTCAGTCGAGCGCAAACAGCTCTGTAAACAATGCTGGTCAGGTGGCCGGGGTATCCGTCCGCTATCTAAGTCCGACTCTTGGACCTGGCGGACAGAACACATGGTTTTACGACGCGGCCACAGACACCACCTTGCAAACGGGATTGACTCTGGCTCCTTTCACAGGATCGTCCGGTCGGCAGTTTAGCGTCAACGAGTTTCAAAGTGACAACGGCCATGTCGCGGGGTACTCGCAACGGTTGCTCGGAACTGACACGAATAACGGCCAAAGCACTTGGGTTTACAGCCCGGTCAGGCAAGAGACCATTCAGACCGGGTTCTTCGGCCGAGCTTACACCGGCAGTGTAGGGTTCCAGCGCAGCGTTAACTCGCGGCAGAACGGCGCTGGGCAGATTGTTGGATTTTCTGTTCCCATTGAAAACGTGAACTCGAGTTATGGTGCTCACCCTTGGATCTTCGACCCGGTAGCACAAACAACATCTCGACTCGGACTGACAGGCGCTGCACACACGGGATCAGCCGGATTCCAAAGCGGTCAAGCCACGTTCCTGAATGACACCGGTTACGCAGCCGGACATTCAAATCGGTACATCGCGGAGCGCACTGAGAACGGTCAAAACTCTTGGGCATACAGCCCCGTAACGGGCGTAACGGTTCAAGTAGGTTTGAGCGGCCCTTCGAACACTGGCACGGGTGGATTCCAGTACAGCGACATAGAATGGCAGAATGCCGCTGGACAACTCGCAGGAAAGTCATTTCGATTCATTGGGTTGCGAACGTCGAACGGCCGGAACGTGTGGGTCTACGCTCCCGCAACAAACATGACGACTCAGATTGGCTTGACATCATCGGCACACACCGGAAGCGGAGGCTTTCAGGACAGTGAGATTAGCTTTCAGAATGACCGGGGCTTCGTCGCTGGTTTCTCAACCCGCTACATCGGGGCGAGCACGACCAACGGCGCCAATACTTGGATCTACGACCCAGTAACCATGAGCACCATTCAGACCGGCTTGACCGGCCCGAGCTATACCAGCACGACCGGTTTCCAGAATAGCGGAAACAGGTTCATGAACTCGGCAGGGCAGGTTGTGGGTTCTAGCGGC
>JALHNK010000224.1 GCA_022843565.1 Phycisphaerales bacterium
CCCCTGTGTTTCTCCGCGGCATTGTCGCCGCGGCGCAGCGGGCTCCGTGGCTGGTTGGTGAGCCAGACCTCCGGCCTCGGAGGTCCCATGACCAGCCGCAGCGACGTCGTTTCAAACCCGTTCACCGCCGACCTGATCCGCCGCAAGGCCGCGTTCCTCAGCCGGAGCGCCGGCTTCACGCGGTCGGAGGAGGAGGACCTGCGCCAGGAGATGGCGTTGTTCCTCATGACCAAGCAGCAACTCTTCGATGCGGGCCGCGGCTCCGTCGAGGCTTTCGTCACCTCGGTGGTGACGAGCTGGATCGGCATGGAGGTTCGCCGCCGCAAGAGCCGCAAGCGCCGCGGTGGCCTGCGGGCATTCTCGCTGGACTCGGCCCTCCCCGGCGCGCACGGCGAGCCCGATTCTCTGTCCGGGCTCATCGGCGATGAGGACGGTCGCCGCCGCACTGGGCGATCGGCAATCCCGCACGAGGAAGGCGTCGACATCCGCGACGAGTGGAACGCCGTGGAGGCATTGCTGACGGCCCGGGAGCGGGCGCTGCTCCGGGATGTGGTCAACCACGGCCTGAGCGGCACCGCCCAGAAGCGCCGCATCCCACGCCGGCGCATCGCCGCCATGCTTGCCGCCATCCGTGAGCGTGTCATCGAATCGCGCGCAGGCCGTTCGCCGTTCGCATAAGGGCTCCAGCAGCGGGCGACCGCTCGCTGCGGACCGGCGGCGCGGAGCGTCCGGCTCATTCCCCCTGAGCCGGCGCTCCGCCGCTTGCCGGAGGTTGCCCTGCACTGCCCCTGACCTGATCGGAGGACAAGCCCATGCGTACTTCGGAGTTCCGCTTCCAGTTCACCGCCGATGTCGATCTCGCCGAGGCGGAGAACACGCTTCGCCTCTCGCTTCTGGCGGCCGAGGGTCTCCACGGCGAGGCGAAGGTTCGCACCGAGGTCACCTACGCGGTGGACCCGATCCGCGCCGAGATCCGCGTGAGCGGCGGCACCGCCCCCGCCGAAGCGACGGCCCAGATCTACACGTCGCTGCTGTCACACGAGTTCGGTCGCGAGGCCTTCACCGTTCGCCGCGAGACCGAGCCCGCCGTTGCGGCAGCCGCCGCGTGACCACACCACTTCCGCTCGTCCGCCTCGGCCAAGGTGCGTTCACCCGCGACATCTGGCCTGAAGACATCGATCCCACTTTTTGCAATCACGGAGATTCCATGCCCACGACCGCACCCGCAACCCCCCACACCCTCATGAACCAAATCAGCAAGGGCCGCAAGGTCCGTCCCCGCCGCGTGATGCTGTACGGCACTCACGGCATCGGCAAGAGCACCTTCGGCGCGATGGCCGAGAAGCCCATCTTTGTTCCCACCGAAGACGGTCTGGCCGACATCGACTGCGAGTCGTTCCCGCTGGCACGCAGCCTCGGCGAGGTGATGGCGGCGCTGGAGTCCCTGTACTCGGGTGATCACGACTACCGCACCGTCGTCATCGACAGCCTTGATTGGCTCGAACGCCTCATCTGGGGCGAGGTCTGTGCCGACGAGAGCGTCGAGAACATCGAGAAGATCGGTTACGCGAAGGGCTTTGCCTTCGCAGTTGACAAGTGGCGTGCGGTGCTCGGCGCGCTCGATGCGCTCCGCAGCGATCGCGGTATGACGGTCGTGCTCATCGCCCACGCCAAGATCGAGAAGTTCGAGAATCCCGAGACCGTGCCGTACGACCGCTACTCGCCGCGCCTGCACAAGCTCGCGTCGGCGCTGGTGCAGGAGTGGGCCGACGAGGTGCTCTTCGCCACGTACAAGGTCCACACGATCAAGGTTGACGAGGGGTTCAACAAGGCCAAGCACAACGGCGTGAGCACGGGTGAGCGGATCATCCGCACCGTCGAGCGCCCGGCGCACGTCGCCAAGAACCGCTTGGGTCTGCCCGAAGAGATCCCGCTGGACTACCGCGTCTTCGCGGCGCTCGTTCGCGGCGAGGACCCCTCCGCCGCCGTCACCACCCCTGCCCCCACCACCGACACCGCCGGCGCGGCCTGAGCGCCGTTGCCGTTGTCGATCCCTCATCCGTCCATCACCAATCGCAAAGGAACTGAATCATGGCCACTCTGAACAACTTCGACGCTAACCAGGTTGACCCGTCCGTCGCGCTCGACCCGCTCCCCGCGGGCAAGTACCTCGCCGTTGTCTCCGAGTCGGAGCTCAAGCCGACCAAGACCGGGGGCGGCAAGTACCTGCAGCTGACATTCCAGATCATCGACGGCGAGTTCAAGGGCCGCCTGGTCTGGGCCCGCCTCAACCTCGAGAACAAGAGCGAGATGACAGTCAAGATCGCTCGCGGCGAGCTCTCGGCCATCTGCCGCGCCATCGGCGTCATGCAGCCCAAGGACTCGGTCGAGCTCCACAACGTGCCGCTGGAGATCAACGTCGGGCTGAAGAAGCGCGACGACAACGGTGAGTTCACCAACGTCATCAAGGGCTACGCCAAGAAGGGCGGCGGCGGTTCGCCGGTGAGCGCCCGCGCTCCCGTCGGCGTCGGCCCGGGGAGCACTCCGCCCTGGAAGCGCTGAGTCCATCTGGTCGCGTCCTCGAGCTCCCGTACCCGCCCAGTGTGAACCACATCTGGCGACGGATGGGCTCCAGGACCGTGCTGAGCCGCGAGGGGCGGCGCTACCGCGCAAGCGTGTGCGCCGCCCTCGCGGTGATGCGTGTGGTGCGGATGAACGGTCGGCTGGAGGTGCGTGTCACCGTCTGCCCGCCCGACAACCGCAGACGCGACCTGGACAACGTGCAGAAGGCACTGCTCGATGCCCTTGCCAAGGGCGGTGCGTACCGCGACGACTCGCAGATTGATCGGCTGGTTGTTGAGCGCGGCCCGGTGACGCCGGGCGGCAAAGTGCTGGTGGAGATCACGCAAATCAAGCCATGAACCTTCGACCCTACCAATCCGAATCGATCGCTGCGGTGTACGAGCACCTGCGGACCCGCGACGACAACCCCTGCGTCGTCATCCCGACCGGCGGGGGCAAGACGCCGGTCATCGCCACGATCTGCCGCGACGCCGTCGGCCATTGGGGCGGCCGCGTGGTGCTGCTGGCGCACGTGAAGGAACTCCTCGAGCAGGCGGCGGACAAGCTTCGCGTCATCGCGCCCGACGTGCCCATGGGCATCTACTCGGCTGGCCTTAAGCGCAAGGACCTCGGCTACGCCGTCACGGTCGCGGGCATCCAGAGCATCTGGAAGAAGGCTTGCGACCTGGGCCCCGTCGATCTGATCATCGTCGATGAGGCGCACATGGTCCCCGC
>JALHNK010000225.1 GCA_022843565.1 Phycisphaerales bacterium
GTCGCCCCGCCCCCCCGACCACCTCCGCGCCCTCTTCTTCTTCGCCTCCGCTCCCCCCGCTCCCCCCGCCCCCTCCGCTCCCGCCCCTGCCAGTGTGCCCGACGAGATCAACGCCATCGCCCTGGAGATCGAACCGCCGATCGCCGCCGACAATGCCGAAGACAGCGCCCCGCCGACGCCCGCCGAGCCCCGCGGCGTGGTCGTCTATCTCCAAGGGCTCGCCGGCGTCGCCTACGAGCGGCCAGTGATCGACGCGATCCGCCGCCGCGGCTTCGTCTCGCTGAGTACCGAGTTCCCCTGGGCGCGATGGCAGCCAATGCGCCTTGAGCTCGGCACGCCCGAGGCGGTTTTCGCCGCCGGGCAACTGGTCGCCAAGATGTCCGACGACTGCCTCGCCGAGGCCGCCTATGCCGTGGACAGCGCGATCGAGCACCTGTGGCGCACGCGCCCCGAGCTCCGCGGCAAGCCGGTGATCCTGGTCGGCTTCAGCGCCGGCTCGCTGGCCCTGCCCGCGGTCGCCGCGGGGCTCGGTGATCGCGTCAGCGCCGCAGTGATCGTCGGCAGCGGCTCGAACATCGTGCGCATCACCCAGACCAGCGAGCTCACCGACGCGGGGATGCGCGTGCAGCTCTTCGGCAAACCCGCCGAAGGAACCATGGCCGGGTTCCTCGCCGGTGAGTACCTGCGTCACAGCACGCTCGATCCGTTCCACGCCGCGGGCTCACTCCGCGACAAGCCGGTGCTGCAAATCCACGCCTCCAGCGACGGCATCGTCCCCTCAGAACTTGGCGACGAGCTCTACGAACAACTCGCCCGCCCCGAACGCTGGACCTTCCGCGGCGGCCACCGCCTGCTCTTCCTCCAACTCGAAAGCCACGCCGAAGACATTGCTCAATGGGTCGAGAACGCCCTCATCGCCCGCACCCGAACCGCCACCCCAACCCCCAACACTCCCAACCCCTCGCCCGCCAACGGCGGCCTGCTCCGGCCCATGTGATCGCCGCGCCCCCGCCTTGGGTGGCCCGCCTCTCCGAGGCGGGTCTGGACAAGCTGCAAGCACATGGAGATGGGAGTACGCAGAGGACGCGGGGGGTGCAGAGGAACGCAGAGAAAGGCAGGGGAGGGGAACGTACACGGAGGGGACGGAGAGGGCACGGAGGGACACGCAGGGACACGCAGGGGACGGGGAGGGGAGTGCCGAGGGGGGAGTCGTGAACGTGAACGTGAAACGACCCGGAAAACACTGGTCGATGCACTGCGATGCGATGTGTTCGGCTGCTGTCAGTAGTCCGAATTCGGCTTTACGGCTCCTGTGCAGCCCTGTACGACGATCTTGCAGCCGTTTACAGCGACCGTGAAGCCCTTTACGACGACCGCAAAGCCATTTACGACGACCGCAAAGCCATTTACGACGACCGTAGACGCGTCTACAAGAGCAGTAGACGCGTCTACAAGAGCAGTAGACACGTCTACAAGAGCAGTAGACACGTCTACGAGAGCAGTAGACACGTCTACGGGAGCAGTAGACACGTCTACGGGAGCAGTAGACATGTCTACAAAGGCAGTCGACGTCGACTTATCGGAACACTTGCTCGCGCCCGCGGCTCCGACTCGCGCAATCTCAGCGCGATGTCCGTTTCACGTTCATGTTCATGTTCATGTTCATGTTCATGTTCTCCCCCGACCTCCCTCGGCCCTCAAACCTCGGCCCATTTCCCCTCCCCCTCGGTGTCCCTCCGTCCTCTCCGTGCCCTCCGTGTACAAGTTCACCTGCCTCTCTCTGCGTTCCTCTGCAATCTCTGCGTCCCCTGCGTACTCCGAGATCCGATGTCGTGGACGATCTCAATGACCAAGGCTGAAGCCGGAGCTTGCGCTCCGGGCTCCCTTCCCTCGATCCCTCGATCCCTCGATCCCTCGATCCCCCGATCCCTCGATCCCTCGATCCCTCGATCCCTTCCCTCCGCCGCCATACCATCCGGCCCGACATCCCCGACCGCCCCAACACCCGGCGGTCTCACTCTCAAAGGACCACACCATGATGCGTCGCGCGAAGATTTCTGTGATTGGTGCAGGCAACATCGGCGGCGAGTGCGCCCGTTCTTTGGCCATGAAGGAGCTGGGCGATGTGGTCCTGCTGGACATCGCCAACAAGGACAAGCCCGAGCTGCACATGCCCAAGGGCAAGGCGCTGGACTTGGCGTGCTGCGGGCCGGTCGAGGGCTTTGATGCGCGGATCACCGGCACGTTTGACTACGCGGATATCGAGGGCTCGGACGTGGTGGTCGTCACCGCGGGCGTGCCGCGCAAGCCCGGCCAGAGCCGCGATGATTTGGTGAGCATCAACTCCGGCATCGTCAAGAGCGTCGCGGAGAACATCAAGAAGTTTGCTCCCAATGCGATCGTCATCGTCGTCAGCAACCCGCTGGACGCGATGGTCTATGTGATGTGGAAGGTCACCGGCTTCCCGGCCCATCGCGTCATCGGCCAGGCCGGCGCACTCGATGTCGCCCGCTACAAGACCTTCCTCGCGTTCGAGCTCGGCGTCAGCGTCGAGGACATCCAGGGCCTCCTCCTCGGCGGTCACGGCGACGACATGGTTCCCCTGCCCAACCGCACCAGCGTCAACGGCATCCCCGTCACTGATCTGTTGCCCGCCGAGAAGATCCAGGCCTGCGTCGATCGCGCGAAGGTCGGCGGCGGCGAGATCGTCAAGCTCATGGGCACCAGCGCGTGGTACGCCCCCAGCGCCGGCACCGTCGAGATGGTCGAGGCGATCGTCCGCGACAAGAAGCGCGTCATCGCGTCGGCCGCGTACTGCGAGGATCAGTTCGGCGTCGCCCCGGGCCAGAAGGGCAAGGGCTACTTCGTCGGCGTCCCGGCGGTGCTGGGTGCCAAGGGCGTCGAGAAGATCATCACCTTCAAGCTCGACGACACGGAGAAGAAGTTCATGGATGAGTCCATCAGCCACGTGCGCGACCTCGTCGGCGTCGTGAAGCGTCTGTACCCTGAGCTGGCGTAATCCACGCGGCTCGCGGCGGTCGCGGCTGCCCGATGCGCCGTCGCTCATGCCCCGCGGTCGCCCGCTGCCCTGCTCTCCCCTCGGCCTCCCTTCTTATCTGCCATTTGCTGTTAGCTCATTTGCGATTTGTCCTCCATCCTCCCGTTCCCGAACTCGCCCGTTTGAAGGACCACGCATGAAGACCTCGATCCGCTCCGCTCTCTCCGTTCGCACCGCCGCGGTCTCGCTTATCGCGATCGCGGGTCTGGCGCTGCCCCTGATCGCGCAGAC
>JALHNK010000226.1 GCA_022843565.1 Phycisphaerales bacterium
GCTGGTCGGTTGGCAGGACTGGGGCGCGGGGGTGGGGGGGGGCGACGGCGTGGTGTTCCGCGTGATCCACGTGCCGGGGCACTCGCCGGGAAGCGTCGCGTTCTACGCGCCCTGCGCCGGGCTCTGCATCGGCGGTGATGCGCTCTTCGCCGGCTCGATCGGCCGCACCGACTTTCCCGGCTGCTCCAGCGAGCAGCTCCTCACCTCGATCCGCCAGCGGCTGCTCACGCTCCCGCCGGAGACCAAGCTCTTTCCCGGTCACGGCGGCTCCACGACGATCGCCCGCGAACGCCAGAGCAACCCGTATCTGCGATGACGCTCGGCCCACGTCGCACGCCCGCTTGGTCAACCCGTGTCTTCGCCGAGCCTCACGCACGGCGTCCTTGCACGCGATCAGCAACCGCCATGGGTCTCACAGACCCGCCGCGGCCAGCCAGGCGCTGGGCTGCTTCTCCAGCGCCGTCGCGATCTCGACGAGTGATTCGAGGCTCGGCAGGTGGGTGCCGCGCTCGATGCTGCTGAGCTGGCTGACGCTGATGCCGCTCTGCTCGCTGAGGTCGCGAAGCGTCCAGCTCCGCTGCGTGCGGGCCAGCCGGATCAAGCGGCCAAGCTCCACGCGCAGCCGATCCTGCGGGCGCTGGCCAAGGCCGAGCGCCGTCGCAGCCTGCGCCAAAGTCTGCCGCAGCTCGTTCATGCTGAACGGCTTGGCGATGTAATCAAACACATCCTGCTTGAAGGTCTGCCGCATCGAGTCCAGCGACGGGTACCCCGTCACGACGATCACGCACAGCTTCGGCCAGCGCTGTCGAAGCTCGACCAGCACGTCCTCCCCGCTCTCCTGGCCCATCTTGATATCCAGGAGTACGACATCAGGAACCCGCGACGCATTGCCCGAGCCAGCGCCGCTCGCGCCACTGGCAAGCGAGCCCGGCGCGCTCTGCGGATCAATCGCGAGGTACAGCTCAGCCGGTGTCGCGACGGTCCTGATCTCGTGCCCCTCGCTTGAAAGCACGCTGGCGAGGTACTGCCTGAAGTCCTCGTCATCGTCGAGCGCGACGATCCGCAGCGGCGTGAACTCCGGGGCATTCTCGCTCGGGTTCGGATCGACCGCGCTTGCCTCCGAAGCCGCGCCGGGTGACGAGGACGGGTTTGTCGGCTTCATCAACGTGCTCCAGTGTGACGCGAAGCGTGAGGCATAAGTCGTGAGTCGTGTCGGGAACCCTGTGAGAATCGCATCCTCCCAGCGGCCCGCACGCTATGTCGGTGTCGGCACGCCCGGCTGGCGGAAGGTCGCGATCGACGCGGGGAGGTCGGGCGCCTGCGCCGCGTCGGGCAGGAGGATCTCAAAGACGGCGCCGGGCGCGTCATCGCGGTTGCGCGCCGTCAGCACGCCGCCGTGCTCGCGGACGATGCCCTGGCTGACCGCCAGGCCAAGGCCGGTGCCGCGAGCGTCCAGGCGTGTGCTGGCAAAGGGCTCAAACAGCCGCGGCAGGATCGCCGGGTCCAGCCCCGGCCCACTGTCCGTGACGCGGATGGTGATGCCGCCGGAGCGATCGAGCGTCGCGCTGACGACGATGTCCGGCGCGGGCGATCGCGAAGGGGTTCGCCGAGACGACGTCGCGTCCACCGCGTTGCGCAGCAGGTTGACAAACACCTGCGTGAGGCGGTCCGGGTCGCACACGATCTCGAGGCCGGGGTCGATCTCGCACGCGAACTCGACGCGACGCGACTCCCGATCAAGACGCACGAGCGTCCACGCCTCGATCACCAGCGGGCGCAGGGCGGAGCGGACGCGCCGCCCGGGGCGCACTCGCGCAAAGTCCAGCAGGCTCTCACTCAACCGCTCCAATCGCCCGACCACTCGAAGCAGCAGGGCGCTCTCATCGGGCGAAAGCGACCCGCGGGCGGGCGTGTCGCCAAGCGTCGTCGGCGGCTGGGCCGCGAGCTTCTCCGCCAGGCCCTTGACCACCGCCAGCGGCGTGTTCATCTCGTGCGCCAGGCCCGCGCTGAGGATGCCCAGGCTCGCGAGCTTGTCCGCATCGGCCAGATTCCGCTGCGCCGCTTCCAGCAGCTCGTTCTTCTTGTGCAGGTCGCCAGCGAGGGTTTCAAGTCGCCCCAGCGCCAGGGCCAGATCGGCCTCGTGCCGACGCATCGCCAGGATCGTCGCGTTGCGGGAGCGCATGATCTCACCAAGTTCGTCGGCAGGGATCTCCTGCGCCGGGATCATCTCCGACTCGCGATCGCCGGCTTGGACCGCCGCGTCGGCGGCGAGCAGCCGACGGATCGGCCGGTACACATATCGCGGCAGGATGAAAAACTCCAGCGCCATCGCGATCAACGCGTATACCGCCAGCAGCACGATCGTCGCCAGCACGTACACCCGCACGACCCCGGCGCGGGCTTCCTCAAGACGCGCCGTTGCGACATACGCCGAGCCGTCGAACTCGTCGATCACCACCGCGGCGGTGCTGCCGTCCGGCTGCGTGAAGTCCACCAGCGTCTCCGGCGTTGCCCGCGCCTGCTCGAGCACCAGCGCGTTGATCCCCAGTCGCTCGCCCTGACCAACGCGCAGCGTGACGCCCGTGGGCATCGCGGCTTCGAGCTCGCCCAGCAACGCGTCGCGTGCCGCTTGCGTCCGGACGTTGCCGGCGCCGTTCTCGGTCTGTTGAAGCTTCGCCCGAATGAACGAGATCGCCAGCGCCACCTCGTGCCGCTCGGACTGCTCCACGACACGCTGGATCTGCGGGCGCAGCACGAACAGCAGCACCCCCGCCAGCACCAGCGAGAACGTCGTGTGCAAGACGATCAGCTTCTTGCGAATCCGCATCGACGCCAGCAACGCCCCGGGCCAGTGCGCCGATGCTCGCAATAGGTTGGTTCGCGCCCCCGATTGGGCCGGAGTGGACGACATCGGACAATCGTATCGCATGTCAGCCTTCAGCTTTCAGCCATCAGCCGTCAGCGACACGCAAGCAGCCAGAAGCAAGCAGCCAGAAGCAAGCAGCCAGAAGCAAGCAGCCGCCCCCTCGGCCCTCAGCCCTCAGCCCTCAGCCCTGAGCCCTCGGCCCTTCCCCGCCGCCCCTATCCTCCCCCCACATGCCCGAATCTCCCTCGCCCTCATCACCGCGCGGCCCCGGCCGCGGCCGCACTTCCCGCCCAGCCAAGCCCCGCACGACCGGCGACAAGGCCCCATCCAAGGGCCCGCGC
>JALHNK010000227.1 GCA_022843565.1 Phycisphaerales bacterium
AACACCCCGCCTCCGCTCCCTCGACGCCTTCCGCGGCTTTGACATCGTGTTGATGTTCTTCGTCAATCTCTCCGCCGCCGATCTCGCCTTCCCCCAATGGTTCGAGCACGCCGGTTGGAACAAAGGCCTCCACGGCCAATGGCTCGCCGATTACGTCTTCCCCTGGTTCCTCTTCATCGTCGGCTGCTCCATCCCATTCTCCATGGCCTCCGGCCGCGGCAGCGCTCAAACCCCCTCCACGCGAATCCTCGCCGCCCTCCGGCGCGCCCTGCTCATCTACGCCCTGGGCATTTTGATCTGGATGGCCAAGTCCGCCAAAGACTCCGTCGCCTGGGGCGATGGCGGCTTCATCGCCAAGCCCGGCACCGCCATCACCTGGAACACGCTCCTGCACTGGGACATCCTGCCCCTCATCGCCCTGGGCTACTTCCTGGGCGTCTGCATCTATCACCTGCCCAAGCTCGCATGGTGGCTCATCGCCGCCGCGATCCTCATCGGCAAGTGGATCATCCTCCCTGACCTCAACGCCACCGCCGGCCTCACCCGCGCCGCCTGGGTCGCCTCACGCACCGACCTCGATCACTCCATCCGCGCCTTCGATTTCCTCCCCGGCCACTTCGGTAACTTCCTCGGCACATCTCTCACCCAAGGCCTCCCCGCCACCGCCACCGTCGTGCTCGGCATGCTCGCCGGCCACTGGCTCCGCGCCGGCTCCGCCTCCTTCAGTCCTTCCGCCGCGAGCATCTCGAACTCCGCTCACGCCTCTTCGACCGCAACGTCCTCAACCACCAAAGTCCGCCGCGCCCTCATCCTCCTGTCCGCCGGCACCATCGCCACGCTCATCGCCATCGCCTGGGCCTCGCCATCACTCGGCAAACTCCCGATCAGCAAGGACTTCTTCACCTCCACCTACGTCCTCCTCTCCGCAGGCACCGCCACCATTGCCCTCGCCCTCTTCTACCTCGCTCTCGACGCGCTCGAACTCCGCGCGTGGCAATGGACGCTCTGCGCCGCCGCCGTCATCTGCGGCTTCCTCGGCTTCACACTCCTGAAGACCGACGGCGTCGCCACCGAGCTCACCGCCCGCTGGAGCACCACGCTGGCGCTGTCCTCGCTCGCCGCGATCCTCCTCGCCGCCGCCGCGTTCCAGAAATCGCGAGCACCCAGCGCGCCCGCCACCGCACCCTTCCTCACCGCCTACGGCACCAACGCCCTCGCCATCTACATCGTCGCTGAACTCACCTGGACCCTCTTCTGGATGCACTGGCGCATCACCGCCCCCGGCTCCCTCGGCGGCCAACACGCCTTCTCCGCCCTCTCCCTCTGGCTCGCAGAGGCCGCGTCACCCCTCGCAACCCTCTTCACCTCCGACACCCACCCACCAACCGCCGCCAACCTCGCCCGCGGCCTCGGCTCCTGGCTCGCCACCGCCACCTACATCGCCCTCTACTTCACCCTCGCCGCCTACCTCTACCGCCGCAAAATCTTCATCAAGGTCTAGCCGGCTCCCGCATCAATTTGCTGCTTTGAGCTTTGCTGCTTTCCGTCTTCATCTGCGATGGTGCCATCTGCTCTGTGCGATGTGGCAAACCGCCCCCTCCCCCGCCTACCTTGCGACACGCCGAGCAACCGCCCTCGATCCCTCCATCCCTTTGCACCCTCGGCCCTCGGCCCTCAACCCTCGGCCCTTCCCCCCACCAGGAACACCCCATGTCCGCCAAAGTCGACCCCGCCACTCACGTCTTCCTCCCGGCCGATTCCAACCAAGCCCTCGGCATCGGCCACTTCGCCGTCAACTTCATGCACGCCAAGCCGGGCAACAGCGGTGGGGGGGGTGGGGGGGGCAAGCCCGACGCCAGCGTCATCGCCCGCACCAACATGTTCCATGTTGACGCCACCATCTGCGGCCTCTCGGCCCTCGCCCTTCGCACCAACGCGCCCACCATCCTCCGCGCCGAAGCGCTCCAATATCAACCCGCGCCCCGCGGCGTCGGCACCATGGCCGGCCCCGGCTCACCCTCAGGCCGCGCGGGCGCAACCATCTTCGGTTCTTCCCTCGACTGCATGCCCGAGAAGGCCATCTGCGCCAACTCCTCCGCCGTCCGCGAGTGGGACTCCAACGGCACAAACTTCGGCTACAACCCCGCCCTCGGCCACACCGCCGGTGAGTTCGGCCACAACGACTTCTACCCCGTCGCCATCGCCGCCGCCCAGCTCATGGGCCAGGACGGCGCCTTCGCCCTCCGCGGCATGATCCTCCTTGACGAAATCCGCGGCCGCCTCGCCGAGGTCTTCTCCCTCAAGACCTACAAAATCGACCACGTCCTCCACGGCGCCATCGCCTCCGCCGCCACCTACGGCGCAATGCTCGGCGCAACCGCCGAACAAATCGAATCCGCCATCGGCATGGTCGTCGCCCACTTCGTCCCCTTCCGCGCCATCCGTCACGGCAAGCAACTCAGCGACTCAAAGGGCGCCAGCGCCGCCATCAGCACCGAGGCCGCCATCGTCTCGATGAAGCGCTCAATGGCCGGCTTCATCGGCCCCAAGGACATCTTCCGCAACGCCGAGGCCGTCTTCTGCCTCTTCCAGAAGCCGCCGCAGAAGGGCATGAGCCCCTTCAACCTCGCGCTCGCGCACGCCGGCAGTGATTTCGCCGTCATGGGCATGCACTTCAAGCTCGGTCTCTACGAGCACCAATCCGCCGGCGCTCATCAGGCCCTGCTCAATCTCCTGAAGAAGCACCCCGCGCTGCTGCAAGACAAGTCCGCCGATGCCATCGCCAAGATCCGCATCGTCGCCTACGAGCCCGCGTACTCCATCATCGGTGACCCCGCAAAGATGGACCCGCGCACCCGCCAGTCCGCCGACCACTCGATGGCCTTCATCATCTCGCGACTGCTCGTCCGCGCTCTGCAAAGCGGCTCGCCCGACTGGGCCACCAACATGCTCAGCCCGTACGACTACGACGCCTCCGCACTCACCGACCCGCTCACCCGCAAGATCATGCACAAAATCGAGTTCGTCCACGGCGGCGAGGACTACGACCGCCGCTACCCCGAGGGCATCCCCACCAGCATGATCATCACCGACAACTCCGGCACCGACCTCGACAGCGGCCTGGTCATGTTCCCCGCCGGCCACGCCCGCAACACCGACGCCGACCTGCGCGCCTTGC
>JALHNK010000228.1 GCA_022843565.1 Phycisphaerales bacterium
GGGCTCCAGGCCGAGGTGGCGGGCGAGCACGCCGGAGACGGGCATCTGCCGGATGCCGAGCATCACATCGCGCTTCATCGCCTCGGGCATCTGCGCGGGGCGTTCGATGAACACATCGGGGCCGTTGCGCCGGCGCTCGAGCGTGATCCTGCCGGTGTCAGGCGCGATGCGGAGGACGCCTTCTCTCGGCGGAGCGTTGCGCAGGTCTTCGCCCATGCGCAGCTCGCCGGCATCGGGGATATCGATCTTGGCGACGATCTTGCCATCGGCATCGGTGATGACGACGCGCTCGGCGGTGATCATGACGCGATCGGCGGGCACGGCCTTGCCGTCAACGGTGGCGGTGGCGAGCTTCCCATCTTCGATACGAACCTCGACCTTGCGGCCGTTCTCGTTGAGCATGTAGACCTGCGACGAGCGGGTCTGAGTCTTGACCTCGGGCTCATCGGCCAGGGCCAGCGGCGCGAGCACACCGGCGAAGGCCACGAGGCTCGCGGCGACAACGAGCGTGCTGACGGTGCGAGAGGAGCGGGCGAGCGGGTTGCGTGAGCGGGACTTCATGATGCGGGCTCCAGATAAATGTTGCGGCGTGGCGACGCCGCGGGTGGTCGTTGGTGATGGCGGCGAGCACGGCGGCTGGCGTGGGTCGCGTGTGTGTTTGTTCGTCGTGGCGCACCAAAAAGTTCGATCGATCTACGCGCTCGGCGGGCACCGGGTGCGAGCGCCTCGGGCTTGCGCGGGCGGTGATGTCGGCACGGCCTACGAACAGAGATCGACCATCCGCGCGACATTTCAATTGCGAGGGCGGGGCGACCGGAGACGGCCTCCGTGGGGACTGTCGTCAGGGTCGCGAGGTCGAGGGGAGGCCTGTGATGGTGGGCTTGACGGCGGCGGGCTTGGTCGCCGCGGGCTTGATGGCTGGCGCCGGTGGTGCAGGCGGGGCGATGGGGTTGAGAGGGGTGATGGGGGCGATGGGGGCGATGGGGGTTGGGGGGGTGTCCGGGCCGGAGAGCTTTCGCAGGATGAGGTCGAGCGTCGTTTCGATGCGCAGCAGGCGGGCCTCGATGTCCGCGGCTTGGGCCGCCTCGACGTCCTCGGCCTGGGCCGCGTCGCCGGGGAAGATCATGATCTGGCGTGCGCGATCTTCGAGCCCGCCGATGGCGGCCGGCGATGCGTCGCGCGTTCCTGCGCCGCCAGCTTGGGCCTGTCCGCCGGGTGCGTTGGTGAGGATGGCGACGTTGGGTGCGTTGCGGGCGATTCGTGTTTGGACTTCGGCGAGGCCGCGGGCGCGGGCGATGCCGGCATCGCGTGCGCGCTGGATGGCGGTGGTGAGAGACTCGTTGCCGCCAGCGCTACCGCCTGTGCCGGTGGTGCCGGTGGTCGCGGCGCCTCCGGCTCCGCCGCCGTGCGGGAAGGGCGAGGAGTCGGGCAACGAGAGGCCTGCGGCGGCGGCGTTCTCATTTGGGCTCAGGAGATCCGCGGGGATGGACTTCCACTTGGTGGTGGCGAGGCGTTCGAGATCGAGCGGCGCGAGCGTGAGCTCGAGGTCTTTCGGCTGGCCGGCGCTGATGATGCTGAGCTTGAGCTTGTCGCCGGGGTTGGCCTTGCGATTGATCAGGACATCGCGGAGGGTGTTGGAATTCTCGACGGCGCATGCGTCGATCTCGAGGATGATGTCAAAGGGCTTCAGCCCGGCAAGATCGGCGGGGAGGCCGGGGACGACACCGGCGACCATGACGCCGCGGCCCGGCGTGAGGCCCAGATGGCCGACGAGCGCGGGATCAACGGGCATCATCTGAACACCGACCATGACGGCGCGCCCGGCGAGCGGTGAGAGGTCGGGGCTGAGCGGGGAGGCCTGGGGTTGGGCGTCCGCGGGCGACGTGTTCGGAGCGGTGCGGGCGGCGCTTCTCGGAACTCCCAGGACGTTGAGATCGGGACCAGCATTCGCACCGGCACCAGACAGGGCGTTGGAGCGTGCGCCGAGCTCGACGGTGGCCAGCGTGCTGCCAACGCTGTCGAGCAGTCGGAGTGAATCGCCTTCGATGCGAGCGCGCGCCAGGCCGACGTCCTTGTTGTTGATCTTGACGAGCTTGACCGCGCGGCCTTGGGTCTGCACCACGAACTGATCCGGGCCGACGCGGACCTTGTGCGTGACCGGGTCGTCGAGGTCGTCAAGCGTCGTTGGCAACGTGCCGGTGACCGGGGCGGTGTTGCCGATGGATGGCTGCGATGATGGTGCGAGGGCCGGGCGCTTGGGGGCATCGGGCTCGCGCAGGTTGACGGCGCTGAGGGCGGGCAACGCGAGTACGAGCAGGGCCAGGACGCTCGATGAGATTGGCTTGGTCGGCATGGTTCGTCTCCGGCGCGTGGTGTGGACAGGACGCCAGGGGGAGGTTGGTCAGAGCGGAGTGGTCGGGATCGGCGCCGCGGGCGGGGCGGCGGGGATGAGGATGGTGCGGCCCAGCTCGTCGGTGCCGAGCTTGAAGAGGTCTTTGACGACGGCGCGCTCGATGAACTGGCGGAGGTAGACGACTTCGAGGCCGGCATCGTCGCCGGGGGCGGGCTGGCTTTGGATGACGAACTTCTGTGGCATCTCGCCGAGGACTTTGCCCTGTTGCTTGCCGAGTTCGAGGTACGCGTTGAGTGCTTGCTCGGAGGAGGCGAAGGCGGGCGCGGCTGCGAGGCCCGCGGCGTTGGTCGGCGCGCCGTGATTGCGTACGCGGAGGCCCATGAACTCCGCTCCAAGGAAGAGCGCCAGGCACGCCGCGATGCCCCAGCCCAGAAGACCGGTGCGGCGCGGGCGCGCGGTGCGAGGGATTGACACTGCGTCGGCCTGGGCCTTGGCGGTGAACTTCAGCGCTTCGGGGGTGTCGAGCGGAAGGCCCACGCGATCAGCGGCGAGCAGCCACGACTGGGCGTGCGATTGCAAGAGGTTCTCGGCCCGGCGCGTGCGGGTGATCTCGGCGAAGATCGAGGGGTCGGCTGCCGCGACGCGGGCGAGCTGGGCCCAGTCAGCATCGCTGGCGACGCCGTCGATCAGGCGGCTGATGAGGCGCTCGCGCGGGGTGGCCTCGGCGTCGGAGGGGGGGGGGGGGGTGGGGGGCGAGCCGGCGCCGGCGGCGGGCTGCGCGTGTCGGTCGCCTTGGGGGCGGTCTTTGG
>JALHNK010000229.1 GCA_022843565.1 Phycisphaerales bacterium
GCTTGACGACCGATTGTCCGCGAGCACCGCTTGCAGCTTGCCCTCACCCGCCTCGGAGAGGCGGGCCACCACGGACAGGCGGGCGACCCGGGGTCCGAGGCCCGCAGTCAACCTCACCGCTCTTCTCCGCGCACTCCGCGATCAGGGCTCACGGCGAGTCGTTGTCCACGCGGTGATCGGGCACAGGTCCGCGTGCTCGCGCCCGCGGCTCTGACGGGGCCGCGATCGGGGCTCAGGTCGGTTCGTGTGCCGCCGGAGCGATCTTTCTCTTGGTTGGCCTTGACAAACTGGGGGCTTGGGGTAGTTTTCATTGTCCGGAGGCTGAGAGCAACCAGAAGGCCGTGCCGCGCCGCCCACACGGCTCGCACACGCCGACCTCGTGGAGCTTGCTCATGCCGCGGATTTCTCGTCACCGTTCTTCCCGTTCATTCCTGCTCACGGCCCTGGCCACGGGCTTTGTGGCCGGGGGGTTCGGCTTGGCCGAGTCGGCCCGCGCTCAGGTGACGCTCTCGGCGGTGATGACCGCCGACGACTCATTCACGGCGTACATCAGCAACTCGCCGACGCTGCAGGGCAGCAGTTTCTTGTCCGGCGCCTCGATCTTTTCGGTCTTCTCCGGATCGGTCGTGCTCCCGGATGCTGGCACGTACTACCTGCATGTCATCGCGGTGGACCAGGGCGCGCAGCGGATGCTCGTCGGCGACTTCACGCTGAGCTCAGCCAGCGCGACGTTCGCCAACGGCACCCAGTCGCTCAGCACCAACGCGGTCGCTTGGACGGTGTCGGATACGGGCCTTGGGCTCAACGCCGTGGCGCCGTCGATCCAGGCCAACGGCTGGGGACAGTTCAACGGCATCACCCCGACGGCCCAGTACATCTGGCACCCATCGCAGCCGGCCACGGCGTACTTCTCGACGCCGATCGTCGTGATCCCCGCCGCCCCGACCGCGGGCATCGCCATGGCCACGATGCTGCTGACGAGCCGTCGGCGGCGCTCAACCAACTGAGCCCCCGCGCCTCAGGCCTCACGCCGGCTCTACATCACCCACCGATACTGCTCCGGCCACAGCGGCTTGTCGTCGATGCCCAGTTCCTTCGCGGCGTGGACGGGGAAGTAGGGGTCGCGAAGCGCAGGCTTGCCCAGCAGGATCATGTCCGCGTGGCCTTGGCGGATGATCGCGTCGGCCTGACCCGCTTCGGTGATCATGCCCACCGCGGCGGTCTGAATCTCGGCCTCGCGACGGATTGCGCTGGCGAAGGGGACTTGGTAGCCGGGAGTCACCGGGATCTTGGCGGTCTGGCTGTTGCCGCCGCTGCTGCAATCGATGGCATCGACACCGAGGGCTCGCATCTCTTTGGCGAGCTCGACGGAGTCTTCAATCGTCCATCCGCCATCGGTCCAGTCGGTGCAGCTGATCCGTATCCACAGCGGCATCGACTCGGGGATGACCTTGCGCACCGCGCGCACAACTTCTCGATGAGTGCGCGTGCGATTCTCCCGTGTGCCGCCATAGGTGTCGGTGCGGTGATTCGTCAGTGGCGAGCAGAAGCTGTTGAGCAGGTAGCCGTGGGCGGCGTGGATCTCGATCATCCCGAAGCCCGCCGCGACGGCCCGCACGGCGGCGCTGGCGAAGCTCGCGGTGACCTCGTCGATGTCGCTCTGGGTCATCTCGCGCGGCACGACGTGCTTCTCATTCGGGGCGATCGGCGATGGCGCGATCGGCTGCCAGCCGCCTTCGCTCACGCTGAGATAGCGATACGTCGGCCAGGGCGTGGACCAGCCGGCCTTGCGCCCGGCGTGCGCGAGCTGGATGCCCGCCACGCTGCCGTGCTGCGTGATGAAGCGCGTGACGCGCGACCACGCGTCGATGTGCTCGTCTCGATAGATGCCGGCGCAGCCGACGGTGATCCTGCCGCGCGGCTCGACGCCGGTGGCCTCGGCGATCACCAGCCCCGCGCCGCCGACGGCGCGGCTGCCGAGATGCACGACATGCCAGTCGTTGACGAAGCCGTCATCGCAACTGTACATGCACATCGGCGAGACGCCGATGCGGTTGCGGAAGGTGACGCCGCGCTGCGACAGAGGGGAGAACAAACCTTCGGTCGGCACGCGAGATACTCCGTGGTGTTGGGGTGGTGGTGGACGATGCGATGGTGGCGCGGGCAGCGTGGCGATGCTCAGCGTCGCCAGCGCGCAGCGTCGGCGGGAAGTTGTATCAGCGACGAGGTCGAGAACCAGCCGTCGGCAGCGCTCGCATCCGGGTCGATCGCGTTCATCGCCGCGGAGAGCGCGGCCGCGTCGGTGGCGTCAACAACTACGATCCCGCGCTGACTGTCGCTGAACCAGCCGCTCCAGATCGGCCGCACCGGCGGCGTGATTCCTTCCAGTGCTCGAGAGCATCGATCCGGGTCCGAGGTGGTGAGCATCACGTACTTGCGGATCTCGGGCGTCTTCGCATCGGGGTTGGCCCGGCGCTGCGCCTGAAACAACGCTTCAGCAAGGAACAACAGCCGCAGCTTCGGCGACGCTCGCATCCGATGCGCCTCGACGATGAACTCGCCGGCCATCACGCCCGGATCGGTTGCGGCCAGGGCCTGAGCCTCGCCGATCGTCGCGACATCGAGGACGAACACGCCGCGCCAGGACTTGTCTCTGGGCGCGGCGAACGGCCCGGCGATGAGCAGGCTCTTCTCGCTGGCCAGACGGTTGATGTTGGCCATGTGCCCCTTGAACATCGCGGCACGATCGGGCTTGGTCCCCTGGCCGGAGTTGGGGCCGGATTTGAGATACACGAACACGTAGTCCGCCGCGCTCTCTCGCGTTGGCCCGTCGTCCGCCGGGCCTTGCGGTGTTCGCGCGCTCTGGGCAGTGCTGCAGCCTCCCGAGACGAGCAACGCGAGCAGCAGCACGATGCCAAGCGGTGTGAGTGACGTCATGAGTTGAGTATACCAGTCACGGGCTGGATCACTCATTTGCGTTGCATTCCCGGCGCCGACGGCTTGACGCCTTCCGTCTCGCGGGTGCGAGACTTGGCGTTGGCGACCGTCGCGATGACGTGCGAGAGCCTGCGGGCTGCCGCCGCCGTCAGGTCAAAGCAGTCGCCGATGATCAGTCACGTCCGCGGTCGGCGCGACGAGCATCGCGGCGTCGCGA
>JALHNK010000230.1 GCA_022843565.1 Phycisphaerales bacterium
GGGCCCCCCCCCCCGCGCCGCCGTGCGTGGTGTGTGTGGAGAGAGCAAACGAAGGCGAGGGAGATATCTTCTAGAAGACTTTTATAAATGATTTACAAAACTCCGACAGAGAGCGGGCTGTGAACTTGGGGGAATCAGGCGATCCGGTGCGCCTGGGAGACCTGACTCAAAGCCCGAGCACGTTTGAACCGATGCCAGAGGGGCTTTCGTTCGCGGAAGGTCCGAAGATCTTTGCGTTCTGCCCCCTTGACGTCCGATACCTCTGTGTTCGCTCGGCCCGAGAGGTCTGTCTGAGTTGGTGACTGGTCCGCACTGCGGTTGAACGCTTGCTAACCTGCACCCCCCCTGCCTCCCCTCTGTTTCTGTCCGCTTGCCCAGTTTCCGCCGCACTGTCTGGATTTTCTGCCGACCGTTTCCCGATCGGCCCCCGGGCTCCGCCCGTGACGTGAGCCCTAGGAGTGATGAACTGATGTCGCCCATCTCCCCCGCACGATCTTCTCCTCTCGCGTCGCGTGGTCCCGGCGCGTTCGCCCTCATCGCCCTGCGCGCGGCGGCCATCGCGAGCGTCGCGGGCAGCTCGGTGTTCATCGGCGGTTGCAGCGTCCACTCCTATATGGACCCGTCGGTCGTTGGCGGCTGGAACGAGACCCCCGCCAAGACGCCGATCCTCGAGCGCCTGTCGGCGATCGAAGGCCCCGTCAACGAGGGCATCGAAACGTCGCAGGTCCGCCCGGAAGACCTGATCCCCGAGGTCGAGGCCTATCGCGTCGGACCCGGTGACTCGCTCGAGTTGACCGTCGAAGACTTCTTCCGTGACGGCGTGCCGCTGCGGCTGGAGAATCTCGAAGTGGACCCGCGCGGGTATGTCGATCTGCCGCAGGTCGGGCCGATCTTTGTGTATGGCCAGACAACGCCGCAGATGGTCGCCAGCGTGCGCAAGTCGCTGGCGGATTCCGGCGTGCTCGAAAACGCGGTGGTGAACGTGATCGTTCGCGGGCGTCGCAAGCTGACGTACGCGATGATCGGCGAGGTCGCGACCCCCGGCGTTTTCAGCATCACCAAGCCCGACTTCCGATTGATGGATGCGCTGGGACAGGCCGGGCGTTTCAACCAGCAGACGGAAAAGGTCTACATCATCCGGCGCATCCCGCTTTCGGATCGTGTCACCGGGCGCCCGAACGAGGCGAACGTTTCAGTCCCGGCACCGGGCGCTCCGACGACGACGCGGAATCCTGGGGCGACGTCGATGCCGTCCGGCACTAAGCCCGCGGTGGTGGATCTGATCGATGAACTGAGCAAGCCGAAGCCGACGCCTTCGACGACGCCGACCCCTGCGCCGGCGATGTTCCGTAGTGCGCAGCCGGGCTCTATGGCGATGTCCGACGAGCCTTCGCAGAAGCCGCTGGTGGATCTGATCGAGCCGGCGACGCCGGGCAAGGCGACAGCGACGCCCACGCCGACGCCGGCGGCGCCGTCGGGCGGCAGCACCTGGGTGTTTGTGAACGGCGCGTGGACGCAGAGCGGCGTGAGCGCCGGCGGCACGGCGCCGATGGGCGGCGAGCCGAACTCCAAGGGCAGCGGCGGGACGCCGATGGTGCCGGGCGGGGGCGCGGGGGGGCCGAACGCCGCGAGCGAACTGATGACGCAGCGTGTGATCGAGATCCCGCTCGGGCCTTTGCTGGCGGGCTCATCGCAGTTTGATGTGGTGATCCGCCCGGGCGACACGATCCGCGTGCCGGCGCAGAACGAGGGCGTGTTTTACGTGACGGGGCAGGTGGCGCGTCCGGGCCCGTACCAGTTGCCCTTGAACGGCCGGATGACGCTGCTGCGTGCGATCGATTCCTCCGGCGGCCTGAGCTCCACGGCCATCCCCGAGCGTGTGGATCTGACGCGCATGGTCGGCACCGATCGCCAGGTGACGATCATGGTCAACCTTCGCGCGATCTCGCAGGGCACGCACCCGGATATTCAGATCCGCCCCGATGACCGCATCAACGTCGGCAGCAACTTCTTCGCGTTCCCGCTCGCGGTCTTCCGCAACGGGCTTCGCGCCAGCTATGGGTTCGGGTTCATCCTGGATCGCAACTTCGGCTTCGATGTCTTTGGGCCGCAGGAGACCCAGAGCAGCGGGTTCTGATCGCGTCAGGGCTTCGATCGGATCGGCGTGCTCGGGCACGCGGTTCGGTGGCGGATCGGGGCGTGTGAAGATCGCGGCTGCGTCGGGCGCGGCTCGACCGAGAAACCCGGAAACCAGGGCATCACGCGGGCTATCGCTGATGCGCGTGGGCGAGCGAGGCGAGCGGACAGCCGCGGAGACGAACTGTTCGCCGGAACGGGCGTAGTGAAGCGGCCTCAACAGTGGAGTTGATGACGACAGATGGTTCGATAGTGGCTCGGAAACGGATGACAACGACTTGACGACGATCTCGGCCAACCTGTCGCAGGATCAATCGCCGACGGCCACAGATGCCGCGGTGGGGAGCTCGCGCCTGGGTGGGATCATTTCGCCGACGGGGATTGTGATCGCGATCCCGCTGATCGCGGCGTTTGTGTACCTGTTCGCGCGGTTCTTCGAGGCCCAGAACGCGTTCAGTTGGGAGCGGTCCGGTGATTGGTCGCACGCGTACATGGTGCCGCTGATCTCGGGGTACCTGCTGTGGCAGAAGCGTGACGAGCTTCGGGTTGCGCCGGTGAAGGTGTTCTGGCCCGGCATGTTGCTGGTGATGATGAGCGTCGCGAGCTATGTGTTCTTTCTGGCCGGCGCGCCGAACCACATGGGGGCCGGGTGGTCAGCGGTGCTGTGCGTGTTCGGGCTGGTGCTGTGGCTGTGCGGGCCGTCGGTAGCGACGATCGCGTTCCTGCCGGTGATGTACCTGGCGATGGGCGTGACGATCAGCGATCGCGTGATGAACGCGATCACCTGGCCGTTGCAGATCATCGCGGCCCAGGGCGCGTACGTCCTGCTGACGATCCTTGGGATCGATGTCTCGATCGCGGGCAATCAACTCACGGTGACCGACTCGGCGGGCACGCCGATCCCGCTGAACGTCGCCGAGGCGTGCTCGGGCATGCGGATGGTGATCGCGTTTGTGGCGCTGGGGCTGGCGGTTGCGCTGGTGGCG
>JALHNK010000231.1 GCA_022843565.1 Phycisphaerales bacterium
TTTCACATCGGGTGCGACCTGCCCGGCTCCGGGCGTCACCGAGGCGAGCGGGCGATTGGGCGTCGGCAATACCGGTAACTGCATCCTGCGCTCCGAGTGTCCCGCCCCCCGCCCCCCCGTCCCGCGTGGTGCCGACTTCGTTCTCGCCGCCACCGGAGATCCCTCACCCCGCCGCAGCGCCGGCAAACACTCGCCGCCGCGGGCAGAATCGACTTGAACAGTATGTCGACGCGTCAGCGTACGGGCTCGATTCGGGCGATTGAGATTCCCACGTCCCGCGCGAACCTTTGCCGTCGCTCCCGCCCTGTACAGAGCAACCACCGGTGGTGTGGTGTGGAAGACCCCTGCCGCGCGTCCGGCGGCACGCATCGGATATCGTCTCACTGTTGAACCCTCTCTGGAGCAAGACCCATGACCCAATCGCTCGTCCTCCGTGCTCGCACGCTCGTGTGCTACAGCGGCCTGGCATTCTCCCTCCTGGCGATCTCGCCCAGCGCGCCGCTTGCGATCGCGCAGCCCGCCGCTGGCGGCCCCCCCGTCGCCACCATCAAGTCCGCCGACACACTCCCGATCACACGCATCACGCTGTACCGCTCCGGCGTCGGGCACTTCCAGCGCCAGGGCACCGTCAACGGCGACGCCCAGCTCTCGCTCAAGTTCGAGAGCGAGCAGATCAACGACGTCCTCAAATCCCTGCAAGTCCTCGATTTCGGCGGGCGCGTCCAGAGCGTCAGCTACCCCAGCAAAGACCCGCTCTCGCGTCGCCTCTCCAGCTTCAGCGTGCAGATCGGCGACAACCCCAGCCTGCCGGTCCTCCTCGAGCGGCTCCGCGGCTCCTCTGTCATCCTGCAAACCACCGATGCCGCCGTCACCGGCAGCGTCCTGAGCGTCGAGACCCGCGAGATGCCCGTGAGCACCGGCGGTTCTGGCGATCGCCCCGCCGTCATCAAGACGCCCGTGGTCAACGTGCTCACCAGCAGCGGCATCCGCGCCGTGCCCGTGCCGAGCATCCTGAACTTCCGCATTGCCGACGAGGCCCTCGCGGCGGAGTTGAACAAAGCCCTCGCCGCCCTTGCCGAGAGCCGCGCCGAGCGCACGAAGGTTGTCGATGTCACCGTCGCCGGTGCTGGCAGCCGCAAGGTCTCGATGGCCTATGTCCACGCCACCCCCGTCTGGAAAACCAGTTACCGCCTCGTCCTCCCCGACACCGATGCAAAGCCCGCCTCAGAGGGCAAGCCCGCCACCGGCCAGCAAGGCGTGCTGCAAGGCTGGGCGATCGTTGAGAACACGACCGACCAGGACTGGGCGAACGTCAAGCTCTCGCTGGTGAGCGGCCGGCCCGTGTCCTTCCGAATGGATTTGTACGAGCCGCTCTATGTCTTCCGGCCCGAGGTCGCGGTGCCGACGGTCCCGGGCGTGATGCCCCGGGCGTACGACGCGGGGATGATGCCGGCGGTCAGCGCGGCCCCACCCGCTCCCGCGTCCATGGCACCCGGCTCGCCCGGCGGCGGGGGTTCGCCGTTCCGGCAGAACGCTCGAGGGACCGAGGGTGGCGACAACAGGAAGGACAAGGCTGGCAGGCCCGCGCGTGACTCGATGACCGCCGCTGGCCTTTCAGAAGCCGCACCGATGGACCCCGGCGACGGCAGCCCCACCTCGCCTGAGGACATGATCGACTACGCCGCGCGCCCGCAGACCAAGGCCGGCGAAGTCGGTGAGGTCTTCCAGTTCGAGCTCGAGAACGCCGTGACGATCGAGCGCCAGCGTTCCGCGATGATCCCGCTGCTCACCGCAAACGTCGACGCACGCCGCGTCAGCATCTACAACCTCGCCGACCGCGCCGACCACCCGATGCGCGGCGTCGAAGTCACCAACTCATCCTCCATGCAGCTCCTGCCCGGGCCGCTCAGCGTCATGGACGGGTCTGCATATGCCGGCGACGCGACGGTGAACCAGATCGCCCCGGGCGACAAGCGACTGCTGGCGTACGCCGTGGACCTTGACGTCGCCGTCACCACCGAATCCATCGCCCGCGGCAACGTCAACAAGATCCGCATCGTCAAGGGCGTCATCGAGCAGACCGTCTCCAACGAGCGCGGCATCAAGTACACCTTCGCCAACAAAGACCTCAAGCGTGCCCGCACCATCGTCCTGGAACACCCGAAGTTCGAGGGCTACACGCTCAAGGGCGCGCTCAAGCCCAACGAGCAGACGCAATCGCTCTACCGGTTTGATGTCGCCACCGACGCCGGCAAGCAGGCCAGCATCGAAGTGCTGCAAGAACGCGTCGACAAGCAAATGGTCGGCATCAACTCCTACAACATGGAAACGCTGTTGAAGCTCAGCCAGGATGGTCGCATCAGCGCCGATGTCCTCGCGGCCTTGCGGGCCGTCTTCGCCCAGCAAGCCGCGCTCTCAGAGATCGAGCGAACGATCAACGAGCGCGAGTCGCAGATCAACACGCTGAAGGCCGACCAATCGCGAATCACGAGCGTCATGCAGCCGCTGGACCGCAACAGCGACACCTACCGCAACTTCCTGGCCAAGCTCAACAAGCAAGAGGCCGAGATCGACAAGCTCAACACCGCCCAGGAAACCAGCCGCACGCAGTTGAACACGGCGCGCCGCACCCTGGAGACTTCGCTTGAGCAGATGAGTGTGGATTGAGGGAGCCGTCAGGTGGAAGCTGTCAGGCCTTCAGCCGTCAGCTTTCAGCAAGCAGTAAGGCACTTGATGCCTTGATGCCGCGTTGCCTTGATGCCTTCTTCGCCATCAACCACCGCAGCAACTCCGAAGGGCTCTGATTTTCCCCCCGATTGCCGATTGCCGACCCCCAAAAACAACAAAGCCCCGAGCGATCTCGCTCGGGGCTTTTTGATTTCGTAAACGCTCAACCCCCGCCGTCGGTCACTTCTTGGGCGGGATGCCCGTGATGCCGGCCTTCTTGCGGGCGACGATTCGAGCCGTGAGGCGG
>JALHNK010000232.1 GCA_022843565.1 Phycisphaerales bacterium
CTCAAAGACCCCCTCGAGCGGCTTGCCAAACACCCGCGCGATCCGGAACGCCACCTCCAACGAAGGCGAGTACTTCGCCGCCTCGATCGCGTTGATCGTCTGCCGGCTGACACCGACGCGATCGGCGAGCGTCTGCTGCGTCATCTCGCTCGATGCGAATCGCAGCTCGCGGATCCTGTTGGCGATGATGAGCTTCTCCGTCGCCATGCGTCAGACCCCTCGCCGGTAGTAGACGATCTGCAGCACGAACCCGAGCATCTCCGATATCGCCAGCGACAGCAGAAGGACGTTCGCCGTCCAGACGTTGTCAACCCCCGCGGCCATGCACGTCACCGCTCCGAGCACGCCCACCGCGATGACCCACGCCGAGCGGTGCTCGGCCTTCCACGAGATCAGCCGGTCCCGCTCGTCGCGCCCCTCAACCCGGCCGGTCAACGCCGCGACGCTGTACGCAACGACCAGCAGCACGACCATGACCACGACGCTCAGAACGAAGAGCGAGGCGAACGCGCTCATCTCTCGAACGCCCGAGGCGAGCATGCGCCCCGCGAACACGAAATACGCGCCGAGACCGAGCGTCATCGCGCCGAGCTGGATCCAGACACTCTTTTCCTCGAACGACGCACTCATCGGTACTCCCTTCGGCCCGTGCCGTCGTCAAACATCCTTGACACCATGTCAAGAATACACGACTTTCACAACGTGTCAAGTCTGCTTGACATTTTGTGGCGCAGTTCGACCTTGCACGGTCGTGACGGGCAAACCGACTCGGGTCGAAACGCTGGCACTCGGTCTCTCGCGAGTTTCGCACGCTCTGCCCGCGACGATGGCGGCGATCGGCAGTCGCTTACGTGAGCTGGCCGACGAGGATGACGTAGCCGTCGGGGTCGTGCAGGCGGAACTCACCGGCGGGCATGTAGAACGGGAACGCGATGTCGAAGAGCACCGGTCCGCTGTTGCTCGCACGCGGCTTGCCGTCATACGCCCCGCCATTGTGCACGCCGCTCTGCAGCAATCGGGTGCGGAGTGCCGCGACGTTCGTGCAATGCATGTAGAACAGCACGGCCTGCTGATCCGCGGCGATCGGTCCACTGGACTGCGCCAGCATCAGGCGCGCGTCGCCCGACACCGCGTGGGCCCAAACAACTCGACCGGTCGGCCCCGAGTGCGTCTCGCGTCGCACGAAGCCCATCAACGAGTAGAAGGCGAGAGATCGCTCAACGTCCGCCACATGGGCGTACGGCACGAGCGCTGAGATCGCATCGGGGCGGGTCGCTTGTCGGGCAGGGGAGGGTTTCATGGTCGTCTTCCAGTTCGAGCCGAGTTTGGTGGTGGTGTGATTCTAAAGACGTCCGTCGGCTCGACGACCGATGCTCGCGGGATGTGAACGATCATGTCAACCACCGGGCGCGAGCCCGACGGCACAGAGAAGGCTCGGCAGGATCATCGTGCTGCACGCACATTTTCACGCCGTGCGCGGCATTGTTGGACTCGGCGACTGCCATCGGAGCAGCACGATCCCTGCGATGACGGCCCAGACCGCATAGATCAGCACGAAGAGCCCGAAGCCCGGCACGTTCATCCGCAGATGCTCGCCGACATGCATCGCCATTGGTGTCACGCCGCACACGATGCCAGCAACACCTGCGGCGCGGCGCCAGCCGCCAAACGCCAGCAAGCACCACGCCCACGCGATCGCGCCGAGCGAAAGGCCCACGACCCCCACTCTCGCACACGTCGCACCGGCTTCTCGCGCCAGCGTCATCACGGCCAACGCGGACTCGACACGTTGCGGCTCGGCACCCGCGAAATGCGACGCGCCGCTAGGAATGATGAAGCCGTTGATGAGCCCGGCGACGACGGCGCCCGTCGTGCCGACGACGAGCGCGACCAGTCCCGCACGAACAAGCAGCCTGCCCGAGCCGAGGACATCGCGCAGCGAGAGGAAACAGATGAACATCATGAGCACGAGCGTGATCAGCACGCCATGGACGAGCGTGTTGCCCGGAACGCCGCGCCCGGCCCGGGTGACGAACTCGACGGGGTCGTGAGTGCCCGTCGTGGGGTGCAGCGCCATGAACACGACCGAGAGCACCGCCAAGGCGATGAGTCCGTAGCCAGCGGCGCGGGCCTCGGACGTCGGTGTGGCGGATTCGACCTGACACGATTCTGGCGACGACGGGGTTGGCATGCAAGGAGCGTTGCGCAGCCCTCGCCCGCTGTCCACGCGCGATCGCGGCGTCCGGACACTCGGGCCATACTGTCCGGAAATGGGCAACGCTCGCGGTACATCCGGGCCCCGGGCCGATCGTTCATCGCGAACTCGCGCGTGGATCGTCGCGGCGTTCAACCGCCTGGCGCTCGGCCGCCGCTACGACCTGCTCAGCGTCGGTGAACTCTCTCGCCGCGCGGGCGTCGGGCGTTCGACGTTCTACGAGCACTTTCGCGACAAGGACGACGTGCTGCGCCAGGCGCTTGAGCCGCTTCTGCGCCCGCTGGCGGACGCCGCGCTGGGCGGCGGCGATGCCCAGCGCGTGCAGTCCGTGTTGGATCACGTCGCGGAGAACCGCGTTCGCGCGATCGCGATGCTCAACGGCGAATCGCGCGTTCAGGTGGAAGCGGCATTGGCTCAGTTGATTCTCGCGCGGCTCACCAAATCTCCTGCCGACGCGGAAAGCTCAGTCCGCGCGCTGACCGCGGCCCGATTGGCGGGGTCTCAGATCGCGGTGCTCCGCGCATGGCTGGCCGATGGAGCTGCATCGTGCCCGTCCGCTCGCGTCGCCGCGATGCTCGTCGCGCCGACC
>JALHNK010000233.1 GCA_022843565.1 Phycisphaerales bacterium
GTTATGGGTCGAGAAACCGCTCCATGACCTCGTGCGGGGGGACCGGGCAGGCGTCCAGTCTTCCGAACCAGCCATACCGACGTCGCGCGACCGCATCGTACAACGCGTCGCGCAGCCCGCGGGGCAGGACATAACCGGCCAGAAGGAGCGAACGAACCCCACCCAGGTACCGCGCCACCTCGAGGGCGGCCGTCGACTTGACCAACGCCCCATCCCGCGACAGTAGTACGACGGAATCGACGCCAGCCAGGGCAGGCAGCGACTTCATGGCTTCGACGCCATAGGGCCCCTGCAAGGTCGCAAACCGCATGGTGCCGATGCGGTCATGTTTGATGACCCACTGCACGAACCCATTACACAAGCCGCAAACCCCGTCGTAGAGCAGCACATAGCCGTGTGCTTCGAGCACCGCGCGAAGTGCGGGGCGTTTGACTGACGTCGAGGGGGATGGGCGCGCCGACACACTTGGAAGCTAACCGAGCGCGCCGCTTGATCACGACGCTACACTTCGGCCATGCCACGGCTCGTGGACGTCGCGCTCCCGATTCCCCTCTTTCGCACCTTCTCCTACGCCATTGGGGAGGAGGTGCCGGCGGTGTTGCCGGGAACCCGCGTGATTGTGCCGCTGCGCGGACGGCGTGAGGTGGGCATCGTGGTTGGCGAGCGGCACGAAGCGGAGGCCCAACACGCCTACAAGGACGTTCTCGGTTTCCCCGACGCGTCCCCCGCTGTTCCTCCAGCGTTGTTCTCCACGCTGGAGTGGATTGCGCGGCACTACGCCGTTTCCTTCGGATCGGCGCTGCGTGCGGCACTTCCCGTGCTGCTCACCTCCGCTTCGGCGCCAAACCCGGGTGACAAACGCGAACGGGTCGCCGTGCTGAGCCGGCGCCTGGATTCCTTGATGGAGCGCGACGAGGTCTTTCGTCGCAGCGCGCGCCAGCGAGAAGTGTACGAGCTGCTCGAGGCACTGCGCGATGAGGCCCCGGTGCGTACACTCCGCGAACAACTCGGTGTGAGTGATGGCGTGATTGGCGCGCTGGCCAAACGCGGCTTCATCCGGCTGGAGTCGCGCAGTACCCTGCGCGATCCCTTTGCGGGACGACCCACGGGCCCCTCGCCGGTCCATGAACCTACACCGATGCAGCGCGCGGTGATTGATGGCCTGGCGTCGGCCGCTCCGGGGACCGTGGCGTTGCTGCATGGGGTCACTGGAAGTGGCAAGACGCTGGTCTACCTGGAGCTGCTGCGCCGGCTGCTGGCCCAGCCACACGCCTCGGCGATCGTCCTGGTGCCAGAGATTGCACTCACCCCACAAACCGTGGGGCGCTTTCGCTCAGTGTTTGGAGACCAGGTCGCGGTCTTGCACAGCGGGTTGTCGGACGGTGAACGGTTGGATGCCTGGCGCGTGTTACATCGAGGTGAGCGACGGATCGCGGTGGGGGCGCGTTCGGCCATCTTTGCCCCGCTACAGAATGTGCGGGCCATCATCGTGGACGAGGAACACGAGGCCACCTACAAGCAGAATGAGTCCCCACGATACTCGGCACGCGATGTGGCGATGGTCCGCGGGCGACTCGAGGGGGCGGTGGTGGTACTTGGAAGCGCCACGCCGTCGCTGGAGTCGTGGACGAATGCACGCGAGGGGAAGTTTGTGCTGCACTCACTCATGGATCGGGTCGGTGGAGGCACCCTGCCGCAGGTGGAGATCATCGATGTGCGAGGGCCACGTCGCCCGGTCCCCAGTGAGACGCCAGGCGTTCGGGTGCCGGCACCTCCCCAGATGCCGACGATCCTCGATCCGTTTCGGCGGGTGATCTCGGAGCGACTCGAACGGGCGCTGCAGGAATGTGTGGCGCGAGACGAGCAGGCCATCCTGCTGCTCAACCGCCGTGGGTATGCGTCCTTCCTGCAGTGTGTCTCGTGTGGTGACGTGCGGGCGTGTCCCAACTGTTCGATCTCACTGACCTATCATCGCACTCCGGAACGGCTGACCTGTCACTACTGCGCGCACCAGGAAATGCCACCCGAACGCTGCGTGCGGTGCCGCGCCGACACCGTTCGTCAAAAGGGATTGGGCACCCAACAGGTCGAACGTTTGTTGGGGGATCGCATGCCCAAACTGCGTATTGCCAGGATGGACATGGACACGACCACGGGGAAGTGGGCACACGCTGACATCCTGGACCGGGTCGGACGGCATGAAGTGGATGTGTTGTTGGGGACGCAGATGATCGCCAAAGGCCTCGATTTCGCCAACGTGACCCTCGTTGGTGTGATCGACGCCGACGTCGGGCTCAACCTGCCGGACTTCCGGGCGTCGGAACGGACGTTCCAGCTACTGGCACAGGTCGCGGGGCGGGCCGGGAGAGGTGAAAAGCCTGGCCAGGTGGTGGTGCAGACTCGGACGCCCGATCACCATGCGATCCAGTGTGCCATTCACCACGACTTCATCGGTTTTGCGGCGCGAGAACTCGCGGATCGCGAGTCACCCCCGTATCCACCGACGGTGCGGTTGGCCAACGTGGTTGTCAGCGGCCTCGATGAGGCCGAGGTGGCGAAGGCCAGCCAGGCGGTGAGTGAGTGGTTGAAGCGACTGGTGGAAGCGCGTGCCATTGAAGGACTTCGGCTGATCGGCCCGGCGCCTTGCGCCATCGACCGTATCAAGCAGCGGTGGCGGTGGCACCTGCTCCTGAAATCGGGGAATACGGGTCAGCTCACAAAAGTGCTCCTCTATCTCGCCCAGCGATTCAAAATGCCTGACCGCGCGGGGTTGCGAC
>JALHNK010000234.1 GCA_022843565.1 Phycisphaerales bacterium
CCGTCGGCCGCCATGCCCATCATTCGCGGGTTGACCGGTGATCGCATCGTGGTGTTGCAGGACGGCCAACGAACCGCCGACCTGGCCTCGTCGGCCTCTGATCATGGCGTCACCATCGATCCCCTGGCCGCTCGTGAGATCGAGGTGGTGCGGGGACCGGCAGCGCTCCTTTACGGCAGTAACGCGTTAGGCGGCGTGGTCAATGTCATCTCGGACGACATCCCGCGCCTGGTGCCGGATCGTCGCATCGTCTCGCTTTCCGTCAGTGGAGAAACGGCCACCGCGGTGGGCGCGCCCACGGGAACCAGGGCACCGGCGGCCCGAATGGTGGCGAGCTGGGGAATACCAGCGCGCGCAACCGGTCGTTTGTTGCCGGGCTCGGCTACGTCGGCCCGAACAACGCAGGGGGAGTGACGTATCGGCGATATGGGTTTGAGTACGGGTTGCCGGTGCGCGATGATCCCGCCGCTGGCGTCCGTCTGAATGGAGGCAGGCACGAGGTGAGCAGCCGCTGGCAAACCGAGGCCCTGCCCGCGCTTCAACAGCTGCGCGTCGAAGGAACGGCCCAGTGGTACGATCACGACGAGGTGCTGACCACCGGTGACGTGGCCACGGCCCTCGAGCTGAGCACCCAACAGTTGCAGGTGGTGGGCGTGACCCGCGCCCGTGGCGTGTTTGCCGGTGGTGCCGTGGGCGCTGGCTTCCTGCGTCGCGAGAACGGGGTCGCCGGCGATCAGGCGCTGACGCCACCCAACGCTGCGCGCGCCTTGAGCGTGGTGGCCTTTCAAGACCTCGCGCCGTTTGCCGGGCGTCGACTGCGCCTGCCGCTCGCGGTGCGGCTGGAGCGAAGCGACATCACAAGCCGCACCACGTCGGCTTTCGGGCCCTCGCTCTCCCGCCGATTTGATGCGGTAGCCGCGTCGGGCGGTCTCGTCGTGCCGACTGGGTCTGCGACCACGCTGGCCCTCAACGTCGCACGCGCGGTACGAGCGCCCGGCGCCGAGGAACTCTTTTCCCGCGCAGGACACGCGGGCACCGGGGCATTCGAGATCGGTAATCCGCAGTTGGACCCGGAGGTGACCCACGGACTGGACCTCGTGTGGCGCGCAGACCGTCCGCAGATCCGGTGGCAAGCCGCCTTCTTCCACACGGCCGTGCAGGGCTGGATTGGCATGTACCCCACCGGCCGCGATACTGTCGTGAGCACGGGTGGGATCACCAAGACCCTGCCGTTATTCACCATCTCGCAGGTGCCCGCGAGGCTGACCGGCGGGGAACTGCTCATCGAGCGAGCGATCGGGTCCTGGGTCCTGGGTGGCTCGGGTGACGTTGTCCTGGCTCGAGATCAGTCGGGGAACGCCCTCCCATTCATGCCACCCATGCGCCTCGGTGTCACGACTCGCCGCGAAACGGCCCGATGGCAGCTGGGCTCCTCGGCGCGATACACGTTTGGGCAAGGACGTGTGGCTGCGGGAGAGGAAGCCACCGGAGGATTCTTGCTCACGGACGCCTTTGCCGGACTGCGTTTTGGCGTTGGTGCCTCGTTCCATACCGTGCTGCTGCGCATCGACAACGTCGCCGACCGATGGTCGCGTGATGCCACCAGTCGGGCCAAGGACTTCGCCGCCAATCCCGGACGAAGCGTCTCCCTCACCTGGAAACTCTCGCTCTGACCGATGACACTCGCGCTGGCGGTCCTCTTCGTGCTGATCATCGTAGGCACGTCCACATTCGCGGTCTTTGAAGTGGAGACGCCCCCGTGGCGAAAGGCGACCAAGTGGGGGCTGGTTGTGGTCCTCACCCTCTTGGTACAACGCCGTTTTGGCTCCATCGCCGTAGGGCTTCCGGTGATTCTCGGGTTGGCGGGCCTGACCTTTCACTTCATCTGGTGCCGCCGAAACGGTATCCATCCCTTGAAGGCGACTCCGCGCCGCAAGTACTACGCCCTCCGCGGCTGGCAATTTCCTGACTAGCCGGTTTGCGTAACGGCTGCCGGGCCGAGAGTTTATCCGCGACTCGAGCCTGGTGGTTGAGATGACGGGTGGCAAACGTGTTGCTATCGCGGTGCTTCTGGTCGCTTTCATGGTTCCGGCGATCGCGCCGGCCCAGGGCGACGGCAGCCTCAACCGCTTGCGATCTGAGATCGACCGCCTGTCGAGCATCGCTCGGGGGAAGGTCGGCGTTGGCGTGATTCACCTGGAATCGGGTCGTGAGCTTTTTGTGAACGGCGCTGAGCCGTTCCCCATGGCCTCGACATTCAAGGTGCCGGTCGCGGTGCAACTGTTGAGTCGTGTGGACCGCGGCGCGGTTCGGCTCGACTCCATGGTGGCTCTCGCGCCCGGCGACCTTCATCCGGGGAGCGGCACCCTCTCCAATCTGTTCGACGATCCGGGGGTCTCGTTGTCGGTGCGTAACCTGCTGGAGCTGATGCTGCTCATCAGTGACAACAGCGCCACAGACCTGGTACTCAAGGCGGCGGGCGGTGGTCCCGAGGTCAATCGACGCCTCGCTGCGTTAGGTGTTGGCGGGATCTCAGTCGACCGGCCGACCATTCGACTCATTGCAGATGCCATCGGGGTCAAGGATCTGGGACCCGAGTCGAGTTGGACGCTCAAGGGGTTCACCGAAAAGGCGCGGGCCGTCACGCCAGAAGAGGCGCGGGCCGCGGAAGCAGTCTTCAACG
>JALHNK010000235.1 GCA_022843565.1 Phycisphaerales bacterium
TGGCGTTGCGGCGCGACTGGGGGCGTCGGCGAGCGTGCAATCTGCCGCGGGCGAGGCCCGACGCATCCTGACGCTCGTCGACGAAGTGAACCGCAGCGCCACCGGCCCGCAGGAAGAACGCTACCGACCCGATCCGCGGATGGCCTCGCGCCTGGAAGAACTCGCCAACGGGGTCGGGCTCAAAATCTCCGGCAACATTTCCAGCGGCGACGGTGCGGCGGCCGCGCCCTTCCCCGGTATCCAACTCAAGAACTTTCGCGCGCAAGCTGCGAACCAGGACCCCGCGATCATCATGGCGTGGCTGAACGCCGCGCAGGACAAAGCAGAGTTCCCGGGGTTGGACATCTACACGCTCTTCCTCCGCCCCGGCGCTTCGGGCTCCGCGACCACGCCCAACATTCCGCAGCCTCCGCCCGGCTTGGGTCCGGCGACCGAAGAAGCGATCTTTGACGGCGGCTGGAACATCGACGTGACCTTCCAGCGCTGGGAGCGCAAGGGGGGCTGATCTTCTCATTCGGAACCCCTCCCCTCCCCCGCCCGCAGATGACCTCTCCCACGGATGCCCCCATGAACTGCCCGCTCTCTCGAACTCGACGAACACTGCACGCCGTCGCGCTCGGCGCGATGCTCGCGGCGGCCGGGCCGGCGCTCGTCGGCTGCAAGACGAACAAGTCGGATCAACTCTCTCGCGACGCCTCTCGCATGCGCCAGGAAGAAGCGGAGGCCGCCAAGCAGTGCCTCGCGCTGGTGCGAGAGGGGCAGCGCCTGGAGAAGCTCAAGAAGACCGATCAGGCGATCAAGCTGTACAGAGAGGCCGTCGAGGTCTATCCGGAGTCACCCTTCGCGTGGAACAACCTCGGGCGGCTGTTTATGCAGCGCCAGGAGAACATGGAGGCGGCGACCGCGTTCGAGCAGGCCGCGCGCCTGAGCACTGCCGACCCCGTGCCCGTGCACAACCTCGGCACGCTCTATGAATCGATGGGTTGGGAGAACGACGCGCAGCGCTATTACACCGAGGCGCTGCAGCGCGACCCGAACTACGTCCCCTCGCTGCGTCGCAGCGTCTGGCTCGACGTGTCGTACAACAAGGTGACGGACCTGACGGAGCAGCGCCTGAAGCGCGCCCTGATGCTCAACAAAGACCCCAAGTGGCAGGAGCTGCTGCTCCGCGCGAAGGTGCGCATGAGCGACGGCTCCACCGACCCGGCGCTCAAGTCCGGCACCGGCTTGGGTCCTGGCCCCGGCAACTCTTCCGGCGCGGGCGAACTTCGCCGCGAGGTGCCGATGTCCAGCGCGTCGGAGCGATGAGCGAGGTGCTGGGGAGTCATCAGCCCGCCGCCAGACCGAGCGCATAAAGCGCCACCGCAGCGGCGACACCCACGTTCAGTGAATCTACGTTCTCGTGCGCCTTGCACATCGGGATGACCACGCGCCGGGTCGCCAGCGCCATTGCTCGCTCGCTCAGGCCTGGCCCCTCTGAGCCGAGCATCAGCGCGATCGGATGCAGAGCGCCTGCTCGTTTCCAATCGCGCACCGCGTCATCGATGTTCACCGCGCCCTCGCCGGGTGTGAGCGCCCACACCTCGATCCCCGACTCACGCAGCCGCTGCGCGTCATGACCCGCCGGATCGGGGAAATCGCTCATCCGTGCAAACGGAATCGACAGCACATTCCCCACGCTCACGCGGATGCACTTGCGGTACAACGGGTCCGCCGTGCCGCGGCTGAGCAGCACCGAGGCGCCGGCCCCCGCGAGAGCCGCGGCGTTGCGGAAGATCGACCCGATGTTGTCGTGATTGAACAGGTCTTCGAGGATGAGCGTCGGACCCGGGCGCGAGAGCAGGGTCTCCCAGCGCTCGTCGAGCGGGCGCGCGCCCGCCGCCAGCACGCCGCGGTGAATGTTGAACCCCGCCACCGCACTGAAGACGTCGGGCTGCGCGACGTAGACGGGCATGTCCTCGCCCAGCGGCTCCAGCGCCTCGCGCATGGTCTCCAGGCGCGTGGGCGTCAGGAACACCGAGCGTGTGCGAAAGCGTGACGCGAGCAGGCGACGGACCACGAGCTCCCCCTCGGCCATGAACAGGCCTCGGTGCCCCGCGGGGTCGAAGGGGTCTTCACGCTGGATGAGTTCCGCGTCGCGCAGGTTCGCGTAGTCGCTCACACGCGGGTCGGAGATGTCTTCGATCGGCACCAGGTGCATGGCGACAGAGAGCGTACGTCGACACCGCCTCCACTCCCTTCAACCAAGGTCCGTTCTCCCGCGCCTACTCGGACCTTGTCCGCGTCCGATCAGCAAACGTTCCTGACGACTGTGCGGGCGCACGCCGCACGTTTCGACCGCCTGCGCCGGTCGCGCGGCGTGATCGCGATCACTCCCGTGTTCATGGGCTCATCTTCACCCTCGGGCTGCTCGATCTTCGCTGAGCCTGAACGAACGCCGACGCGACCGGGATATCCGGACCTGCGGCGGGAAAGAGGGACCGATGGGCACGAAGCTGAAACTGCATCGCGTGGATGACGAGGTGGCGACTGAGCGAGACGGTGCGCGCTCCGCCGCGACCATCCGTCCTGATGTCCTGCCCTTCCCCACCAAGGCCGTGCGCGGCGTGCAATCCCTGGTCGCCGGTCGCGTCGATGGTTGTGCGTCGAGCGGGCATGACT
>JALHNK010000236.1 GCA_022843565.1 Phycisphaerales bacterium
GGCGTCGTCGCGATGTAGCCGACGTTGACCGTCACACCGTCCAGCTCGCGATACGGCTGCTCCGGCGCCGCCTCCAGCGCCCCGAACGCAAGGAACCGCCGCACGCCCGCGCCGCGCCGCGCCAGCGCCTCGGCGGCCCGCCGCCTGAACGATCGCAGCAGCACCGTGTCGTGCAGGGCGTCCTCCAGTCGCGTGTCGGCCACCGGCTCGCGATTGCTCAGCGGCGCCCACACCTCCGCCGCCACCAGCGCCGAAAACGACACGCACACCCAGCCCTCGCCATGCTCACGCATCAGGCCCTTGATGAACGAAGCGAACGCCCGCGCCGAAGCCTGCTTGCGATAGCAGAACGGCCCGCGCGCAATCACTCGCACACCCGCGCGCTCCGCCTCGGCCCGCGCGTCGGAGTGGATCGACTCGCACGCCAGCGTGACCTCCACGCCTCGGTGCGCCAGCTCGATGGCGCACAAAAGCGCCGGCGCCTGCGTTGAGCACGCGTCACCGGCGACTTTCTCGGCTGCCACAAAGATCCGCACGCTCTCCCTTCGCTTCGCTCACGGCCCGGTCGCGTCGGTCGGCGACGCGTCGTCATCGGCGTTGGTCCGTGGCGTGCCGGCGACGCGCGACGCCGGCAGCAGCCACAACAGCAGGATCGAGAACTCGTACAGCAAATACATCGGCAGTTGCAGCACCGCCAGCGAGCCGGGATCACCCGTCGGCGAGGCCACCGCCGCGAGTACCACGGCCCCCGCGAACGCGTACTTGCGGTGCTTGCGCAACATCCCGACGTTCACCACGCCGACCCAGCCCAGCAACAACAGCACCACCGGCAACTGAAACGTCAGCGCAAACACCAGCGCCAGCGTCAGGAACAGCTCGATGTACTCGCTCAGCTTCAGGTGAACCGCCAGAGTCCCCGAACTCGAGAGATCCGTGCCCATGATCAGCGGGGCCGTGCCATCTTCACCCGGCCCCTGCAGGCACACGCGGATCGCATTCAGCTCACGATTCACCCACATCTCGCCCGCCTTGGGCTCCGCCGGGTCCGCCGCGAGCACCGGCAGACTCGGCAGCACCACCCCCGCTGGCACCGGCGCGCTCACGATCTTCTGCGGGCCCAGGGTTGACGCGAAGTTCACCAAAAACGACAGCGCCAGCGGCAGCATCACAAAGTACATCAGCAGCACGCCCAGGATCGTCAGCGTGACCGACAGCGGCGCCAGGATGTACGCGAACCTTCGCTCGTTGGTGTACAGCCCCGGCGCGACGAACTTCCACAACTGGTACAGCACCCACGGCCCGCCCACGACCAGTGTCACCACCACCACAACGTAGAAGTACGCGCTGAACGCCTCCATCGCGCTGGTCACCTGCATCTGCCCGGCCTGCCCGTCCAGCCGCAGCGCCTTCACCGCCGGCTCCATCAGCAGGCTCAGCAGCGCGCGCCCATAGATCAACGCGACCACCAGGATCGGCAGCAGCCCGACCACCGCCATCACCACCCGAGTCCGCAGCTCGTCCAGGTGCTCGCCAAGCCCCATGACCGACTCGGCATTCCTTCGCTCGATGACCTTGTCCAGCAACGCAACCTCCGTCCGCCGTCGCCAAACACTACTCACACGCCCCAACGCACGGCCTCCGGCCCACTTCCCCCGGACCAGCGCGCCGTCCGACTCGCCCCAGGGGCCCGGCCGATCAATTCACCGAAACAAGCGTAGCGTGCCGACGGAGCCATTCACTCGGCGCATCTCGCAACGCGGCGTACAGGATCTTGATGGACGACCCACGGATGGAACAGACCGGTGACGCCGACCTCTTCGCCGCCGCTCAGTCGGGGCAAGAGTGGGCGCTGCGCGCGCTCTGGGATTCCCACCGTCGCTACGTCGCCGTCGTCATCATCGCCCACAAACCCAACGCCGCCGAAGTTGACGACTTGCTCCAGGAAGTCGCCGCGGCGTTCGTCGGCAAGATCGACACCGTTCGCACGTTTGACGCCCTGAAGCCCTGGCTGCGCATGGTCGCGCTCAACGCCGCCCGCCTCGCGGGCCGCAAGCTCGTCGCGCGACCCGTCCAAAGCCTTGACGGCGTCGCGGAGCGCGCCGGCGGCGTCGATGCCATCGCCAGCAAGCCCGCTCGCGATGACGCCGGCGGCCGCGAGCAACCCAGCACCGCCGTGCAGACAAGTCAGGATTCTGGTTGGATGATGTGCCTCCTCCAACGCCTTCCCGAGGAGTATCGCGAGCCGCTGCTGATGCGATGTGTCCACGAAATGTCCTACCGACAAATTGGTGAAGTCATGGACTTACCCGAGACAACCATCGAAACCCGGATCGCCCGCGGCCGCCGGATGCTCCGGGAACTGGTAGAAACCGCCGAATCCCAGGAACGCTCGCGTCGAAGCTCGCCCGATTCTCGCAAAACCCCGCCAGAAAATCACACTCGGCGCATCTCTCAATAACGGCGCACCTTCTGTGCCGCCCACGCTGGCTCCGCCCGGCCCCACCGGATGCCTCCGGCCAACTTGACCCATTCGCCTCATCGTCTCGCCTCTGGTTTGCCATTTCGTCCGCATCCGTTCAACGACTCGAACGTCTCACCGTTGAGTCCTCCCTCTTCTTTGTCCCGAGCAGGTTCATGACCACCTTCCCCGA
>JALHNK010000237.1 GCA_022843565.1 Phycisphaerales bacterium
CTTGATGTTCATGGCGTTGCTCCTTGCGGTTGGTGGTTTTGGTCACTCGGCGTCATTCAGAAAGGCCTCGACGTGCTCGGGGTCCATGTTGCTGAGGAACCCGACCAGGTCGATCAGGTCGCTGCGGACCTTCCCGAGGCTTCCCGCGAAGCCCCAGTTGCGCGGGTCGGCCTTCGCCCCCTCAGCGTGCTTATCGAGTTCCATCTGCAGCACGTCCATCAGGCGGGCGATGTCGTTGCGGCGTGCGGCGTAGGTCTCGGCGGCGGTGGGTTCGGGCTTGGTGGTCTTGGGCGTGCGCTTCGTCATGGTCGTGCTCCTTTGGGTTGGTGGTCTCTGGTAAACAGCGAAGCCCGCATTTCGCGGGCTTCAGGTCGTCGGCTTGTTGTCGTTCTTGCGGTCCCAACTCGTCGTGTCCTTGGGTTGGCCGACCGCCCGGAGGTAGTCGACCAACTCGTCGACGGTCCAGGTATCGCCGTCGATCGCGTCGTGCTCGTTGGGGGCGTCGTTGTCCCGGTCGATCTCGAAGAGGCGAAAGCCGCCGAGCGACCCGGGGCGTGGACCCCAGTGGCCGTCGAGGTGGCGGCCGCGTCCGGCGGGGACGGTCGCGATGTTCCAGGTGCGCCCGTCGGGTGTGTGGATCTCGATCGCGGGGATGTGAAACCCGCTCTTGGCGAGGGTCTTGGCGAGGTCGAGCGTGGTCTTCGTGGTCGCGTTCATGTTCGTGGTCTCCGTCGCGTGCGGGGGGTGGGTTGTTCCCGCTCGCGTGTGACACACATTGGCCGGCTGACGGGGAACATGCAAGGCGTTTGGCCTGCATTTCTCGATGATTTTGCGACATGTGGGCAACTCTTCCGCCCATGTGGGCAAGTTCGCGCGGGAGGTCCGCGATGACTCCCGAACACGCGCCTAGTTCGGGGCCTGGACAGGGAATGTCCCGGCTCAACCCGGCGGCGCTGCCCGTGGCGGACGCCGCGCGCGTGCTCACGCGATTGGGCGGCAAGCCGGTCACCGAAGACATGCTCGATGCCGACATTGACGCGGGCGCGCCGACGAACGCGGACGGCAGCGTGAACCTCGTGCACTACGCGGCGTGGCTCGTGAAGGAGATGTCCGCAGGTGGCGATTGACCCGCGCAAACTCAAACCTGGCGAACTCGCGCGGCTGCTCAACAGCACGCCGCTGGGCGAGGTGATCAGCGAGCGGCAGCTCCACCGGCATCGCACGCGCGCTGGGTTCCGCGTCGCGGCCGACGGCGACGCGGGCAAGGTCGATCTGTTCAGGTACGTCGCGTGGCTGGTGACGACGCGGCACGAAGCGATCGCCGAGGCTGCCGATGCGCCTGAAGGTCTGACGGGTTACGACGCTATGAAGGAGCGTGCCCGGCTTCGCAACGCGATGCTCTCGCTCTCGGGCCGTGACATCGGTGATCTGCCGCCGGTCGCTGATCCAGCTCGCAAAGAGAAGGCCGCGAGCGACTTCCGGTTCTTCTGCGAGGCGTACTTCCCTCAGACGTTTCACCTGAAGTGGTCGGACGACCACCTCAAGGTCATCGGCAAGATCGAGCAGGCGGTGCTTGAGGGCGGGCTGTTCGCGATGGCGATGCCGCGCGGCTCGGGGAAGACCTCGCTCTGCGAGACCGCATGCCTGTGGGCATTGGTGTACGGACACCGCGATTTCGTGGCGCTCATCGGGTCAGACGAAGAGCACGCCGCGGGGATGCTGGAGAGCATCAAGGCGGAGTTGGAGAACAGCGAGATCCTGGCTGGCGACTTCCCGGAGGTGTGCCATCCGATCCGTTCGCTGGAGGGGATTCACCAGCGGGCCTCGGGCCAACTCTTTCAGGGCAAGCAGACGCATATCGGTTGGACCGCCAAAGAGATCGTGCTGCCGACGATCACCGGCTCGGTCGCTTCCGGGGCGATCATCCGCGTGGCCGGAATCACCGGCCGTATCCGCGGCATGAAGCACAAGCGAGCGGACGGAACATCTGCTCGTCCGTCGCTCGTGCTGATCGATGACCCGCAAACCGACGAGAGCGCTCGCTCACCGTCGCAGTGCGCTAACCGCGAACGCATCCTCGCGGGCGCGATTCTCGGCCTTGCTGGACCCGGCAAGAAGATTGCTGGGCTCATGACGCTGACAGTCGTGCGCCCCGACGACCTGGCCGACCGCATCCTCGACCGGGACAAACACCCGCAGTGGCAGGGCGAACGGACCAAGATGGTCTATACGTTCCCCACCAATGAGAGGCTCTGGGCCGAGTACGCCCGCGTGCGGGCCGAGGGGCTCCGTGCCGATCGGGGGATCGTCGATGCCACGGCGTTCTACGGCAAGCACCGAACAGCGATGGACGAGGGAGCAGTGATCGCTTGGCCGGAGCGGTTCAATCACGACGAGTTGTCCGCTGTGCAACACGCGATGAACCTGCGGCTGCAGAACGAGGCGGCCTTCTTTGCCGAGTATCAGAACGAGCCGCTGCCCGAGGTGGAGGTGGCCGACGATCTTTTGAGCGCTGACCAGATCGCAGCGA